>NZ_BJMS01000092.1 GCF_006539285.1 Sporolactobacillus inulinus
TCACTGCACCCTGTAGAAGGAGGAAAACCCCTAGCGTGCCATGCTAATGCGATCAGCTGAAGCAGCAGAATAGAAAAAACGAATGCAAATGATAATAAATTAGTAATAATTATTATTATAATTGACTTGAACTTTATTAAAATATGTATAGAATGTGAGTGAAGAGTGATGATTTTGTGACAATCATTACGATGAAAAACCTTGTATATGCATAAACTTGTATGAGAAGTCACATGCCAAGGAAAGAAGTTGAGTTGATTGAAAGTTTCTCTTTTTACGACGTGTTTGGGTGAATTTTTCTACGTCGATGTATTGAAAGATGTAACCGAAATACTTGAACGATTAGGTTGCGAAGTGGATGTTCCGGAAGGACAGATCTGCTGCGGTCAGCCGGCGTATAATAGCGGCTATGCAAAGGATACAAAAGGACCCGCGAAACAGATGATTAAGGCTTTCGAGCATTCTGATTACATTGTATGCCCATCAGGATCCTGTGCAACGATGTTCCATGAATATCCCAACTTTTTTAGTGATGAGCCGGAATGGGAGGATCGAGCAAAACAAGTTGCTGCAAAGACGTATGAATTCACACAGTTCATTGTGCGTGTTCTTGGTGTCGTTGACGTAGGTGCTGAGTATCATGCACGTGCAACACTTCACACCTCCTGCCATATGACACGTTTATTAGGCGAACGCGAGTCACATTATACGCTTCTGAAACACGTAAAAGGGCTCGAGTTAGTTCCGCTACCAAATAATTATGATTGCTGCGGATTTGGCGGTACATTTTCTGTAAAAATGTTTCCGATCTCTGAACAAATGGTTGATGAAAAGATCCGTCATATTGAGGAAACAAAAGCAGATGTACTTGTTGGAGCAGATGCAAGCTGTTTGATGAATATTGGGGGAAGAATGAATCGCTTAGGCAAACCGATTAAAGTGTTACATATTGCCCAAATCTTAAACAGTCATCAAGGCAAAGGAGATGAGCGAGATGCCGATGAAAGTCGGAAATCTACCATTCTTTGAAGGTGTTGATGAGGCGATTCATGACTCATTCATGGTTAATGCCGTCTCCTCTGCCCAGGACGGATTGCGTGACCGAAAGATCAGCGCTACGGTAGGCGATAAAGCATTAGGTGATTGGGAAGATTGGCGTAGTGCTGGTGAAGAAATCAGATCCCATACGCTAAACAATCTGGATTACTATTTAAAACAATTAAGCGATAACTTTGCTGCACGAGGCGGACATGTTTATTTTGCGGAAACTGCCGAGGAAGCACGGAATTATATTAAAAAGGTTTGTAAAGAAAAAAATGCCAAGCATGTCGTGAAAGCTAAGTCAATGGTCACTGAGGAAATCAGTCTAAATGAAGCTTTGGAGAGCGAAGGATGCGAAGTTCTTGAAACAGACTTGGCAGAATTTATCCTTCAGGTAGATCATGACCAGCCTTCACATATTGTTGTTCCTTCAGTGCATAAGAATCGTCAGCAAATTCGTGATGCATTTAAGAAGCTTGGCTATGAAGGCAGTGATGATCCCAAGGAGCTGGCCGGATTTGCGCGCAAGACGCTGCGCAAGAAATTCTTAGAAGCCGATGTGGGGATCACCGGATGTAATTTTGCCATTGCTGACAGCGGCAGTATTTGTCTTGTTACCAATGAAGGAAACGCAAATATGGTGACTGCTTTTCCAGAGACACAGATCACGGTTATGGGCATGGAAAGGATTGTTCCTTCGTGGAAAGAAATGGATGTGGTTGTGTCTTTGCTTTGCAGAAGTTCCGTTGGCCAGAAATTAACGACTTATGTTACGGATATTACCCCTGAGCCAGATCAGAAAGCGGTCGACAGCCCTAAGGATTATCATTTGGTGATTGTCGATGCAGGACGTTCTAATGCATTGGGAACAGAATTTCAGCCCGCGTTGCACTGTATTCGCTGCGCGGCATGCATTAATGTTTGTCCCGTATATCGCCATATTGGCGGACATGCGTATGGCTCGATCTACCCAGGACCAATTGGAGCGGTATTGTCTCCAATTTTAGGCGGATATGAACAATACGGAAAACTACCTTATGCCTCGAGTCTCTGTGCGGCTTGTACGGAAGCATGCCCAGTTAAGATACCTTTGCATAAATTGTTAATTCGCCACCGTCAGAAGTATGTTGAAGGCGGCGGTCATCCACCCGTTATGGAGAAGGTTGCGATGAAAGGGTTCGGCATCGGTGCATCTTCTCCGAAACTTTTCAAGATCGGCATTAAATCTGCTCCAATTATGCTTAAACCGCTTGTCCATCATGGATCGATAACCAAAGGACCAGGCCCACTCAAGCCATGGACGCACGGCAGGGATCTTCCGGCACCGAGTAAGGAAAATTTCAGAAAATGGTTTAAGAATCACAAACACCAAGAAACAACAGCGATTCAAGATAAAGGAACAGGTGAATCACTATGAAAGGTACTATAGAAAATCGCGATTCATTTCTAGAGAAAATTGCCGATAAACTGAAACGAACGCCAGGGGAAGCACCGGAAAAACCGGTATGGACCTACACACCTCAAAATAAGGTTTATCAAAATTACTCGGAAGATCAATTGCTGGCGATGATGAAAGAAGCTTGCGCGCCGATTCATACAAAACTATTTGAGACGAATTCAGAACAGCTTGGTGTTCAATTGGATCAATTAATTGCCGAATACGGTGGGGGATCGATTATCGCCACGAATGATTTACGCTTTCATACATTTGGTTTAGACGAGATTTTGAAAAAGAACAATGTTGCTGTTTGGGATTATAAAGAAGGACATAAGGCTATTGAAAGAGCGACACATGCTAATATCGGATTATCCATTTGCGATGTAATGTTGGCCGAATCCGCAACAGCAGGTTTGTTCAACGATCAAGACAAAGCGAGAAGCGTCAGCCTGCTGCCTGTGACGTCAATCGTAATTGTTCCGAAAAGCAGCATCGTTCCACGGATGACGCAAGCGATGCAGCGAGTTGAAGAGCGTGTACAAAAAGGAGAAACGATTTCCTCATATATTAATTTCATTTCTGGACCAAGTAACAGTGCTGATATTGAAATGAAACTGGTTGTTGGTGTGCATGGCCCGGTCAAAGTTGCCTATTTGGTCGTTGCTGATCGTTGATGCGCGTCCGTATCGGCAGCACTTAAAGAGATCGCTCTTAATAATGAAAAACACAGTTGATGAGTGTCAACTGTGTTTTTACTTTTTCTTATTATTTTATGCACCTATCATTCACGGATTTGTCCGTTTCCTTCGATGAGGTATTTAATACTGGTCAAAGCATTTAACCCCATAGGGCCACGTGCATGCAATTTTTGTGTGCTGATACCGATTTCTGCACCAAACCCAAATTGTTCGCCATCGGTGAATCGTGTTGATGCGTTATGGTACAACGTCGAGGCGTCAACAGCTTTGAAAAAAGCCGCAACATGTGCAGGATCTTCGCTGATAATTGATTCGGAATGCTTCGTACCGTAGCGATTAATATGATCAATTGCTTCTTGAAGCGTATCAACGAGTTTGACTGCAATAATTTTATCAAGATATTCGGTTGCCCAATCCTCCTCAGAAGCAGTTGGTAATTGAGGAAATTTATCGGCGGCACTTGGGTCGATACGACAGGAAACGCCAGCTGTTCGAAGCGTATCGATTAATACATCGCCAAATCGGTCAAACCATTTTCTGGAAACAATGACGGTTTCAATAGCATTGCATACGGAAGGACGCTGGGTCTTCGCATTTAAAACAATGCGGGTTGCCATTTCAGGATTTGCGGATTCATCGATATATACATGGCAATTCCCGGCTCCGGTCTCGATGACAGGGACGCTTGCCTGTTTGATTACCGTCTGTATCAAACGACTGCTGCCGCGTGGAATCAGTACATCAATCAAACCGTTTAAACGAAAGAACTGATTTGCGGTCTCATGACGTGTATCCTCCAGCAATTGAACCGCTTCCCTAGGGATTTTTGTCTGCCGAAGTGCTCTCTTTATTGTTGAAACCAGCGCTTTATTCGTTTCAAGTGCTGACGCGCTCCCGCGGAGATAAACGGCATTTCCTGTTTTGAGACATAGGCAAGCGGCATCAACCGTTACGTTTGGTCGTGCTTCATAGACCATACCAATGACGCCAATCGGTACTCGAATTTTTTGGATATGCAATCCGTTTGGCCGATCCCAGTGGTCAAGCTCATCGCCGATCGGGTCCGGCAGTTTGGTAAGGGATTCAACTGCTGCTGCCATCGCATCAATACGATCTTCGTTGAGCATGAGCCGGTCAAGCAGGGAGGGGGTCATTTGATTTTGTTTTGCGCGTTCCTGATCCAGGCGGTTTGCTTCAAGGATAATGTTGCTGTCTGTATGCAGTTGAACAGCGATGGCATGCAATGCTTGATCTTTTTCAGCACTTGATTGCACGGAAAGGAACTGTGATGCGGTGCGCGCTGATTTTGCTTTTTCGATTAATTCATTTTTCTTTACTAAGGCCATTGGCTCGTGCTCCCTTCTTTTTTTCAGGACGAAGTGTTGCGGTCCACGGTACCCAATTGTCGCGATGAACGACCTCGGGGTGTCCGCCGTCGATCAAATCCATAGCATGCGTACTATTCATTCGTTTGATTTCCTCAAGCTGTTCAGACGAGTAATTCACTTGACCTTTTCCCAGTACATGGTTTTTTCGGTCCACAATTTGAATCACTTCTCCGGCATGAAAATGACCCTTGATTTGCCGTATGCCGGCGGGCAATAAACTTTTACCCTTTTCCATTAATGCATGAACTGCACCGTCATCAATTTCTATTTTTCCAGATACCGGTGAATGAAGCGCAATCCACTGTTTTGAAACCTTGAGCGAAGGTTTTAACTCTCTTGAACCGATATAGGTTCCATCACCTTCGCCTTTTATGATCGCGACGAGTTTGTCCGTCCCTTTTCCTGTGCCAATGAAGGTACGGACACCAAGCGATAGAGCGGTACGAGCGGCACACAATTTAGATTTCATACCGCCTGTACCTACCTTAGAGCCAGAAGCAGCGCTTGTTTCGTTCAGCAGATGGTCGGGAAGTTGATCAAGATAGTGATAGCGGATCGCATCGTCATATTCGTTTGGATTCTTATCATAAAGCCCGTTGACATCAGTAAGAATTGCAAGAAAATCGGCATGAATCAAGCCGCTGACGAGTGCGGACAACATATCGTTATCACCAAACGTCAGCTCTTCTAGAGAAACAGAATCATTTTCGTTAATGATTGGGATCACTGATCGCTTCAAAAGTTCGGACAAAGCAGAATAGGCATGACTCATCTGTTCACGTCGTTCAAAGTCCTGTCTAGCGAGTAAGAGCTGGGCAATGGTAATCCCGTATTTATGAAAAGCGCGCGCATAGTGATTGAGCAGCATGACCTGTCCGACAGCCGCAGCGGCTTGTTTGCCGGCAATGGTTACCGGACGCGCCGGATAACCAAGACCGGAGTATCCGGCTGCTATCGCACCGGATGATACGAGGACGATTTGATAGCCACTTGAAGCAAGCCTCGCGATTGCTGCAACATGATCCTCAAGCTTTTCAGCATCCAACTGTCCGTGAGCATCGGTCAGCGAGCTGCTTCCGATTTTTACAACCACTCGTTTTGTATTCATGATCCAATCCTTTCCTTTCAACGAAAAAGCCTCTCCCAATCCTTAATAAAAAGGACGGGGAGAGGCTTTACCCGCGGTACCACCTTTGTTAATACGACGAACGCGTACTCACTTAATCGCTTCGTAACGTGAAGAAAACGATTCGGTTTTTGTCCGAATAGCTCAAGGGCAGGTTCAATAAGAACGGAGCGGAGCATCTTCCAGCCGATGGATGCTGTTCTCTAGCGCACCTTCAATTATTTACTAGTCCCTGTCAACGCACGGTATCATTAATTTGCCTTAATTATATTCAGACTTTGATGGGAAGTCAAGAATGAACTTGATGATCGATGCCCGAATTAAAATGTTTTTTTATTCTGCATGCCGGTGTTAAGATAGAGAGGTAGCGGTTGGATCTATAGCAATAGCAGTAATGGTGAAACCTTTATCAAGAGAAAACGTATTAGTATTATCAGCAGATGATATGCAAATAGGAGGATGGTTCTACTGATGAAAAAACTTATGGCTGCCCTTTTAGCTTTGGCTTTGATTTTTAGCCCGGCTGGTGATCTGGTTTTTCAAAGTCATGATCAGCAAGTGAGCGCAAAGGGGTACCGTTCTGGAGTAAAAAGCTTTAATTCAAACCGAGGCAGCGGAACAACTTCATTCTTTAAAAGTAACCGGACGCAGAGGGCCAAAACAGGAACTGCGACAAGAAATTTCACGGGCGGCGGCTTTATGCGCGGGATGATTTTCGGCGGTTTGTCTGGATTTTTATTTGGCAGTCTTCTTTCACACATGGGCGGATTCGGCATGATGGCAGGATTTTTAATTAATTTAATTGCAATTCTTGTGATCATCGCTTTATTTCGTTACATTATTGCAAGTTTTAGAAAGAAACGATCTGAGGATTCAAACCGATGGAGACAATGACGATCTCTGAGCAGGATATCGTAAATAGTCTATGCCTTTATTTAGCAAGTAAAAAGGATATGACCCCAGAATCGATTCAAGTTGAGCTTCTTTATGATGATGATTATGGTTTTTCTGCTGAGGCATATGCCGGCGCACGAAAGCAGATCCTTGTTGAATCAAATATTATTGAAGCGTTGCGCTTTTGGCTGGACACTGAACGGCACATGGATCCATATGGATCACTGCGTTTAGAATTGGATGAGGAGCAGGGAATTATTGCTCAATACAACATCTAAATAAAATGGTGAACGAAAAAGTCCCAACTCATTTCATGAGTCGGGACATTTTTTTTACACTGCTAAGACTGAGCCAGAGGCTTGGCAAAGCCAAGTTTTCTAACAAGTAAGGAAAGTATATGATTTTGCTTTGTGGTACAACGATAAGCGCATAAAAGTGGAACTTCTGCTAATTTAAAGGAACTTTCGCTAAGTAGAAATGATCTTTCGCTAATTGTAAAA
>NZ_BJMS01000093.1 GCF_006539285.1 Sporolactobacillus inulinus
AGTAAGGACTAGACGTAGCCTAGTTTATCTAATGAGGTTGTCTCAAGAAGGCATCCAAATGCTTGATGTATTTCGGCTTTCCATATCAACAGTATACGATTCCTCAAGAGTCACACGGCAACGCCCCGTCGCATCAATCCTTCATCATACTTTTTTAGCGGTTAAGCGTAGAGAGGAATGCCGATACGGGTTTTCGAGTTCTCATTTTGTGACATGTCCCGGAATGAATCAATCGTCCTGTTGTTTCCATTTAGGAAAACTTAGATGAAAGGTTGTTCCCTTATTTTCTTCACTTTGAACGCGGACAGAGCCATTATGATTTTTTATGATGGTATAGGTCACCATCAAGCCAAGGCCGGTTCCTGTTGCTTTTGTTGTGAAAAACGATCGGCCAAGGTTATGAATCAATGTTTCGGTATGCCTGATCCTGTATCCTGAATTGAGATTTGTTCGGTATTTGCTGTTGAAGAAAGCAGTATTGAAATCGTTCCACCTTTGGGAGTTGCTTCAAGAGCATTTTTGATCAGGTTGACGAATACTTGCTTCAATTGCGTTTTATCGCCATACAAACAGTGTCCGTCGCCATCGTCTGCTTCCAAACATAGTTTAATGTTCCGTTTCATCGTTTGCGTTTCAAATAAGCGCATACTTTCCTTTGCTATGGTCGTCAGATTAATCTTCGTAAAGCGATCACTTTTCGGTTTGGTGAAATAGAGTAATTCGGTTGTAATCTTCTCTATTTGTTCAATTTCACGCATAATTATTTCTAAGTACTCTTTATTGAGTTTTTCGCTCGTTTGCATTAATTGCAAGAATCCTTTAATTGAAGTTAGTGGATTGCGAATCTCATGGATGATCCCTGCTGACAATTCACCGATTACCGATAGTTTTTCTGATTGAATCAGGCTCTCTTCAGCAGCTTTGCGGGCACTGATATCATGAATTGACAGCTGGACTAAGGAGTCACACGCTTGAAGAAGCTGAAAATTAATGAGCACAGGGAGTTTAAAATTATTACTGGAATGGATGGTTAGCTGAAGTGAATGCTTCTCTGATTGACAGGTTGTGATCTTGGTGAGTGCATCGCGCAACAAAGGCATCTCTTCGGGGTTTACAAACATACCGATGGATATGCCGCTCAGCGGTGTCCGTTCATCAAACGAGAGTATTTGATTCGCAGATCGATTTGAATAGACAATTGTCTCATCACTAAGGACGAGAATTGCATCCGCGATTTGATCGATCATCTTTTTATAATTTAAATCAATCGAATTTCTGTTTCCCGACATAGATATGCCTCCTAAGAAAATCATAGGTTTATTGGTCATATTTGTAAATATGTATGTAGCACTTTCTTGAATTATTTCTATTATTTTGTTTGAATTTGCAAAAAAAGTTTGTAATGCGTCGAAAAAAAGAAAGAAAACGATAGGGATAAAGAAAAGTCAAAAATTGTTCATGACTATTGATTGTTATTTTTCTTATCATCCAGTACTATATAATTGATAACAATTATCATTATCAAGATTTTGCAAATTTGTGAATAGAGGTATTTCTCGATTTTCATTTTTAATAACCTTTTGTAATGGATGAACACCATTTGATTAGGAAGTGATTGATTTTGGATCAGAATAGTTCGCGTACATTTGATGGATTGAATTGTCATCAGCCCGTCTCACAACCAAGGTGTACTCATGCAATTCCGTTGAGTCTCATTCACAAAGGCGAAAGCGTTCGGGTGAAATGTGTTTGCGGCAAAGATGAAACACGCCGTTTCCTGATAAATCTTGGATTCGTCGAAAATGCTGAAGTCACCGTAATCACAGAGACGGATGGGAATGTCATTGTTTCTTTGAAAGGAACACGACTTGCGGTGAGCAAGGCCATGGCAAGACGTGTGATGACCGCTTGACAAAGAATTGGAGGCATCGATCATGAAAACATTGAAAGAAGCAAAACCAGGTGAGACCGTCGTTGTTGCACGGGTGAATGGAAAGGGTGCGCTGCGTAGGCGGATCATGGACATGGGGATCACCAAAGGAACGCAACTATTTATTCGAAAAATTGCTCCGCTCGGCGATCCTGTAGAAATCAATGTGCGCGGGTATGAACTGTCTCTTCGTAAAATGGAAGCAGAAAGCATTGAGCTTGTCTGAAATGCGGATACATGAGTCTGCTCAATCTTATGAATCATCTAAAGGAGGCATTTGACGTGACCTTGAAAATCGCTTTGGTCGGTAATCCCAATTGTGGTAAAACAACGATGTTTAATGATCTAACCGGCAGCAGTCAGTATGTCGGCAACTGGCCAGGGGTAACGGTCGAAAAAAAAGAAGGAAAATTAAAAGGGCACAAAAATAGTCTAATCACTGATTTACCGGGAATTTATTCTTTGTCTCCCTATACGCTTGAAGAGGTCGTTAGTCGAAATTATCTACTCAATGACTATCCGGATGCGATCATTAATCTAATAGATGGAACGAATTTAGAACGCAATCTGTATCTGACCACCCAGATCATTGAACTGGGTATTCCGGTTGTGCTTGCCATCAATATGATGGATGTTGTGAAAAAGAATGGAGATCGCATCAATGTTCAGCAACTCGAAAAAGAGTTCGGCTGTCCGGTCGTTCAAACGTCTGCAGTGAAAGGAGTAGGCTCCAAAGAAGCGGCATATAAAGCGATTGAACTTGCTGAAAAAGGGGAGGCGCTTGTGCCTAAACCGATCTTTAGCAAGCCTATTGAAGATACGCTTGAAACGATCTCTGCATTGATTCATGAACAAGTTGATCCGATTCGGTCGCGGTGGTATGCCATTAAATATTTTGAACGCGACGAAAAAGTACTCGCTGCTCATTCGTTACCCGACCATGTGTTGAAAAATGCGGAAACGACAATAAGAGAAGCTGAAGACCGTATGGAAGACGACAGTGAATCCATCATAACGAACGAGCGTTATGAATATATTGAACAAATTGTGCGGCATTCAGTACATAGGCACGAAAAAAAGCTGACTATTTCAGACCGAATTGACCGGGTTGTCACTAATCGATTCCTGTCACTCCCTATATTTATCGCAATTATTTGGTTTGTGTATTATGTTTCGGTGACTACTCTTGGATCAATTGTCACCGATTGGACAAACGATACTTTGTTTGGTACATGGGTGACTGAGGGTGCAACGAATCTGCTGAATGCTATTGGGACAGCTGACTGGCTGAATGATCTTATTGTTGATGGAATTATCAGCGGAGTGGGCACGGTGTTGGGCTTTGTCCCGCAAATGATGATTCTGTTTTTCTTTCTTTCTATTTTGGAGGATTCCGGGTATATGGCGCGAGTGGCCTTTATCATGGATCGGCTGTTCCGCCGCTTTGGCTTATCTGGAAAGGCGTTTATCCCTATTTTAATCAGTTCAGGATGCGGCGTACCTGGAATTATGGCCACAAGAACCATTGAAAATGATCATGACCGCAGAATGACGATTATGCTGACTACGTTTATCCCTTGTGGAGCTAAAATGGTAATTATAACCATGTTTGTCGCGACGTTCTTCCATCATTCCTCATGGGTTGCACCAACGATGTATCTATTGGGTATCGCCATGATTGCCTTTTCCGGAATCATTTTGAAAAAGACCAAAATGTTTGCCGGAGAACCTGCACCTTTTGTCATGGAATTGCCTGCCTATCATTTACCGTCGCTAAAAGGTGTTTGGATTCATGTGTGGGAACGTAGCAAACATTTTATTGTTAAGGCCGGCACGATAATCTTTATTGCCTGCGGATTAATTTGGTTCCTTTCCTCATTCGGTTGGAATTTGCGAATGGTCGAAGATGTGGATCATAGCATTCTAGCCGGACTCGGCAATACCATTAGCTGGGTATTCGCTCCGCTTGGATTCGGTTCTTGGAAAGGTACCGTCGCAACGATAAGTGCCTTAGTTGCCAAAGAAAATGCGATTAGTTCACTCGCTGTACTGAACGGAGTCGCAGACGAAGAAAATACACGAGCAGTTATTGCTGGAATCGGTTCTATGTTTACAAGCGTCAGTGCGCTCTCATTTATGCTGTTCAACCTCTTTAATCCGCCGTGTTTTGCGGCAATTGGTGCAACAAGCAGAGAGATGGGCGGCATAAAATGGACGATATTCGCACTTGGTTATCAGGTGCTGCTTGGCTATTCACTTGGCTTTGTCACCTATCAACTTGGCAGTGTCCTATTCCTGGGTCAGTCTTTTGGCTTTGGCGCTGCGCTCGCACTGGTCATCATTGTTATTGCCATTTATTTGCTCGTACGACCGGCCCCTGCAGCGAATAAAATGATTTTGGACAGAGGGCAACATGCCGGTGCTTAAATGAGTGAGTCAGCAATTGATGAATGCTAAAAACAATTGCGCTAGATCATGATGAAAGGAAGCGGCATTCATGAATAGTCAAACCCTAATCGTTCTTATCCTATTACTTGTATTATTTGCTCTGGCAATTCGTCATGCGATAAAGAGCAAGGGATCGTGCACGGATTGTGGATTAAGCGGCAACTGTCCGATTAAAGATTTACGCCGGAGTGCGGCGTTAAATCAAGGTAAGCCGGTTCACATCCAAAAATTGAAACGATCTGAGCTCAGAGAAATGATTCGCCGATAAGGAATAAGAAGGATCAATAATGAAAGGATCTGTGCGTATTGGCAACGGTTGTTATTAGCGCCATATTATTCGTTTTCGTATTATGCGCTTGTCGAAGTGCGTGGAAAAGGCAGCGCAACGGTTGTTGCGGCAATGACATCCAGCGGTTGAAGAAGGTTAAACGAAAGGACGGTCAGCGCAGAGATTATCCATACAGATCTCTGTTGACCATTGATGGGATGACCTGTCAAAATTGTGCGCGGAAGATTGAAAATGGATTGCGTTCCATGGACGGTGTGGACGCAACGGTTCGTTTGGATCAGAAAGCAGCTCTAGTGTGCATGAAAAGACCATTACCTGAGTCGTTGCTATGCAGCGCTGTTGCCAAAGTAGGGTACACCGTATTGAGGGCGGAGTCCTTGCCTCAGAGCGGGGACCGTACCCTTTAAACAATTCATGTGATCAAAGCAATGATAGCCTTTACATTTAAAAAGAAAGGGTTTACAATATTTATGTTATGAGCGATTAATGCCCATCATAATACTTTGCACCTTGCATGGTTACCCAGTTATTCTTGGGATCAGCGGCGATACCTTCACCGGAAGCCCATCACGGTGGAAAATGTATCTTTCGTTTCCGCCATCCCGATTTTCTCCTGATTCTTATCAGGGGATTTTTTTTACTTTGAAATTAGAAAAACCGGGCAAAAAGCACCCGGTCCTTA
>NZ_BJMS01000094.1 GCF_006539285.1 Sporolactobacillus inulinus
AGTCCATCACTGGTTGGAGATTAAGGACCGGACGCTTTTCGCCCGGTTTTTCTAATGATTTACCCTTCACAGTTCCTCTAAGACGATGAAATTCCCCGTTTGGAGTTGATTCTATATGAAACGTTTTGCCGGATTTATCATTGGTATTCTTCTTTTTCTTTTAAGTCTCGTGATTTTAAATGATCAAACGTTCTCGCATACCTCAGCAATGATCCTCTTTGCCCTGTCTCTACTCATCCTTGGTGCTACGGAATTGTTTGCTAAATTGGGTAAGAAATAACGGGTGCTGAAGTTTGCTTGATTGTTCAAGTGAGTGGACTGCCTCAAGTTATTCATGGTTGAAAATGGCCGGTCTATGCTAAAATAAGAGTATCAACAGTCAAGGAAGTTCCGTTATGGATCAAACGAAAACACCCGTCTTAGACGGATTAACGAACTATCATCGAACACAGGTCTGCTCGTTTCATGTTCCGGGGCATAAGGACGGTCTCATTTTTTCAAAAAAAGCGCGGCCTTATTTTTCACCGCTGCTTTCACTTGATGCAACGGAGGTCGCCGATCTGGATGACTTGTATCATCCGGAGGGGATACTTGATGAGGCGCAGCAGCTGCTGACTGACTATTATGGAACGCGGGAAAGCTTGTTTCTTGTCGGCGGTTCGACAGTAGGCAACTTAACAATGATACTGGCGGCTTGTGCGCCGGGAGATTGCGTGTTTGTCCAGCGCGACAGCCACAAGTCTGTATTTAACGCGTTGAAACTGGCGGGGGTGCGCCCGGTTTTCTTGGCACCGGCTGTTGCTGCGGAATCAGGATTTGCGCAAGGCATCGATCCGCAGACGCTGGAAGAGGCGCTTGGCCGCTATCCGCAGGCAACGGCACTTGTTTTGACGTACCCAACGTACTACGGTGTAGCCGCACGCTCGATCGGTCAATTAATCGCCCGAGCGCACCAAGCAGGACTAACGGTCTTAGTGGATGAGGCGCACGGGGCTCACTTTAAACTTGGCGCTCCTGTGCCGCCGAGCAGCTTGGATCTGGGCGCTGATCTTGTGGTTCATTCGGCGCATAAAATGTTGCCGGCAATGACGATGGGTGCCTATCTCCATATCAATTCAAACCGGGTGGCAAGCGCTAAGGTGAAAACGGTACTGGCAATGCTGCAAAGTTCGAGTCCGTCTTATCCGATTATGGCTTCTCTGGATTTGGCACGCTGCTGGCTAGCGACGCTTCGTTCCGACCGGTTTAAAAGAATTCTTGCCCACCGAGATGCGTTTGTGCGGCAGCTGCAGGAAATTGATGGTTTGTCTGTGGAGCACGAACAGCCGAACGACTTCTTGATGGATCCGTTTAAACTTGCACTGCGTCCACATACAAGAGAAAGCGGTTTTGCCGTGCAGCGCAAATTGCTCGATGCCGGCGTGTATCCGGAGATGGCTGATCCGCATCACGTACTGCTTGTGCTTGGACTGACGGATGAAATCAATTATGATGCTGCAGTTCACCGCATTGAACAGGTCTTGCTGTCCTGCACGAAAACGATACAGTCAAAGGAGTGGCAGATGCCCCCTTTTCCAGAGTGCAGCACATTAATGGATTCGTACCGAGATTTGGCGGCACTGCCCCGCGAATCGGTTGCGCAAAGTGAGGCGGTCGGCCGGATCGCGGCGGAACAAGTGATTCCCTACCCGCCCGGCATTCCGATTGTTGTTGAAGGCGAGCGCATTACTGAACGAAGTCTGGCGCTGATTCGTTATTGGCAGCAGGCGGGTGCGGCCTTCCAAAATGCAAGCACGAATGAAGGAAGAATAATGATCTATCAGCATGAGGGAGAATGAAATGGATGACAGATAAAGGACTTTTTATTACATTTGAAGGACCGGACGGATCGGGAAAAACGACGCAGATCCACCAGCTTGCCGAAGAACTGGAGCGGTGCGGACGCAGCTTTATCCTTACAAGAGAACCAGGCGGAACAACGATTGGCGATGCGATTCGTTCGATCATCTTGAATCCGGAACATACTGAACTCGCCGATCACACGGAGATTTTGCTGTACGCTGCATCGAGGAGTCAGCATGTATCTGAGAAAATTCTACCGGCACTGAAGGCAGGCAAGATCGTTCTGTGCGACCGGTTCGTCGATGCCTCAATTGCCTATCAGGGGTACGGTCTGGATGAATCGGTTGCGACCGTTAAACAGATCAATGACTTTGCAACCGGCGGATTGACTCCGGATCGTACCTACATGATCGATATTGAACCGGAGATCGGCAGACAGCGTATGAAACGGCGTAGTGGCGCGGCTGAGTTGGGTGCGATGAAGGATGCTGCCGACTTGGATCGAATTGAGATGCGGGCGCTAGCTTATCACCAGCGCGTGCGGGAAGGATTTCACGCTATTTATGAAGAAAATAAACAACGGATCCGTCTCATTGATGGTGCCCAAGACCAAAAGCACGTACACCAAATGATTTGTGACGACTTCTTTCAGTTTATCCGTCGATTTGATTAATGCGGTTTAAGCCCATTCGAAGGGAATGATGCAGATGAAGCTGATTGTTGCAGTAGTTCAGGATAAGGATAGTGCGAATCTCCAACAGGCACTTGTTGCTGCGAAACTTCATGCGACGAAACTTGCAAGTACGGGGGGATTCCTGCGTTCCGGCAATACGACCCTTTTGATTGGTACCGAAGACAGGCGTGTGGACGAATTACTGGATTTAATTAAGCAGCATTGTCACACGCGTAATCAGGTGATCTCACCAATATCTTCGCTTGACGCGAATACGGACGGCTACATGATGCATCCGGTTGAGGTTGAAGTTGGCGGTGCAACGGTTTTCGTTCTCGACGTCGATCAATTTAAACATTTTTAGGATCAAGCAGTATCGGGAGGACATCATTCATGGCGATTAAAATCAACCAGTCTACCGGAATCAGCGATCCGCGCGCGCCGCGGGAACGTGCCGCAGTCCAGCCGCAAGCATCGTTTGCCCGCATATTAAATGCTCAGAAGGGCCCGATGCAAAGCGATGCGCTCAAAGCCTTGCTGGATCAGGTGAACCAGCAGGCAAAGCGGGTGTCGGTATCGCGCACGGTTCGCGATCTGCAGCTCTACAAGAAGTACATTCAAACATTCCTGCAAGAAGCGGTGCGGAGTGGGTTGAGCACCACGCAGGCACATTCATGGCAGCAAGGCGGCATGAAACAAACGCTGGTTCAGACCGTCAATCAAAAATTGATCACGCTGACCAATGCGTTATTGGAGAAACAAAAGGATGAAGTGGACCTGCTTGATCAGCTGGATGAGATACGCGGCATGCTGATCAATCTGTATGTTTAAAAAAGCGGGCCGAAAATTCTACGAACTGACGCAACACATACGAATCAGATCAGAGAGCGAGCGTGCAAGATCATGGATTGGCAACAGTTAAGCAAAGAGCAGCAAACAGTGGCAAAAGTGCTTCAGCATGCGATTGATCGAAAAGAGCTGGCGCATGCCTACTTGCTTGAAGGTCCGGCGGGAACGGGAAAGCATGAGACGGCTATGCTTGTGACACAAACCTTGTTTTGCGAGCAGCCGACTGATCTAGGGCCGTGCCTTACATGCAGGAACTGCCGGCGAATTGCATCCGGAAACCATCCTGATGTGATCTGGGTGGTGCCAGAAGAAGGAGCCGCATCGATTAAAAAAGAGCAGATTGCTTATTTGATGAAGGAGTTCGCCTACCACAGTGTCGAATCTGGACGCAAGGTATTTATCATTGAACAGGCGGAAAAGATGACAGCACAGGCTGAAAACAGCTTACTCAAGTTTATCGAAGAGCCGCATTCGGGAACACTCGCTCTTCTTATTACTGAACGGATTCACCAACTGCTCGATACCATTATTTCCCGCTGCCAGGTGCTTTCCTTTGTGCCTTTATCGGATCACGCGATTATTCGACGCATGACCGAAGAAGGATTGCCGCAGCCGCTTCTCAAACCGGCGGTTGCGCTCACACATGATTATGAAGAAGCGGCACGTCTCTCTAGAGCGGAATGGTTTGCCGAGGCGCGTTCTCAAGTGTTACAATTACTAAAAGGATTGTGCAAGTCCACAGAAGCGGCACAACTCTATATTTATGAAAAATTCGCTCCCAACTTTGATGATAATCAGAAAATGACGGTCGGTTTGGACTTGATGCTTTACTGGTACAGAGATTTGCTTTCGTTGCACTTAAATCGACGAGAAGAAGTTGTCTATGAAGATCAGATGGATCGATTAAAAGAGCAAATGCTCTCGTTTTCATCGGATCAGGCCGTTCAAGCGATGTCGCTTATTCTTGATGCGCGCAAACAATTGGATGCGCACGTTAATGGGGTAAGTGTGATGGAACGGCTGGTGATCAGGTTAGGAGGTATCCGATAAATGAATTACGATATTGTCGGCATTCGATTTAAGAAAGCCGGTAAGATCTACTATTTTGATCCGGATAAACGAGACATTCCGGTTGATGCCCATGTTGTTGTCGAAACGACGCGTGGCATTGAATGCGGAACCGTCGTGATCGGGAGAAAAACAGTAGATGAAGAAGATGTCGTTCTGCCCTTGAAAAAGGTCGTGCGTATTGCAACGGCATCGGATGAACAGCAGGTGCAAAAGAATAGAGAAGACGCACAGGCTGCGATGGATATTTGTCTTCAGAAAATCTACAACCACCACCTGGAAATGAAGCTGGTGGATGTTGAATATACATTTGACCGTAACAAAATTATTTTTTACTTTACTGCCGATGGACGCGTCGATTTTCGCGAACTGGTCAAGGATCTGGCCTCCGTGTTTAAGACAAGAATCGAATTGCGTCAGATTGGCGTACGCGACGAGGCCAAAATGCTAGGTGGTATTGGTCCATGTGGACGCATGCTCTGCTGCTCGACTTTTTTGGGGGACTTTGAACCCGTATCCATTAAAATGGCGAAAGACCAGAACTTGTCTCTGAACCCTGCGAAAATCTCCGGGGTGTGTGGACGGCTGATGTGTTGCCTGAAGTATGAAAATGATCAATACGAATCTGCGAAAAAAGCGTTACCGGATATTGGCTCTGTAATTGAAGTCAGTTACGGATCCGGTCGAGTGGTTGGTTTAAATATTCTGCAGCATTTGGTTCAAATTGAACTGAAAGAGCAGAAAAAAGTTGTTGAGTATACATTGGATGAGCTTATTGAAGAAGGGGTTATTTCTTCGCAAGCCACTAAATAAGAGGGTGGATGAACTTGGAGAAGAAGGACATTTTCTCACAAGTCAGTCATTTGGAAGATCAGCTGGGGCAAATCTATGTTGATTTCGGAAATCTGAAGGCGCAGCTTGCTTCGGTACTTGAAGAAAACCAGAATCTTACGCTTGAAAATGAGAATCTGAGAAAGCGCCTTGAGGATGGAAAGGCGCGTTTTCAAAATGAACAGAATCAGGCGAAACCGCAAGGCACCGTTTCCGAGCCGGATATCGGCGAAGGATACGACAACCTGGCGCGGCTCTATCAAGAAGGCTTTCATATTTGCAATTTGCATTATGGCAGCGTGCGTAAAGATGGTGACTGCTTGTTCTGCCTTTCCTTTCTTAATAAAAAATGAAAGAGGAACAAGAACGGAATTAGGGTGAAATGAATGAACGAACAGCAGGAACAGAATCATGAGCGGGTTGATTACCTTTTCGATACCGATCTAAAGATTATTCAATCGAGCGAGCTTTTTCCTTTTTCGTTGGATTCTGTACTGCTGGCCCGCTTTGCTTATGTTCCCATTCAAAAAGGGCAGCTCGTGGATCTTTGTGCCGGGGGTGGTGTGATTCCCTTTTTATTATCGCAGCGAACAAAGGGACGCATTATCGGTATTGAGATTCAGTCGGAAGTGTGCGCGCTGGCTCGTCGAGGCACGGTTTTAAATCATTTAGAGGACCGAGTCACCTTTCTATGTGCAGATGCCAAGGATAGTGATGCCCTCATCGGTCGCGGTAGCTGTGATGTGGTCACGTGTAATCCGCCCTACTTTACGGTTGATGCGGCGCGCGATATGAAGCTGAACCGGCATTTGGCGGTTGCACGGCACGAATTACTGATCACGCTTGCTGATGTTCTCGAAATCAGTGCCCGCCTTCTGAAACCGGGCGGAAAGCTGGCGCTCGTACATCGTCCGGAGCGGCTGGTTGAGCTTATTTCCGGTATGCGCGCGCAAGGCATCGAACCGAAACGGATGCAATGGGTACATCCGCACAGACAGAAACCGGCCAACATGGTGCTGGTGGAAGGAACGAAGGGCGGGAAGCCCGGTCTTACGGTACTGAAGCCGATTGTTGTTTATGATGCGGCAGGTCAGTATACAGAGGATGTGCGGCAGAAGCAATGAATCATTATAGTGTTTATATTCTAGAATGTGCGGACGGCAGCCTCTACACAGGTTATGCGGCTGATGTTGCCAAGCGCTTTGCCCTGCATTGCAGCGGCAGAGGGGCACGCTACACACGCAGTCATAAGCCCTTGCGCATTGTTTATCAGGAAGAACTTGAGAATAAATCGGCGGCACTGCGTCGTGAATGGTCGATTAAACAGTTAACGCGCCAAGAGAAGTTGGCACTGATTCAAAGGAGCGGACATGATGTGGGAGCAGCGCAGTTTTCAAAGCGATAATGGAAAAGGATGTTTGTTTCTTGTCCCGACGCCGATTGGCAATCTCGAGGACATGACTTACCGAGCGCTTGATGTATTGAAAACAGCGGATCTTCTTGCTGCTGAGGATACACGGCACACCATGAAACTGTGTACCCATTTCAACATCCATACGCCGCTTGTAAGCTATCATGAGCACAATAAAAAGGCAAGTGGGGACAAGCTGCTTGCCGAGCTTGAAGATGGAAAAAATGTTGCACTTGTAACGGATGCAGGGACACCGGGAATTTCCGATCCGGGAGCAGACCTTGCCGCTACCTGCATCGCGCATCAGATTCGCGTCATCCCGCTTCCTGGTGCAAATGCAGCGCTAAGCGGACTGATTGCGTCCGGGCTGTCCACCGATCACTTTTTATTTTACGGTTTTCTCCCGCGCGCAGGCAAAGCGCGTGCCCAGGTACTTGATGCGCTGCGGATGCTGCCCTATACGCTGATCTTCTATGAATCGCCGTTTCGCGTGAAGGATACGTTGACCGACCTTCGTCAAGTGTTTGGGAATCGGCAGATCTCAATTTCTCGCGAGCTGACGAAGCGTTATGAAACGTTTATCCGCGGGACGTTTGAGGAAGCGATCAACTTCTTTACAGGCGGTGAAGCACCAAAAGGTGAATTTTGCCTCGTTGTTGACGGCAGCGGTGATGCTGAGACACGTGAGGATGAGCTTTGGTGGTCGGCGCTGACGATTCAGGAGCATGTGGACCACTATATTCGTGAGAAAGGCTGGCGTGCCAAAGAGGCGATTAAGCAGGTGGCGATCGATCGCGCACAGCCGAAACGGGACATTTATCGTATTTACCATCAAATTGAATCGCAATAAACGAGGATGCGCAGACAGATGCGGATCCTTTTTGAATAGACTTTTCTTACTTGGAAAGGCTTGGAATACGAACACCAAACGCATTCTTTAATATAAGATGGTAAGGCATTCACTTTCTTGACATTCATACAGTCGAAACGTATAGTTTTTAAGATAGGGATCATTTGGAAACGGAAAGAAATAAGGAGGTTGCACGGGCTAATGACAGAGGAACATAAATCTTTTTATCTGACAACGCCTATATACTATCCAAGCGGTAGACTACATATCGGTCATGCGTACACAACGGTGGCCGGAGACGCGATGTGCCGGTATAAACGGCTGCGCGGTTATGATGTCATGTTCTTGACCGGAACGGATGAACATGGACAGAAGATCGAGGAGAAAGCTAAAGCAAAAGGCGTGACGCCGATCAAATACGTCGACGGTATGGTTGCCCAAATCAAGCAGCTTTGGAAAAAACTCGACATCTCCTATGATGACTTCATTCGCACGACTGAAAAGCGTCATACAAAGGTTGTTCAGAAAATCTTTGCACAGCTGGAACGCCAAGGCGATATTTATCTTGGTCAATACGAAGGCTGGTACAGCATTCCTGACGAAACTTATTATACCGAGTCGCAGCTGGTCGATATAGAAAAGAACGCAAAAGGCGAAGTGATCGGCGGAAAAAGCCCGGACAGCGGCCACAAAGTTGAAAAGGTTAAGGAAGAATGCTACTTCTTTAAGATGAGCAAATATGCGGATCGACTGCTTCAATACTATGAAGAACATCCGAATTTTATTCAGCCGGAATCGCGTAAAAATGAAATGATTAATAACTTTATCAAACCGGGGCTGGAGGATCTTGCGGTATCACGGACCTCTTTCTCATGGGGCATCCCGGTTCCGAACAATCCGAAACATGTGGTCTATGTATGGCTGGATGCACTGACCAACTATATTACGGCGCTTGGCTACGGTTCAGAAGACGATACCAATTATAAGAAGTTCTGGCCGGCCGATGTGCACCTTGTGGGTAAGGAAATTGTTCGCTTCCATACGATTTACTGGCCAATTATGCTGATGGCACTCGGTCTTCCGCTGCCTAAGAAGGTATACGGACACGGCTGGCTGTTGATGAAGGACGGAAAAATGTCCAAATCGAAAGGGAATGTTGTCGATCCGGAACCCTTGATCGACCGCTATGGGCTGGATGCGCTGCGTTACTATCTGCTGCGCGAAGTGCCGTTCGGATCCGATGGTATGTTCACACCGGAGGCTTTCGTTGAGCGTATTAATTTTGATCTTGCAAACGATTTGGGCAACCTGTTGAACCGAACCGTTGCAATGTGTGGCCAATACTTTGACGGGAAAGTACCTGCCTATGCGGGTCATGTCACCGACTTTGATGCAGGCCTTGAGGACGCACTGAAGATAACGCTTGCGACCGTTGAAGAACAGATGGAAAATCTGCAGTTCTCAGTTGCTCTTTCGGCAATTTGGAAACTCGTCGGACAAACGAATAAATATATCGATGATACGCAGCCTTGGGTACTTGCTAAGGATGAAGCGAAGAAAGAAGCGTTGAGTTCGGTGATCGGGCAACTCGTGAACACGATTCGCGCTGTCGCGATTATGATTCAACCGTTCTTCACGTCGACCCCGAAGAAAATGTTTACGCAGCTCGGCGTGACTCAAGCTGAAGATCAGGCATGGGATTCAATCCGTGATCTGAGCGCAAACAAGGGTCAGTGGACGGTGCAAAAGGGAGAACCGATCTTCCCTCGTCTTGATCTGAAGGAAGAGGTTGCTTACATCAAGTCGCAAATGCGCGGCGCATCCGATACAAAACCAAACGGAAACAAAGAAAGCAAATCAAAGGCGAAAAAGAATGCCGAAGCACCGGCACAAATAAATCTGGATGATTTTCAAAAGATTGACCTGAGGGTCGCTGAAGTCTTGCAGGTGGACAAAGTTAAGGGCGCCGACAAGCTGTTGAAACTACAGCTTGATCTTGGCTATGAAAAGCGCCAGGTTGTTTCCGGGATTGCGGAATACTACAAGCCGGAAGAACTCGTTGGTTTGAAGATCATTGTGATTGCCAACTTGAAACCGGTCAAACTGAGAGGCGAGCTGTCTCAAGGCATGCTACTTGCAGGCGATGCAAACGGGACGCTTAAGGTGGCAACGGTGTCCGGGCCGCTACCGAACGGAACGAAAATTCGCTAAGCTGAAATAAGGATAAAAAAGCAAGCGGGAGATGAGCGAACAGTCGCGCAGATCCCGCTTTTTTGCAGAATAAGACTGTCTAAAAGTACGGTAAAGATGCAGCTTTGAACGAAGCGTGCTGGATGATTCAGGCTAATGGTGCATGCCAAGAGGAACCTCCGCAAAGCTCCTGCGTGTCTGAGGAGGCTCCTGGACTGCCCGCGGCAAGCGAGTAATCGAAGCGACGATTCAGCACCGAGAAGACACGAGCCCATCACACATGGCTGGAGATTAGGGACCGGGCATTTTTTACCCAGTTTTTCTTGGCATAACCATGCGTAAGAATAGAGGAGGATGCTTCATGCTCTTTGATACACATACACATATTAATGATGAATCGTTTGATGCTGATTTTTCAGAAGTGCTTGCGCGTGCCCAGCAAGCCGGGGTTGACCGGATGATGGTTGTCGGAGTGGATCGGCCAACGATTGAACGCGTCTTTCCAATCATTGATCAGCATAAGTTAATCTATGGCGCGATCGGATGGAATCCGGAGGACGCCATTGATATGACCGATGCCGACCTCGAGATGATCAAGCGCGGACTGGCGCATCCGGGAATCGTTGCGCTCGGAGAAATTGGTCTTGACTATCATTGGGATAAATCGCCGAAAGCAGTGCAGCATGACGTCTTCCGCAGGCAGATTCGACTCGCAAAGGATGCCGGACTGCCGCTTATCATTCATAGCCGCGAAGCGACAGAGGATGTGGCGCGGATTCTGAGTGAAGAACATGCGGAAACAATTGGCGGCGTGATGCATTGCTACAGCGATGACTGGACATGGGCAGAACGGTTTATCGACTTGAATTTTTACATTAGCTTTGGCGGGCCGGTCACGTTTAAAAATGCACAGCTGCAGCGGGAAACGGCAGCCAAAGTGCCGATTGAACGCCTACTGATCGAAACCGATTGTCCGTTTCTCAGCCCCCACCCGTTTCGCGGCAAACGTAATGAACCGGCGCGAGTACGGCTTGTTGCGGAAAAAATTGCTGAGCTGAAAGACCTGTCGCTTGAAGAAGTTGCAAAGCAAACGACGCAAAACGCATTGCGCTGCTTCCGAATTGATGAATCCTCTGAAAATGGTTAACCAAGGAGAAAACTTATGATTGTGAAAGAAATTATTGTCGTCGAAGGCCGAAGCGATACCGAAGCCATTCGCCGGGCGCTTGATGCCGACACGATTGAAACGAACGGCTCGCGCGTCAGCAGACGGACGATCCGGGCGATTCAAAATGCGCAGAAGCGCCGCGGGGTCATCGTTTTTACTGATCCCGATTATCCCGGTGAGCGAATTCGCAAGATTGTCAGTCAGGCGGTACCCGGCTGCAAGCATGCCTTTATTACTCGTGCCGAAGGGCAAGGCGGAGCAAACGAGAGTCTGGGGATCGAGCATGCGGCTCCGCACACGATTCTCCGTTCCTTAGCGAAGGTTTACACACAATTCGAGGAACCGGAGGAACAGATCAGTATGCAAACACTAAGAAGCCTAGGCCTACTTGGCAGCAAAGCGTCGCGTAAGATCCGTGAGCAGCTCTGCGACCAACTGAACATCGGCTACGCCAACGGCAAGCAGCTCTACAAGCGGCTGCGTATGTTCCAAATCTCTGAACGTGACCTGAAGCAGGCAATGGATGCCATTGGAGCAAAGGAGCAATCATTATGAATAAAAGAATTTCCTCACCAAAAAGAATGCAAGACGTTATACGCAAGCATCAATTTACGTTAAAGAAAAGTCTTGGTCAGAACTTTTTAATTGATGAGAACATCCTAAATAATATTGCAACCTCAGCCTCAATCGATGAAAACAGCTATGTCCTCGAAATTGGTCCCGGAGCCGGGGCGCTGACGCAGGTCCTTGCCGGCCGGGCCAAAAAGGTCATCGCGGTAGAAATTGACCGTAGATTGGAAGCAGTCCTTGCCGACACGCTGCAGGACTTCGACAATGTCTCGATCCATTTTGGCGATGTGCTTGAGCTGGATGTCGCGCAGATCCTGGCACAGGAATGCCCGCCGGGAACGTCCGTGACGGTTGTTGCCAATCTGCCCTATTACGTCACGACCCCTATTCTGATGAAGCTACTCACAGGTGGTCTGCCCATTAAAACGATTGTTGTTATGATTCAAAAAGAGGTCGCCAGTCGACTACAGGCCGATCCAGGCGAAAAGAGTTATGGTTCGTTATCCATTGCCGTTCAGTATCTTGCTGAAGCAAAAATCGTAATGACGGTTCCGAAGACGGTATTCGTACCACAACCGAATGTCGATTCGGCTGTGATTCGCTTGGATGTCCGCCCACAGAAAAAAATTCGCGTCGATGATGAAGCGTTCTTTTTTAAAGTGGTGCGCGCCAGCTTTGCGCAGCGCAGGAAGACGCTGCTCAACAACTTGATGAACAATTTTTGGTCCAAAGAACGAAAAAACGATCTGCTTGCGGCAATGGAGACGGCACAGATTGACCCGCGCCGGCGAGGCGAGACGCTGTCGATTGAGGAATTTGCGGCGCTCAGCAGTCAATTGCAGAAGATGAAAGAATAACCGCTATACCCCATTTGTGGCGGATGATTTAAAAGACGTGTCAAAAGCAGACCTTGAGACGTCTTTTTTACAGGTAAGAAACATTCATGACCGCTTGAGGCAGCGGGATACCGCTTGAATGAAAATACCCTTGGGATAAAGCATCTGACTTGTATTTTTACGTAAAAAGCAAATGATTTTGCTTTGTGGTACAACGATAAGCGGCATTTCATCAATAAGAATTAGCCCAAGACATGAAAGCGCTCTGGCGCCT
>NZ_BJMS01000095.1 GCF_006539285.1 Sporolactobacillus inulinus
CATGGTTGGAGATTAAGGACCAAGCACAGCTTGGTTTTTCTAAAGACTTGCTTTGTTACCCAATGAACAGTCCTATCGATTAAAGCCGATCTAATTGTCAATCGGTTGACAAAATGCGGTTGATAATAAAATGTAATATAAATTTTTCTGGAGTTAATTGGGGGCTATAGACCTGTTTTTGTTGCGTTTGTGTAACGATCATTGAAATTTTGCGAATGGTTCAAAAGTACTGTCCATTCGTTGCGTTGCGCGCTTGAAAATCCAAGTCCGTTATGGACTAGGGCAGATTAATTTGTATATCGACTTGAACGGGGCAAAAACAAAAGATTGCATAGTTTGTTACATCAGTCATCTAAAGAGGGACTAAAGGCTTAATAAGGTCTAGTTTAGGAAACGCTTACCGACATATTTTGGTGAATTGACAGACAGCTGGCTTCACCGTATTCTAGAGGTGCCCAGTCATCGATTGATTGACAACCGGTTGACAATTGTTCTTATCCTGTGCGCACAACAGAGAAAAAGTGAATAGGGCAACGTTTATGAAACGATGAATCCAAAATCGTCGGAGGAGAGAAGAATACCGTGAGAAAACAGCCAAAGAAGCTTATTGCAGGACTGCTTACCGCAACCTTTTTGATTGTAGGTGCAGGCAATGTATCCGCGAAACCAATTGATGCTTTTGGGAAGAACCAGACTTATGGCGTTTCCCATATTACACGCTATGATATGAGTAAAATTCCCGATCAGCAGGGGAACGAACGCTTCGAAGTTCCGCAATTTGATGAATCAACGATTGAAAATTTACCATCGGCAGTTGGCAAGGATAAAGATGGAAACGAAATCGATTTGGATGTTTGGGACAGCTGGCCGCTGCAGAACGCGGACGGCACGGTAGCCAACTATAAAGGCTATAACATTGTCTTTGCACTCGCTGGTGATCCGAAAGTCGGCAGCGACACATTCATTTACCTTTTTTACCAAAAGAAAGGCGACACATCGATTGACAGCTGGAAGAACGCAGGTCGCGTTTTCCAAGCGGATGATCACTTGAAAACGAATGATGAAATCTTGAAGAATCAGGCAGAGGAATGGTCGGGATCGGCAACGCTGACCTCGGACGGCAAAGTGCGTTTGTTTTACACAAACCGTCATCCATGGGACGAAGGCAAGAAACTCTACGGAAAACAAACCTTAACGACTGCGCAGATCAATCTGTCACAGCCTGATGCAACGACCTTAAAGGTTGACGGCATCGAAGATTTGAAATCAATTTTTGATGGCGACGGCAAATATTATCAAACCGTTGATCAATTCGTGGCCGGTGACAAGGGCGCGGATAACCATACGCTGCGTGATCCACATTACGTAGAAGATAAAGGGCACAAATACCTTGTCTTTGAAGCAAATACCGGGACGAAGGTCGGCTATCAGGGAGACAACCAGCTGGACAACCGGGCCTACTACGGCGGCGGGCTCCGATATTTCCAAAAGGAGCGAAAAGCACTGCTCGAAAGCCCGAAAAAGAATCTGGCATCGCTGGCCAATGGGGCCTTGGGCATCATTGAGCTGAATAACGATTACACGCTGAAAAAAGTCATGAAACCATTGATTACATCGAATACGGTCACCGATGAAATCGAACGAGCGAACCTCTTTAAAAAGAATGGCAAATGGTATCTGTTTACCGATTCACGCGGCGCGAAAATGACGATTGACGGAATCGGAGACAAAGATATCTACATGCTCGGTTACGTGTCCAACTCGCTGACCGGAACCTATCGTCCAATGAATGGCAGCGGTCTAGTGCTCCACATGGACTTGGATACCGATGACATCACTTGGAATTACTCGCACTTTGCCGTACCGCAAAAGCGCGGCAACAACGTAGTGATTACGAGCTATATGACCAACCGCGGTACATTTGACGATCAACACTCAACGTTTGCACCAAGCTTCCTCGTGAAGTTGCAAGGATCACGCAGCTCGGTCGTTCCTGACAGTACGCTTGATCAAGGACAGCTCACGATTGACTGATTAAACGGAAGAGATTTTGAAAAAATGTCGCCTATCGGTGACATTTTTTTTGTTTTCGGGAAAAATAGACGAGAATAGAAAGCCATAAGGAGCATTATATATGAAAAATTTAAGAACCCGACGGCTCATCATTGCAGGCGCGCTGGTCATGATCGGTTTGCTGCTCGTGCTGGTCATCCTACAAGTCCTCGCGCCGCTGCAACCGGAAAAGAAGCCGACCGTTGAGACAGAGGAGCATTCCTATCGTCCCGTGTATCACTTTTCCGTACCGGACAAATGGATGAATGATCCACAGCGGCCGCTCTATTTTGATGGAACTTTTCATTATTATTATTTGTACAACCGTGATTACCCGAAAGGGAACGGAACAGAGTGGCGCCAAGCAACGTCAAAAGATCTGGTTCACTGGACGGACAAGGGCGTTGCAATACCGAAATACACGAACAAAAATGGCGACATTTGGACTGGATCGGTTGTACGTGATTCGCAGAATACGGCAGGGTTTGGAAAGAATGCGCTTGTAGCGATTGTGACCCAGCCGCCTGATGGACGCAGCCAGGAACAGTTTCTCTGGGACAGCACCGATGGCGGTAAAACCTTTAAACAGGACCACGAACAGTCGGTTATGCCCAATCCTGGGGTTAAAGACTACCGCGATCCTAAGGTCATTTGGGATACCGCCCGCAAAAAATGGGTGTTGCTGCTTGCCGAAGGAGCGAAAATCGGTTTCTATGAATCGGAAAATTTGAAGGACTGGCGCTATATGAGCGGGTTTACGCCAGAAAATATCGGACTGATTGAATGCCCGGATCTGTTTCAGCTGCGCGCCGCCAATGGTACAGTCAAATGGGTACTCGGGGCAAGCGCCAATGGACGCGCATCGGGCCAGCCGAACACCTACGCATACTGGATCGGCAACTTTGATGGCGAACAATTTACTCCCGATCAGCCAGCGCCGCAATGGCTCGATTACGGCTTCGACTGGTATGCCGCTGTCACCTTCGAAAACGAGAATCCGAAGCGCCGTCTGGATTCTCGCTATGCAATCGCCTGGATGAACAACTGGGATTACCCGAACACCACGCCAACCCTTGACGAGGATTTCAATGGCGTCAACTCCATTGTGCGCACGATTCACTTAGCGAAACATGGGCAACAGTACAGCCTCATCTCGAAACCGATTGGCGCGCTCAATAAACAGGCAACAGCGACGCAGCAACCGAGAACCATCCGCGTGAACGGAAACAAAGCGCTGGGCGCAAGCGGTACCGCCTATCAGATTGAGACCGATATCTCTTGGACGGATGCACGCAACATTGGCTTACGACTGCGCGAATCAAGCAATAAGAAACGGCATATCGACGTCGGCATTCTCACAGAAGACCATGCCCTCTACGTCAATCGCCGCTTCACAAACCAGCCGGATGACAAAAAACAGAGTGTCGAAAGCCGCGCACCCCTTTCGCCGGCAGCAAAAAAAATCCATCTGAAAATACTCGTCGATAAAACGAGCATAGAAGTCTTCACCGGCGACGGGCGCACCGTCCTAACCAACGAAGCATTCCCACCGCTCGCCGATCAAGGCATCAGCCTGTACGCAGAAGGGGGAACCGCCGTCTTCAGCCATTTCAAGATCGAACAATTCAAGCCGATCCAATGAAAAAACGCAGCAAGGACCGCCGCGAGTTAAAGCGAAATCCCGAAGTTAAAGCGAATTGAGCCAAAGTTAAAGCGAAATTCGCGCGAAAAAAGGAGCAGTCCGATGAAATGGGGGCTGCTCCTTTTCTTTAACTTAGAAAAGAACTGCGCACGCGCAGTTCTTCCCATCTTTCAGTCAAATACATTGACGCATTGTTTGAACAAGTCTTGGTTTTCTTTGATCTTTGTTTCGCTGCCAAGCACGCAGACGAGTCCTTGATCGGTGACTGCCTTGAGCAGCTTGCCGAAGGCTTTGATGTCGCCTTGTTTTGTATCAAGAACGTTGTCGCGTGTTTCTTGAATATCGGCTTGCGTGATCTTTTTGAAGTACTGCGCGTCGGCAACGCTGCCTTTGGCCCGCGGCGTCTGCGGTGTTTCCAAATCCGAAAGTGTACCGATGATGTATTTGGTCATTTCGTAATCGTCGGCATCGAAGGACTCGGCAAAGGCCGCTGCTTGATCGTAAACGGCCATTGTTTCTTTCAGGTTCGGGTCGCGGTATGACCAGAATACCATGTTCCCGGCCGACTCAAGCGCAAGCCCGCAGCCGTAGGCGCCGCCCATGACGCGTACATGATTCCACAAATAGTCCAGTGACAAGATTTTTTTCAGCACTTGCAGCTTGCCGCTGTAGTCATAGCCGAGTGCTTTGAAGTTTGCGCCCTTAGCGGCATATTGGACTTTGCTTGAGGTCATCAAGCCTTCGTTTTTGGCTTCCGGTTCCGGCAGCTTCTGCGCGCCGCGTTCCGGAGTCGCCGCTTGTTCCTGCAAGTCGAGTACTGGGAACTCTTTCTCAACGGCACTGAAAATGGAGCTGTCGCCGGTGACGCTGATGACCAGCCCTGCTTTATTGAACAGCAGTTTGGCGAGCGAAGCCAGGCTTTGCGAGAATTCACTGAAGCGGGCATCCCAGTTCTTGTCCAGATCGGTAATGAATCGGTAAAAATCAAGCCCGCGCAGCTTCTCGCCATAGGCGGCTGCTTGCGAGAAATAGGAGCCAAGCCGGCGAACAACCACCGACTGACCGTTCTGGTTGAACGACATTTCAATGCGCGACTTGATTTCTTTGACAATTTCGCGAATACGCGCACCATTGTCGAACTTGGTATGGTAGATGATCTCATGAATCAACCCAAATGCTTGCGGCAATTTTTCCGTCAGCACTTTAGTTTTCACCGAGAACTTCGGTGTATAGGCGTCGTCATCGGCCTTGTCGCCGAACGTTTGGTTGTCAAAGTCGATGCCGCCGCTCTGAATGTTGATCTCGCTGACCAGGTCTGCGTATTTGTAGTTTTCCGTATCGACCCTGCCCAGGATTTCCTGGAGCAGCGTCAGGGTTGAGATTTGATCGGCAGGCACGTTCGATGCATCAAAGTACAGGCTCACGTAGGCGATTTTATTGGTTTCCAGTTCATGTTTGAGCGTTTTGACGCCATCAACCGCGACTTCCTCAAGCGGCAGTTCTTCGGCTTTGCGGTCGATATCCGAAAGCGACAGCATCGGAATTTTGCGCAAGTCTTCCGGCTTGTCGGCACTGGACTGGCGTTCCTTCAGCTTTTTCGTTTCTTCAATAATCTGGTTTACGCCGTCCGCGCTCAGATTTTCTTTGACATCGGCAAGCTTCTTTTCCACCAGCTTCGCTTCTTTGTCCGCGATCGTCTTCGATGGGGCGATGGTGACAAAGGTCTGGTGATTGCTGTGCAGCAAGTACTGATCGATCAGCTTTTCAAAATAGTTGCTTGTTAATGCTTGCTTGATTTTTGCTAAGCTGTCTTCGAACTTTAGATGCATGAACGGATCTTCATCGTAGAGCCAGCTGTCCATAGCCATGATACTGTAGATGAGCCCTTTCGGCATCGAGCCATAATCGGCCTCGCGCAGCTGGAACTCTTTGACGTTGATCGCCGCTTCAATCTGTTTTTTATCGAGACCGTCTTTTACGTATTGGCGCAGCGTATCGAAGACGACTTTTTTAAAGGCTTCTTTTTGATCTTCATTCGCATTTTTTACATTAATGGAGAAAAACGGCTGGCGGATGCTGTTGTCGTAGGCGCCGAACACATCCTGACCGATGCCGGCATCGAGAATCGCTTTTTTGAGCGGCGCTGCCGGACTGTCGAGCAGAATGTAGTCGAGTATGTCGAAGGCCAGATAAGTTTCCGGGTTCGTCGATTCAGAAACGGCGAAGTTCATGCTCAGATAGGTTTTGTCCTTCAAGTCGGAGTCAGGCAGAACCGGATACTCCTTGATCGTTTCATTGATTTTGCCGATCGGTTTCTGAACAGCAATCGATGAATCCACGTCAATCCGCTCATACGCACTGAGGTACTCTTTATCGAGAAAGGCAAGCTTTTCTTCAAGATCAAGATTGCCGTATAAAAAGATGTAGCTGTTGGCCGGACTGTAATATTTTTTATGACAGTCGACGAAATAATCGTAAGTCAAATCAGGAATGTAGAGCGGATCACCGCCCGATTCGAATCCATAGGCCGTGTCCGGGAACAGTGAACTCTGGTTGGCACGCATCAGCAATCCCTCCGGCGAGGAGAAAGCGCCCTTCATTTCGTTGTAGACCACGCCCTTGTAATGGAGCGGATCATCGGCATTCTCCAGCTCATAATGCCAGCCTTCTTGCTGCAGAATTTCCTTGTATTTATAAATGTTCGGATGGAAAACGGCATCGAGATAGACGTCCATCAAATTCTGAAAATCTTTACCATTTTTACTAGCGACCGGATACATCGTTTTATCGCTGAACGTGAATGCATTCAAAAAGGTATTGAGTGAGCCTTTGAGCAGCTCTACGAACGGTTCTTTCACCGGATATTTATCCGATCCGCACAGAACCGAGTGCTCAAGAATGTGAAAAACGCCGGTGTTATTTTCCGGAGGCGTGCGGAAACTAATCGAGAAAACCTTATTGTCATCGTCATTTTTCAAAAACAATAATCTTGCGCCGCTTTTTTCATGCGCAAGCACATACGCATCTGAGTGAATGTCCTGAATGCTGTCCTTGTTGAGCAGACGAAAACCATGGACAAGCTTGTTTTGAGTGAGTGCTTCCATTAAATAACCTCCCGTTTTAAGCTATTTCGTCCCCAAGCTCGTTAAGCTGAGCGGAAAAAGACAATACTTTTATTATACAATACAAATTAGCAAAAAATGCCTTTGACAAATTGAAGCTTTCGTGATCACGCATCTTTGTTTAAAATGTACAGAAAGACATCGTTTCATACGACAAAATAGGTGAGGTGAGCCGAATTGAGCGACGAAGCAAAAATGAAGCAAAATGAAAACAGTGTCATTGAATTTATCGAAAACGTGGAACACCCGCGTAAAAAAGCGGATGCCTACAAGCTACTTGAACTGTTTACAGAAACCGTCGGTGTTCAAGCGAAGATGTGGGGACCAAGCATCATCGGTTTTGGATCGTATCACTATAAATACGACTCCGGACGTGAAGGAGACGCGCCGCTAACTGGATTCTCGCCGCGCAAAGCGAAGATCAGCTTGTACCTGATGATGCCTGATGAAGCCTATGAAAAATTCGCTGTCGATTTTGGAAAACATACCCGCGGCAAAGCCTGCATCTATGTGAACAAGCTCGCCGACATCAACTGCGACATCCTGAAGGAAATGATCCGCGCTTCCATTGCGTTTGCCAAAAAAATGGATCGGCCGAGAGCATGAGCGCTGATTAAATACGAATAAGGGTAACTTTTGGGTAACTATCACACAATAAGGTGCGTACTGTTCGTCAAAGGCAGCATCCGTTACACTGAGTAAAGAATGCATTAGAGGAGGATGATCCATGACACAGAAAACCGTCACATTAAATAACGATGTCGAGATGCCGCTTGAAGGACTCGGCGTATTCCGGGTGGAAGACCAAGCGGTTGCGGCTCAATCGGTACAAGCCGCAATACGCGCAGGCTATCGATTGATCGACACGGCTGCGATTTATCAAAATGAACAAGGCGTGGGCGAAGGGATCAAAGCCGCATGCAAAGAAACCGGCTTAAAACGCGAAGACCTGTTCATCACGTCAAAAGTATGGAACGCAGATCAAGGCTACGCATCAACCTTGAAGGCGTATCAAGACAGCCTCGACCGGCTCGGCCTCGACTACCTGGATCTGTATCTGATCCACTGGCCGGTGGAAGGAAAATACAAAGACACATGGCGGGCCATGGAACAGTTATATAAGGAAGGAAAAGTACGTGCAATCGGCGTCAGCAACTTCCAGATCCATCACCTCGAAGATCTGCTAGACGGCGCCGAAGTCGTGCCGGTTGTCAATCAAGTTGAACGCCATCCGCGCCTGACACAGCAACCGCTCAAAGACTTCAGCGAGGCACGCGGCATCCGCCTTGAAGCTTGGGCACCGCTGATGGTCGGCGAGCTGCTTCAAGATAAAACGATCGGCGCGATCGCAGAGAAATACGGAAAATCCGCCGCACAAGTCATCCTCAGATGGCATGTCCAAGGCGGAGTCATCGCCATTCCGAAGTCCGTCAACGAAGGCCGCATCAAAGAAAACTTTGCCATCTTCGACTTCGAACTGACCGAGGCAGACATGGCAGCAATCAACGCCCTAAACCAAGACCACCGCACCGGCGCCGACCCGGATAATTTTGATTTTTAATAATGAAACAGAAACAATGAAAAACGCGAGAGGATTCTTTTCCTCCCGCGTTTTTTACACTGGTAATATAATCAAAGCACTCGATAAATCCGTACCCGTCGCATCTAAGGCATGTGATCAAGTTGAGGCAGTGGGCCTGAGGCAATTTGACGAATTTTTTTCACACATTTTAAAGAATCGAGAACTCCTTTGTTATACTAGAACTACAAAAATGAACAGGCATCATGACTGATCAAACGAGATGAAAGGAGGTGAATACATGAGTGAAAAAGTACTCGAGTTAATTCTCGATAAACTGACAAGTATGGACGACCGCATGGGTAACATGGAGATGCGCATGGATAACATGGAGATGCGCATGGGTAACATGGAGATGCGCATGGGTAACATGGAGATGCGCATGGATCATATGGAAGAAAAGCAGGATCTGATGCAGACACAGCTCGATGAAACCAGCCGTATTCTTAAAGCGGTTTATGATCGACAAGAGGTGTCGGATGCGAAACTGACGGCGCTGAGCAGTGATGTCGATAAGCTGCATGGCTACGTAAAAAAGATTGATAAAAAAGTTGACCGCAATCAGCAATCCCTAGACAAAATGATCGAAAATCAAGCAGCGATTTTTGAAATGCTCGGTGAACATGATGTCTCCATTCGCGCGCTGAAAAAGAAAGCAAGATCATCGTAAGCTGCAGCAATAGGCAAAGATAAACCGCGTCAAAGAATTCCTCAAAACACATCCACCGGCAGCGGTGACTCAACTCCAAAGTTAAATAAAATCAAAAAATGCCGGTGCCGCGCAAAAGGTTCCGGCCATTTTTATACCTATCCCAACGCTTCAATGATACTCCAATTCGGCATTGCGGTCGGATCACCCTTGGGCGGATGGGCCGTCGACTTCTTGATCTTTTTTAACATAAATAAGGATAAAAGGTTTAGTGAAATATAGTGTAAGCGCGACTAAGGTCGCGCGTTCTCCGAAAGTTTGGCGAAGCGAAGCTACCTAATAGCTGATCTTTATTTTGGCAGTCATTCGCAGCCTTTGCCTCACCAGATCTTCCAGACAATCGATAAAAAACGGATGGTCATTGACCGCCGGAATATAGTCGAACTGCTGTCCGCCAGCCTCATAGAAAGCGCGGGCGTTTTCCTGCTCGAGTTCTTGCAAGGTTTCCAAACAGTCGGCACTAAAACCCGGAGCGATGACTGCAACATGACGCACGCCTTGCCGCCCCAGCTGACGCACGGTATCAATCGTTGCCGGCGTCAGCCATTCCTCACGACCAAACTTGGACTGAAACGTTTACGTGATCGCCAAATCCGGCAGCCGGCGCTTCAACTGTTCCGTTGTCAAACGGCAGCGCTCCGGGTAGTCATCGCCAGCTTCGGCATAGCGCAACGGAATGCCATGATAGGAGAGGAGCAGACGGTCAGGCTCGCCGTGTTTGGCAACATAGTGCTGAACACGCGCTACCAAGGCGGCGATGTAATCGGGATGTACCGGGTAGTCGCGAATGAATAGCAGCTCCGGTACATCGCGCCATCCGGTAAGTGACCGCTGCACACCATCCCAAATGGAACCAACCGTTGTCGACGAATACTGCGGATAGAGCGGCAGCACAAGCAGGCGGCGAACCTTCTGCCGATGCAGCTGATCCAATGCATCGCCTAAACCAGGGCGCCCATAGCTCATCGCCAGTACGACATCGATCGCGGTTTCCGATAGCCGTTCTTGCAGCGCCACTTGCTGCCTGCGGGCATGAAGGATCAGCGGCGACCCCTCCTCCGTCCATATCGATTTGTAAAGCTTGGCCGATCGTTTCGGCCGCACGCGCAGAATAATCCCGTGCAGAATCGGCAGCCACTTCCAGCGCGGTAGATCAATGACACGCCGGTCACTGAGGAATTGCGCCAGATAGCGGCGCACCGATTGAGTATCGGCAGCCTCCGGAGTCCCCAAATTGACGAGCAGCACCGCAGTTTTTTCCATAGCTAAAGCCCCGTTTCGATCAGAATAAGTTAAGTGTACCAAAGATCAGTAGATTCAGATCAACCGCCCTCAAAAAAAATGATGCCTAATCGAGGCAGGTGCTTGTGAATCCCTGTAGAAAAGGCTTAACCGTCCTTTCTATGTTCTGGATCTGTCTCGGCGGTGCAGCAGTCGTTCGGATTGGCATGGTGGCGGAAAGGAGTTAGCGGATGTGTCGTGTAAAGGTATATTTACATGAGGCGAGGAATCTGATATATTAGGTGTAAAGATATCTTTACTTACTGAAAGGAAATTCCTATGCGTGTTGTCAATCATATTCGTGAACTTCGCCTGAAGAATGGGATCACACAGATAAGAATGGCTCAGGATTTGAAAATCACGCGTCAAACCGTAAATGCAATTGAGAAAAACAAATACAATCCGAGTTTGGAACTTGCTCTGAAATTAATCAGGTATTTTAACGTACCCATCGAAGAATTGTTTTATCTGGAAGGAGACAAGGAATGAAAAAGAAACAGTGGGAGCGGCTCATGATTACGGTAATCTTGCTTTGCACAATAATTGGAGGATTTATCGGGCTGGCCATTGCCGATGTGACCATTGATTTTGGTCTTGCGGCAACAATCATCTGTGCACCGCTGCTCGGGTTGTTGGCAAGATTTTTCTTAGCCGCCCGACATAAGAAAAAGATGGGGAATATTCCGGAAACGGATGAACGCACGGCATTAATTTTGAAACGCTATTTTCTCGGTGTTCTGTACGTCGTCTTATTTGGTAGCGGTGCGGCTCTACTTGTCCTTTATGCCTTGGGCGTCGAATCCATTGACACCGGGTTGCTGATTGTATCGATGATGGTTCTGTATGTATCGATCGCGATTGGCACACTGATTGCGGCAAAATTGTGAAAAATTTTATGAAAATCACGCAGATTGCGGCGATTATTGCCATTTATCAGAGCAGAAAAGCGCCTCAGCATGGCTAGAATAACGAAAATCATTTATAATAAATAAAAGTTAGTAGGTGATCTATTGTATGTATAGGACAATAGATGAGGAGGGATGGCCATGGAACGAGAAATCTCAGTGTGTCCCAAATTAGAAAAGGCATTTAAAATTTTAGGAAAAAAGTGGAACGGTTTGATTATAGAAGTACTGCTTACTGGGGAAACTCATTTCAGTACCATCTCTTCGGCAATCCCAGAACTCAGCGACCGCATGCTGTCGGCAAGGCTCAGGGAACTGGAGGAGATGGGCATTGTCGAACGGCTCGTGGATACCGGATACCCGGTCCAAGTGAGTTACCGGCTAACGGAAATGGGCAAAGGCATCAAACCAATCTTAGACGAAGTACACCGCTGGGCGAATAAATGGTACGCCGATGAAGAACCTAAAAAAGAGTAAGTGCAAATCGTTGGCTTTTTTTTAATTACAAGCTATACTTATGTAAGTAAAGAAAAATTAATTAGTTAAGGAGTGTGTATGACCTATGTCTGAAACTTTTATTGATGCACTGAAGAAACGCAGGAGCATTTATGCCCTTGATAAAAATGTAAAAGCAAGCAAGGAAGAAATCGTTAAGGCGATCCAAGAAGCGGTAAAATACGCACCGTCCGCATTCAACTCTCAATCGGCACATGCCGTTGTCCTATTCGGCGACGAAAGCGCAAAGATCTGGGGCGAAGGCGGTTTTGCCGAAGCTGCACTGCGCAAGGTTATTCCTGAAGGGCAGTCCTTCGAATCAACCGCGCAAAAACTAGCATCCTTCAATGCCGGTGTCGGCACGGTGCTGTTCTACGAAGATCAAGATGTCGTCAAAGGCCTACAGGAAAAATTTGCGCTGTACGCAGACAACTTCCCGATCTGGTCGGAACACAGCACAGGAATCGCTCAGTTCTCTGTTTGGACTGCACTTGCCGAGCTCGGCGTGGGTGCTTCCCTGCAGCATTACAACCCACTGATTGATGAAGCCGTACAAAAGGAATTCGACATCCCGGCAAGCTGGAAACTGCGCGCACAAATGCCATTCGGCAACATCGCCGCACCAGCAGCGGAAAAAGACTTCGCACCAATCGACGAACGTGTCAAAGTGATCGGCTGATTCATTTCGATCGGTCAAGACCCGAAGAGACCCCCTCTTCGGGTCTTTTTTCTGAGGATGAATTTTGCCCCGTCTTCAAACCAATAGAC
>NZ_BJMS01000096.1 GCF_006539285.1 Sporolactobacillus inulinus
AACTTTTCACTCTCCAGTAGGTTCAGCTTATTGATTGAATTATCTTGCTCCATTTTCAGTTCATTTAACCAAGAGCAGGTCGCCTTGTCAATACGGATCACTCGATTTGAAGCTTCATTTTTTGTCGTACCGAAAGTTTGTGTGCTGTGATAGTCCCAAGTCTTGTTGATCCTGACTGTCCGCTTCTTTGTATCTATGCAGTTCCAGGTCATTCCAAGCATTTCGCCAAAGCGGCAGCCGGTCGCAAGGCCAAAAAGGATCATGTACCGGGAAATGTATCGTGGCTGTAAATTACTCCTTAGTTCAGTAATCAGTCGCTGTGAATCAGAGAAATTGATGTACTTCATTGCTTCTTTCTTTTCAGGAGAGTTTCCGATGGTAACCGCTTTATAGGTCGGGTCTCTAAAAATCACATGATCATTAAGAGCGTCCTGAATGCAGGCTTTCATATAAATATGATGCTTTCGGACTGTGGCAGTTGCATGGTTTTTTGCAAAGTTGTTCAAAGCTTTTTGATACATTTCCCGATCAAGATCTTTAAATTTGACTCCAGGAAATGATTTTTCAGCGAATCGGACAGCACGTTCGATTTCTTGGTCATTGTATGAGGATTTCTTGCCTTTACGGAAAGTTTCATACCAATTTCTAAAGTAGGAACAGAATGTCTGCTCGGCTCTGTTTATATTGGCTCCTCTGTGCAATCTTTCCTCAATGACAGCTGCAGCAAGTTGTGCCTCTTTTTTTGTTTTAAAACCGCTATCCGCTTTTTCGCGATATTTATTTCCTTCTTTATAGCTCACTCGGTACTGCCATCCAGATTTTAATTTACGAAAGTAAGCCGTATTTTTTCACCTCCTTCCCCTTTAGTCTTTCAATCATCACCTCCTTCAAAGGCACGTATGTTCTTTTCCTGAGTAAAAAAAGAATTATTATTTGTAGAAATGAATCGTTCCATCTCATAAGGAATCCCATTCTCCATGCAAAGTAGTTTAGTCGTTTCATATCCTAGCAAATTGACTTTTTTAAAACGAAGTAAGAGTTGGGTTGCCCAGAAATGTGCTTGAACTTCAATTTTATCTTTGGATCGCAGTGTGTTTTGATTCATGAATGGGGTATTCTCATTAGGATGAAGAAGAGCATGACCCAATTCATGAGAGCATACATAAAGACGATCGACCTCATCAATGTCTGTATTCATTGTGATAACTTGGTGCCTGGCATTTTTCATATAGAAGCCTTGTGTTTTGCCTAAAGGAAGATAACGAATGATGATATGATGGGCTTCAGCTAATTCGAATGGATTGGCAGTTTTGAAGCACTTTATATTATAATCAAGTATTTTCAAAATCCAATCCATAAAATCACTCCCAATTTCTGTACTTCTTTGGTGTGAATTTCTTCTTCGCAAGTTTTTTTGTTAAGTGTAAGTTACTTTCGATTGCGGCACGAACGAGGTCTTTGGTTTCGTCATCCATGGGTTCACCATCAAAGGCTAAGGCTGTTCCATCGTCCATGTTTTTTAAAATCTTTTCTAGCTGTTTTCCAATGTCATGTTCTTCTTTAACGCTCAATTTTGGAAGTCCGCTATTATCAAGTTTTTTATTATCTTTAATAAAATAGTCTTGAGGAACATCAAAAAAATCGGTGAATATGCGCACATTTTCAAGCGTTACATCTGATTTATCGTTTTCGTATCTCGATATCATCGATTTACTTATATTAGTCTCATAGCGGTCTTTCAACTGCTTTACTAAATCATCTAAACTCAGCTTATGGCTTTTCCTTAAATAATTTAGTTTTTGGCCGAAGGTTTCCATTTCGTTTTCTCCTTGTTTGCATTCCTGTTATAAGGACATTATATTCTGATTGTTCCATTATTGCAACATTAAAAGGAATCTTTAATTCCCTTATTGGAATAAACATTGACACTGGAAGATGAAGGTATTATATTGATGGTGTTCCCGAATGGGAACTATGAAGGAGGCGATCAAGTGGGAATTAAAAATCGAGTTCCATATCTTAAGGTTAAGGCTTTTTTAGTTGAGAGAGAACTGAGCTATAAAGATGTATCAGATATTATTAATGTGACACCTGGAACAGTAAGTAAAAAATTAAACGGGTTTGGAGGGGATTTTACCCTAAAAGAAGTTAAATTATTAAACCAGCGTTTAGGCATCCCTGTGGTATATTTTTTTGAATTAGATGTTCCAAAAAAGGAACATTAAAAATAGTCAATGAGCCAATCACTAATTTTTGAAAAAGATTAGACAAATTTGATCAAGAATTATTGCTCAATCCATTAAAGTGAGGTGAATCTCATTGAATAATGAAATAAATTCAGAGGGGCTTCTCTCAGAAGGCTATGGGATTATTCCCAAAAAGACGATGAAAGATCAAAGACTGAGCATTGAGGCAAAAGCAATTTATGGATTTATCTGTTCCTATGCTGGAAAAGGCGATTCGGCATTCCCCAGTGTTCGTTTTATCTGTCACTGCCTGGGAATCAGTGAAAGGAGGTTTTACAATCATCGAAAAAGTCTAGTGGACTTAGGATATATTCGTATCGAAAATAGATACGATGGTCAACGGAACAAAACTAACGTTTATCGAATAATATTTGACCACTTACGTTTTGACAGTAATCACAATGAGAGCGGTTGAAAGTCAAAATGATAGATCGAATAACAACAGTGCTATTAATAACAGTTTTAAAAGTAACAGTCAAAATAAGTCTCTTATCGAAGTAATTAATTATCTCAATAAAGCTACTGCTGCACACTATAAACCTACCACAAAAAAGACGAAAACCCTGATTCATGCAAGATTGCTTGAAGGATTTACCATCGCGGATTTTAAAAAAGTCATTGATAAGAAAACAGGTCAATGGTTAGACGATCCAAAGATGAACAAATATCTTCGGCCCGAAACCTTGTTTGGTCCTAAATTTGAGGGATATCTTAATGAGAAAGGAAGAATCAAAAATGAAAAAGTCGGAGGCGATCACACAGATGATTATGCCGGGTTTCTCGATTTCTGAATCAGAAGAACTTTGTCCGAAACATCAGGTACCATTTCTCGTCGGTAATCTAAAGAGACATACTTACTCATGGTGTCCAAAATGCGTCCAAGAAAAAAAGGAGGAAGAAGATCGCAAGTTATCGGCTAAAGTACTCATGAAAGTAACTTCCCGAGATACCTGCGAATGGCTAAGTCGATATAGCTTACTACCTGATGCAACACTTTGGGATGCCTCATTTAATACCTATATAACTGAAGAGGAAGAAGAGATCAAAAATAAAGATAAAGCTATTCAATCCTTTCAAAGATTAAAAAAGGGAGATAACTTTAATTTATGGATAGCAGGCAAACAAGGCTCTGGAAAAAGCCATTTAGCCATGAGTATTCTTAAACAAATAAATGAAATAGGGAAAAAGGATTTAGAAATAAACATGAAAAAGGGAATATATCAAGGTGGATATAGATGCCTATTTATTAATTTTGAAGAAATGTTAAGAGAAATACGAAATAATTTTTCACATTCAGGGAGCTTGCATAGTGAGGCCACTTTTATTAAATTATTGAGTAAAACCGATTTTTTAGTTTTAGACGATTTAGGAGCCGAGACAGGATCAAGTGAGACAGATAAAGCAGCAACGGATTTTGTTCATCGTGTTTTATATGCAATTGGAAATGCGAGACAAGATAAATCAACGATACTCACCACTAATCTAACAGGCCAACAGCTTCAGCATAAATATGATCGAAAGGTACTGAGTCGTTTTTTACGTAATGTCACCCAGATAGTGTTTAAAGATACAAAGGATCATCGGGCAAATAAGTTTCGTTTTTAATGCGCATTATCAAGTATTTTATAACAAGTTTTTTAAGCATTAGGACGTGATTCAAATTATGATTGCTACAGTTGATTATGGTCAACACCAATTGGATACTTGTTCTGGAAATGATTATTGGTTTCTATGTAGAGCAACGTGCCAGAAACTAATTTTCATACATAAAACAATCGTTCGATTCATTTTTTTTAATTTATAGGCTGCTTCATGACTTGACTGATTGTTGTTAAAACGTAGAAAACCTGAATGAGCTCATAGATGGGGACAATTAAAAACGAGTTCTCCAGGCCATGAAAGCTATAGGATATATAATGGGAGTCTACACCGGTGATAGCGTATATACATTGGTAGACTTTTCGTCTATCTAGAATCGAATAAAAAATACGTAAAAACAAACATTCGTTCTTACAATATATAGATATTTCTTGTTTTGTTGTATACTATATATATGATAGGAAGGAGCGATTTTATATGGTCGGGTTACAAAAGTATTTTAATGATTTTCACAAAACGATTAAACTGGATGATGATGATAATCAAATATTAAGAGACAGTCGAGAAGAAGTCCTCAATGTTATAAAAGAGAATATTGATTCTGATGCCCCTAGCCATGAAATTTTTCATCAAGGTAGCTATGCAATGAAGACTGGAATTAATGCTGTTAGTGGTGGCGATTTCGATATTGATATTGGTTTTATTTTTGACGCAAGGAGAGATGACTATAGTGATCCAGTTCAATTAAAAAAGCTCATAAGAGATGCACTGCTGAATGAATATGATGATGTCAAAATAAAAAGTCCTTGTGTAACGGTAAATTTTGAAAATGCAGAAAAGCAGGTTCATGTGGACCTTGCGATTTATATTAACGACAATAACTCTTTATTCTTAGCTCGTGGTAAAGAAAATAGTGCTCCTGAAAATAGAATATGGGAAGAAGCAGATCCCAAGGAATTGAAAAATAAAGTATTGAATAAGTATAAGGATCACGAAAGAGAGCAATTCAGGAGAACGATTCGATATTTAAAGAGATGGAAAGATATCAAATTTGATGGTGATGTTCATAGACCCAATGGTATCGGAATTACAGTTGCTGGCTTAAGTTATTTTTATCCGAAAATTGATAACGATTTTCTCACAGGTGATGAAACACCAAGGGATATTGATTCGTTAATTGAATTTATACAAAATATGATTAATAATTTTTCGGATGGCATTAACATTGATAGCGATGGAAATATTGTGCATAATTATAGATTAAAAGTAAATTTGCCAGTAAAACCATTTACTGATATTTATGAAAAAGTCTCTGATAACCAAATGAACAAATTTAAAGAAAAGTTGGATAAATTATTAGAGGATTTACAATCAGCTAACGGAGAAACTGATATCAGCATAGCAACTGGTCTATTGCATAGTGAATTTGGTGACGATTTCCCAGTCAAAGAAACAGATTTAAATAACAATTTCGTTCGTACAACACATAGTGCTATCGTTAACGATTACCCATCAGCTTAATTGGGGAAAAATCATGAATTTCATTAAAATTTTATCAACTCGCCTTTCTGATATTACTATTTATAATGGTGAATTATCAAAACAAAAAAACTGGGAAAATTCTTCTGTATCATTGATTGGAAATTATACATTTAATAAAGTATCATTTCGTATTGTTTTCTATGTGGATAAAAAATTCCCTTTCAGTTTACCAAGATATTATATTGATAATTACTTGGATCTGTCCAATATGTTGCCACATATTGAAAAAAACGGCTTTGTTTGCTACACAGAAAGTAACAACATATTGCTAGATTATTCTAGACCTGAAGAAATTGTGGCTGAATCTTTGAATAGAGCGCTGAATCTGATCGAAATTGGAATTAAAAAATTAAATAAAGAGGATCTCAGAACTGAGTTTCTTTCTTATTGGATGCTTCTAGATGGATGTATACCGGCCGATAGTTTCATAAAGGTTGACAACTTAATAAGGACAATTGGCTATACATTTCTAAGTGATCATTTTATTTTTTATGACACCAATGATTCCAATGAAGTAGCTATGATAAAAGCAATTTATAATAATGAGATAACCAAAAATCAACGTTTCCCAGCATTATACGTACCGCTTAGAAAAAATCAAATATTTCCATTCAACTTTAAGAAAAAGTTATCTATCTCTTGGATAAAAGATGTTATTTTTCATAACATCTCTTCCTCATCAAAGCACTATTTAAATAATTATTTTAAAAGAATAAATTTCAGGCAAAGTATTGTTTTAGTTTCGATTCCGGTGTCTGAATCTAATATTGCCTTAATTGGTTTTTGGTTTAAACGAAAAACAGCTATTCCACATTACAAGAATACAGCTCATCCATTGAAAACTAATATGTCAAATTTTATCGTAGAACCAATCAGCTTAAAAAGGTATGATCAAGATTTTCTTATTGAGAGAACCAGCCGGGAGACGCTTTATAGAGATCAGTGTGTTGCAATTGTTGGATTAGGTTCAGTAGGAAGCAAAGTAGCAATGGAGGTCTCAAGATTAGGTGTAAAAAGAATCAAGATGATAGATGATGACTTTCTTGATATAGATAATATATATCGACACGAAGCTGGTGCATCGTCGCTATTTAAAGGTGGATCGTCACAATTAAAAATCGATGTGCTCGAAGAAAAAATATTAAGAGATTTTCCAGATGCTGATATTGAATGTGAAGGAATTAATGTTCTAAATATATTTAATGAACGTCCTGATTATTTCGATGACTGTGATTGCGTTATAGTTTGTGTTGGAGATACAATGACCTCTTTAAAACTTAATCAAATTTTTAAGAAGAGGAATATTACATGTATATATGGTTGGTTGGATCCATACGGTATTGGCGGGCATTTACTAGTGATTAATCCCTTCTTAAGGGGATGCTATCAATGCCTCTATTGTATATAGTAATCTAAAAGTACCCCAGGATAGTCACTGAAAACTCCCCCATTCTATTATAATAAACCCACAGACTATGACTTCTTTTGTGGGGAGATTGGGATGATGATTGTTTTGAAGCAGAAGCAAGAGATCTTATTAATGTATTTGAGAGAAGGGAAATCCCAAAGAGAGATTGCGGGAGAAACAGGCGTTGATCGAAAAACGATTCGTAAATACATCAATGACTACGAGGAGAAATTAAAACAGCTACAAGAGGCTAACCATGAAGTTGATCGAGGTGAATTAATTCAGGAGTTAGTTGAAGCGCCGAAGTATCGCGTGAATAACCGGAAAAAGCGCGTTGTAACGGATGCGATTAAACAAATGATCCGGAATCATCTTAATGAAAATGAGAATAAACGGAGGCAGGGACTCCATAAGCAACAAAAGAAACCGATGGATATTTTCGAATCCTTGCAGGCAGGAGGCGTTCCTATCAGTTACAGTACGGTTCTTCGAACCGTTCGATCCATCGAGAAAAAAGCGAAGGAGGCTTATATAAAAGGGTCTTATACGCCTGGAGACATTTGTGAATTTGACTGGGGTGAAGTCAAAATAAAGATTGGGGGAAAGCTGAGAACATTTCAGATGGCTGTGTTTACATCCGCTTATGGCAATTATCGAATGGCTTATCTGTTTGCGAAACAAAAAACAGAGTGTTTTCAAGAAGCGCATGCGAAGTTCTTCCAAGAAATGGGCGGTGTCTATCACACCATGGTTTACGACAATATGCGAGTGGCTGTCAAACGCTTTGTCGGACCGAACGAAAAGGAACCAACTGACGGTTTACTTAAACTCTCAATCTACTATGGATTCGCTTTTCGCTTCTGTAATACAAGGCGTGGAAATGAGAAGGGACATGTCGAGCGGAGCGTGGAGGTCATTCGAAGAAAAGCGTTTGCCTTTCAAGATTCTTTTGAAAACCTCGAGGAGGCAAATAACTATTTGTATCACATATGTATGCGATTAAATCAAAAGGAACGCTCGTATAACGATCAGACGCCTACAGTGAACCTGGGGACTGAACGCCCCTTCTTTCTGCATCTGCCTGAGCCCTTCGATGCCGCTCGATACGCTACTTTGCGTGTGGACAAGTATGCGACGGTTGTGATTGATCAAAATCACTATTCGGTTCCGGATCATTTAGTCGGTGAACAGGTTCAGGTTAAAATTTACACGAACCGAATTCACTGTTTCTATAACGAACAAAAAGTTGCCGAGCATCAGCTGCTGACCGGTGGTCATGAATGGGGGCTTCAGATTGAGCACTACCTTGAAACCCTAAGGAAAAAGCCTGGTGCATTAGCTGGTAGCACAGCACTGCAACAGGCAGATCCCAAAATCAGAAATATCTACACGACCTATTATATCAGCCGCGAGCGCGATTTTATAGAACTGATTCATTATCTAAAAGAAAAAGCCACACTACCGGAGATTGAGCGAAGCGTTCAGGAGCTTAAGCAAATAGGTCCGAAACATGTGACCACTGATAAAATTAAAGCCGTCTGTGCGAAAAATCGAATGCCCAAGACGGTTCACGTGCTCACATCAGAGGAAACGAAAACGATTACAAGTCAAGCAGAGCGGCATCTCAAACTTTATGACGAATTATTCAACACGACAAGGGTTGGGCAGCAGGCGGAGGTATGCGTATGAACAAGATAACCCATGTAAACGACAGCATCTATCAATATTGTAAGGCTATTAAATTACCGACCATTCGTGAATGCTTTCAAGAACAGATTAAAGATGCGGTGATTCGTGATATCAATTATGAAACTTTTTTAGCAGAACTCCTGCAAAAGGAATGGGATGCCCGAAGGCAGACCGCACAGGCTAATCGTATTCGACGTGCTAAATTTCCATACAAAAAATATCTGGAAGATCTGTCTGTTCAGGACCTGCCGGAGGATGCCCAAAAGAACTACAAACAACTGAGAACCCTTCAATTCATCCAGGATGGAAGAAATCTTATTTTAGCCGGCAATCCGGGAACCGGGAAAACCCATACAGCCATTGGTCTTGGCATCAAAGCGTGTGAGGAAGGGTATAGCGTTTGGTTTACAACGGTTCCCCTGCTCATTAATCAGATGAAAGAGTGTCGATCAGAACGGACGCTTCGCGCCTTTCAAACCCGCTTTGAAAAATATGATTTGGTCGTTTTGGATGAGATGGGTTATATCTCTTTTGACAAGGAAGGTGCAGAACTCTTATTTACCCATCTTTCACTACGGGCTGGACAAAAATCTACCATCATTACAACAAATTTGTCCTTTGAACGATGGGGCGAAATCTTTCAGGATCCCGTCATGACTGCAGCAATGATTGATCGACTCACGCATCAAGCGTATTTGGTCAATATGAATGGCACTTCCTATCGAATGAAAGAAACGAAAGCGTGGTTGGAACGGCAACAAATGGGTTAATCTCTACTCCATTCCCCCCCACGAACTGGATAAGCTAGGTGGGGGAATTTTAAATGACTATATGGGGGATTTTTCAGTTGACAAATACACTCTATACTTCAACAGATGGCGAATTGGTCAATAATAGAGCATCGTTTGCTGAAAAGGGACAATCTTTTACGCGTTCTCTAGCTAGTTGTACTTCTAGATACATCCCATATGGTTCACTTACTATACTTAAAGAAACTGCCTGTATTATTGAAAACTTAATTGAGGTTCTTAAAAATAATATTAATAAAAATTATCTAGTTTCTTGGACCGGTGATACTACACTATTCAGAAGAGACGGATATAGGCTTAGTAAAAGGTACTTCACCTTCGGTAATGAGGGAGTAAAGAAAGAATTAGATTTTTATGCTCAAAAATGTGAAGCGTGCGGTGAAGAGCAAATTGATATTACTTAAAAACAATAAAAAGCTATTTATAGATGCACAAGTAATTTTAGGTTTATTATCTTTTCGACAGATAACCAAAAGCGCAGATGAGTCTGGTGGAATTTTAGTCGGAAGTATAAGGCAACGCGTACGTCCTATAAAAAAAACAAACAGCAGCATCAACAAATATTAGATAAGTATTGGGAAACAAGTGGCGGTTATATAAATTACTTAGGCGATTGGCACACCCACCCTGAAAAGTTTCCTCGCCCTTCCCATATTGATTTAAAAAGTTGGAAACATATACTTAGTGATAATTTAAATGATGAGTTCTATGCGTGTATTTTTATGATTGTTGGGATCGAGGAGCTTTGCATTTGGTTAGGTGAAAAGAGGAGTAAAAAACTCTATGAGATTAAGAAAATTAAAATATAGAAAAAACATGTGTTGGAATTATTGGAATCTTTTTGTTAAGACTATTGTACCTGTTCTCCTATTAATTTTTTTTCCTCTCCTCCCACTTTTCTTCCTAACAAAAATAGAAAGCCATTATCTATATATGGGGCTAATGCCTAACAAATATTATCGTGTTGTTTTGGAAAGCGTAATGAGACGGATGGATGTTAGCCTCTCTTTTATTTTAGGCATACTCATTTTTGTTTCATTAATGTACTTTATTAGAAAAAATAATAAAGATGCGATATACAATGGAAAAGGTACTATTTATTATGAGTATCCCTATATTTTCTTTTGGATCAACTCCAAGATTCTTGGGTATAACAAAATACAATTAGCCGGAATTCCTATTTATTTGCAGTTTAAGCTGGTACTGAATAATACTTTTCATACAATCATTCCAGATGCTGGTAAACAATTTCAAGAGGAAGAAACTACGACAGAAACATTATGTGAGAATTTCAATCAAAGCACTTCCACATTAAATTTAATTTTGGAGGATACATATCAAATAAGCTTACAATCGCTCCCCGATGAATTAAGAGGTTTACCTAGAATAACTGTCAGAACGAGTCAAGATATTCAAGGTAAAAGGTATAAAAATCCTGAATTTATATCTGAAATACGAAAAATTGTAAGTAAATACAACACTAAGTATGAAACAGTTAATATATTTAGTACTGCAAATCCTGCAAATAATATCGAGATTATTAATTCTTCCTTTAGACAATTTGGCCGAATTGGATTTAAAAAGGTATATGTATATCAAATGGATACTCCAAGTTGTAAATATATAAAACATCACAGAATTTTATGATAATTCATATGAAGAATAGACATTGACTATATTAAAATGGGTGAATTTGCTATGCTCATTTACTAAAAAGTTTGATTTAAAAATTGATGCAAAAAACTATTTTCTCAAAGATGGACGAAAAAATGGCAAATATCCACTAATGGATGGAGCACCCAAAAACATTGCTAACAAAAAAAGAGTCACATTGGACTCTTAATTAAATGTACCGCTCTTTATTATTCCAATCAATTTCATCCATATTGTTTAGGTAAGCATAGCGTAAAAGTTTATCCACAGGCAAGTTCGAATCATAATACGCTTTGTTACAACGCGAACAATAAAAGTGGGGTATATTCTGTACGGTTATTTTTCGTGTACCAATAAAGAAATCACGGGTTCCGTATCTAAACTCGGCATGCTCACCACAAATACACGTAGATTCGTGTCTCTGTACTTTTTGCTGTTTAACCAACAACATAACCTCACCCCATTTAGACTTTATTTAGAATATACCCACTACAATTAATTATTATAACACAGTGATGATGGTGATTACTTTCTCACTTAATATTACAAGGACTAGCCGACCATCACCCGTAGTCTTTTCACCCTGAATAACTAATGCAAATTGTGTGTGAAGGTGTTTAACCTTTTCCGTATTATCAGGGTTTTGAAAGTCAACATTTAAGCGTACTCCTGAGACGTACCTTGCAGTCATCACGCAGCGTTTCGCTTCATCTTGGCTTATCCATCCCCTCTTACGAGGATCGCCATCAGAAAAAAGAGAATCTTCTACAATTCGTTCGATTGCATGCTGCTCGAAATCTATAAAGGGACCGGTTTTTAATATGTCAATGAGTTTATTTTTAATTCCAGCTAATCGTTCTCTGCTTAAAGAAACAGGTATACCCATAGATATACCATTTCCAGATTCTCGATTAAGTATTTCATCATCACTCATTAGCTGGACTTTAAATTTTAATAATTTAATTTCGGTATCTGTTAAAATCACAAAATACTCATTATCTCTATCCCATTTATATTGTGTCCCGTCTGATGAAACAAATATTTCCAAACTAGTTTCACTCGAT
>NZ_BJMS01000097.1 GCF_006539285.1 Sporolactobacillus inulinus
TTTCGCGGATTTCGCTTTAACTTTTGGTCGATTTGCTTTAACTTCGGATTTTCGCTTTAACTTCAGGATTTCACATGCCATTATCACACAAAAAAAACGCAGCGAATGATTTCGCTGCGTCTCTTATCAAGCATGAATAGGCATTAAATCAGTCAACGACTTCGATCTTGTCTTTGCCGCCGAATTTTTCATACCAAGGTGTTGCATTTTCAGCAAGAATAGCGTTAAGTTCTTCAACGTTCTTCCTACCTTGCGTTTGAAGCCATTCAACAGCGCCTTTTTCTCCGCCCTTGCCGTAAGCTTCAACGCCGTCGCGCCATGTTGCACGGCCACAAAGAACGCCGTTATATTTTGCACCTGCATCATGTGCAAATACAAGCGTCTTTTGGAAGAGTTCCGTTGAAACGCCTGCGCTCAGCCAGATGTAAGGAATCGTTGTCAGCTTGTCAACTTCGAGGAAGTAGTTCTTTGCTTCTTCAGCAGTGTAAACCGGTTTGTTTTCGCCGACACCTTCAACACGGCTCATGTCAACAGGAACTTCCAATTTCAGAACATCGATGCCGTAGCGTTCTTGTGTGAAGACCTTGATCGAGTCAAGAACCTTTTGCGGTTTAACTTTTGCATATTCTTCTTTGTCCGTGATCTTTTCGTCATAAGTAACGATTTCGAAGAACAACGGAATATCTTCAGCCTTGCATTCAGAACCAATGCGTTCTACGAAGGCTTTCTTTACATCGTTGATTTCATCGGGTTCATCCGGATCAAAGTAAACGAGCAATTTAACAGCAGTACCGCCGTTTTCTTTGATGCGCTTTACAGACCAGTTAGGAAGGAGGTCCGGGATACGGCCAGGTTCTGTAGCGTCATAACCTGTCTTTTCATAAGATGTCAGCAGACCGCAAGAAGCTGCGCGTGCTTTGCCGGCAGGGATACCGTATTCAGGGTCAAGCAGAATTGCGCTTGCATATGGTGTTAGTTCTCTTGAAACAAGTGTTTTGAAATCCGCAAGTTCTTCAACCGTAGCGTCTTTGCCTTGTGCTGCGCCGATCATTCTTTTCAATGAACCGCGTTGGTCGATTGCCAATGCAGCAATGACGCCATTCTTGTCAGACAATTGTTCGAGGAATTCAAACTTGCCTTTAGTCATTTTAACCATTAAGTATAACCTCCAAGAATTTTTTGGGAAAAAACTTTCCCCAAGCTATAAATAAACGACTAACAACCGCTGAAAGCAGATGCGGTTAATCGTTTTTATCTCACAATCTTCATTTTACGTCATTATCCGGCATAAAGTCAATTTGGTAAATGCAATAATCTTGTGAACAAAATTTTTCTAACAAACAGAAGCACACGGCGCCGCTCAACCAAAAAAGGTTTGGTACAACAAGAAAACATTCAAGCAGATCACGACTGCCGCAATCCCCCATGCAGCGGCTGTCGTCAACTTATGATTCACAAGTAGACCCATTATCGTTTTCTTGCTCGTAAAAATGACCAACGGAATAATAGCGAGCGCAATGCCGAAAGACAAGACAACCTGACTGATCACCAGAGCCTTCGTTGCATTTGCACCGGAAATAATCAAGATCAGCGGCGGCAGCATCGAGCAGATACGACGAATGAAGACGGGAATACGCTTATGGATGAACCCCTGCATCATGATGTCCCCCGCAAGCGTGCCGACCGACGAGCTTGACAGTCCTGCAGACAGCAGCCCCACGCCGAACAAGATGCCGGCCATTGGAGCAATATAGTTGCTGAATCCGTGAAAAGCAACGGACAAGTCATCAATCACTTCTTTGCCGAAAAATGTTGATCCGGCTACCGTCAGCATAATCGCATTAATAATACCGGCGATCACCATGGCAATCAATATATCAATCTGTTCAAAGCGAAATATTTTCTTCCGCTCTTGCGCATTACGACCGATGACCCGGCGGCAGGTAAGCCCTGAGTGCATGTAGATCGCGTGCGGCATCACCGTCGCACCAAGAATGCCTGCCGCAAGCAAGACGCTCTCGCTGCCTTGGAATTTCGGAACGAACCCCTGGACAAACGGTTTGAACTCGGGTAAAGAAAAAAGAATTTCACAACTAAATGCGATGACGACAATAAAAACCATCATCGCGATGACCATTTCAAGCGGCCGGAATCCTTTCACTTGAAAAGTAAGAATCAAGAGTGCACAGACAGCGGTCAAAAGGGCAGCCGGGATCATCGGCATACCGAAAACGAGATGAAAACCGAGCGCTGCGCCAATAAATTCGGCAAGATCGGTCGCCATAATCATGACTTCCCCTTGAATCCAATAAAAAAAGGAAACCTTCCTCGGCCATCGATCACGAATAATTTCCGGCAAATTGTGTGCCGTCGCAATGCCCAGCTTCGCGGACAGCATTTGAATAAGAATAGCCATCACGTTCGAGACAATGACGACCCACAAAAGCAAGTAGCCATATTGTGACCCGGCCTGAATATTTGTCGCATAATTGCCGGGATCGATATACGCAACGGCTGCGATGAAGGCTGGACCGATAAACGGAAGCATCTGCCTCCAGCCCTTTGCTTCCCCAACTGCTTGCTCAAAGGACTGCGTTTCTGGTTCGGCTCCGAATCGTTCGGAAGCTTGTCTTTTTTTCATTCCTTGATTTTCGAATCGATACTGTCCGGTCTTCGAACACTTTTGATCGGACATGACTCTCCTCCTTTTTCACTCAATCAATAGATGTTTCATGAGAGAAACTCTTATAGACTTAACCTACTGTATTTCCAAGCAGATTTCAACTTATTTTTCGCTGAAACGCTATAGTTGCAAAATTTAATTTTATTCAACAGAATTTACTGGGATGTCGCGGGAGCCGAACGAAGAACATATAGAGGAACAAGGCTGAACAAAGCGCGCCGTACAAAGGATAAAGGGTGGTAATCAGCGATCCATAGCCGAATTGTCCAATCACAAACGTGCACAAGATGAGGACGATCATCGCCAGCCGGATCGAAAAAAATCTAGGAAAAACGCTGTGCAGCTGCCGCGTCAATCCAAAAATATTGCCGACAAATGTCGTTAAGATTTCGCCGAAGATCACAGCAATAAACGCGTAATTCATCACCAAACCAAGCGGCCGAACCATCTCCGCCATCGGCATCTCGAACAGACCGATCCCGGGACGCCCGATCAGCATCAGATGGGCAAGCAAGAGAAGTCCGCCAAGCAATGCCCCGCCAAGGATACCCCCTGCGAAAATCACCTGTTCATCATCGATATCGCGGGCCATTGGAACGAGTACAATCAGCGCCATAGAAAGATTATAGGCAGCATAATTAAAGGCAGCCGTCATCCAGCGGAATTGTCCGCTTTCCGGAAACGTTTGCGGGCCGGCTTGGTTTGTCCAAAACGTGAGAACAACAAAAAAGAGCAACAGCGGAACAACCAGTGAATTGATAAACAGAAGCCCGCGCAACCCTTTGAACACGAAAAAGATGCCGATCAGCAGCGCCAGCAAAATGCCCAACTGTCGATTGAGGCCTAGCTGCTCACCAAAGAGTGCCCCGGCTCCGGCAAGCATGACGCCGGTCATACCGAGTGTGATAAAAAAAAGAAGTGCTTGGATGATACTGCCGACCTGCTCGCCAAACATACGGATCAGCAGTTCATTAAACGAATACGCATTCATTCGTTTTGCATAAATCATCATTTTCGTGCCGATCCAGGTCATGATCACACCACTGAACACAGCACCGATCGTACCGAATGCATGATATTGGGTGAAAAATTGAATGATCTCTCTGCCTGAGGCAAATCCTGCGCCAACTACGGTCCCCACAAAAGTTGCCGCAACCTGCAGGATCCCAATCACTTTTCGTTTCACCATCAATCATGCCCCCTCTAGAATTGCCTAAAATGGTCCCTATCGCCATCCTATGCAGCGCTTGTCCCGACAATTCCTTTTCAGTAACCGCTTTACAAGCCAGTTTGCCTCACTTATAATGAATGAAGGTGTAAAAAGACTTCAGGAAAGGGGATATGTATTATGGCAAGCAGAATCCGCAAGACCTCATTAACTTCAATTGTCTTCTGCCGCCAATCCCCGATCCACGGGAATCACTGACGTTTCTATTGACGATTAGGGATGGGCGGCTGCTTGCATGGTCGTACTCATTATGGAAAGACCGTGCAGACGGTCTTTTTTTAATACCTAATTTTCTTATAAAAACGGGGGATATCCATTGAAACTTGAAAAATATGGCCGGAATCAGTATATAGAAAAGTGCTCTCTTACGCTTAATCATGATCAATCGTTTGGCCGCGTGTTCTCAGAATACAAAGGGCAGTACAAACTGATGACCGAGCAGGGCAGCTATCTCGCCGAGGTGACCGGTAAATTTCGCCACCAGGCTAACGGACGCGAAGATTTCCCTGCTGTCGGCGATTGGGTTGTCTGCCGCGAGCGTCCTTCTGAACACAAGGCAGCCATTGACCGCGTCCTGCCTCGCTTCAGCAAATTTTCACGGAAAGCAGCCGGTTCAACAACAGTCGAACAAATTGTTGCTGCCAACATCGACACAGCCTTTCTCGTTATGGCGCTGAATCACGACTTTAATGTTCGCAGACTGGAACGCTACCTGACCATGGCTTGGGACAGTGGTGCCAATCCGGTTGTGCTACTCAGCAAAGCCGACCTTTGTGCCGATCTCGATGCTAAAGTCGCTTCCGTACAGGAAGTTGCGTTCGGGGTGCCGATTATTACCGTAAGCGCCATCGCAGATACCGGAAAAGAGCAACTGGGCGCATATTTTGGCGAAGGGAAAACGGCTGTTTTTCTCGGTTCATCCGGGGTCGGAAAATCAACAATTGCAAACTGGCTGTGCGGCGAGATCATTCAAAAGGTAAACGCTGCTCGCGCGGACGATGATCGCGGTCGGCATACAACCACGAGCCGCGAACTGATTGTGCTGCCGAATGGTGAGGTCATTATTGACACCCCGGGGATGCGCGAGCTGCAACTGTGGACAGCTTCGGAAGATTCGCTTGACCACAGTTTTACCGACATTGAAACGCTGGCTGCTCGGTGCCGGTTCCGCGACTGCTCGCATCAGAATGAGCCGGGCTGCGCTGTTCAAGAAGCGCTGAACACCGGTGCGCTCAGCCAGTCGCGTTACGACAGTTATCTGAAATTACAGCGCGAACTCGCTTTTATCCGGCGCAAGAATAACGTTCAAGAACGCCTCAAAGAAAAAGCACGCTGGAAGAAAATCCATAAAGCGATACGCAAAAAACACGAATAAGCCGATGGATGGACAAAATAGATCGTTCGCTTAAGGAGACTGCCCCTGTGGCGGTCTCCTTAAAGTATTGCAGCATATCTTGGGAGGGTCGCCTATTTTTTCATCGCGTAAAATGATTAGGAGATACCATGGGTCACTTGAAAAGGAGAATACTGATGAATCAAAATTTGCAGCCGTTACGACACGAAGATTTCGACCTGTTTTTTCAAATTATGAAACAGTCTTTTCCAAACGTTGAGGTGCGTCCGCGCCTTAGCGAACATGCTTTGCTACAAGAAGACGCATTTACGGTATGGGCGCGCTACAGCGCATCAAAACATGCAATCGATGGATTTATCGCTGAATGGTCCTTTAACGATTTTCTATTCATTGAGCACTTTGCGGTGGCGCCGAGCCTGCGTGGAAACGGCATCGGCGGACAAATGCTCAAAGACTATTTGCGGCGAACGAACAAACCGGTGCTGCTCGAGGTGGAGGAGCCTGAAACGGAACTGGCTGAACGCCGCATCCATTTCTACCGGCGCAACGGATTTAGACTTAGCCGATTTGGTTATGTACAACCGGATTTGCGCCGTACCGGCGATCGCGTCCTGCTTCGGCTGATGCAATACCCGCAAGCACTATCTGAAAGGGAATTTCAGCAACGAAAAAATGCGATCTTTCACCTTGTTTATAACCGCGTTATGTAGTAAAAAGATCGGTCGGGCTCGCAACCGGCCGATCTTTTCTTCTTTAGCAAACCCAAGTCGCACCAATGATAATCAAAAGAATGAATAGAACAACCACCAATGCGAAGCCTGAGTTATAACCAAAACCTACTGGAGCTCCCATAGTCCTCATCACCTCCGTGGGTTCATTCCTATCCTATGCACACGCCCCCAAATGCGTTTCTCCTTAATTTCAATTTGGGAGTGCTCAGTATGTTGTTTATGCCCCTCCTGCTCTACTGTGATAGAATGATCATGATTTGTGTTGCGACAGATTATGCTGCACAGGAACGCGATGTTGGATTATGGAGGTGCTCACTCAATGGAAAATTTTGAAAAACTGCTCGATCACTACGCCGATATTACGGTTAACGTTGGGTTAAATGTGCAGAAGGACCAGGAAGTCATGATCTTCGCACCAATTGAATCCCCGGAGATTGTGCGCAAGGTCGTGAAAAAAGCTTATGAAGCCGGCGCGCGAAATGTTTATGTCGAATGGAGCGATGAAGCATTGACGCGTCTCAGACTCAGCCTTGCTCCTGAAGCGTCGTTACATACGTTCCCGACGTGGCGCGCTCGCGCGCATCAGGAACTGTCGGATCAAAATGCTGCGTTTCTTTATATTTACTCGCCGAATCCTGAACTGCTAAACGGCATTGACGCGAAACGAATTGCTGCAGCGCAGAAGGCAGCTGCGGCAGCAAATAAGCAATTCTCAAACGATAAGAGCAGCGCGAAGGTCAGCTGGACGATTATCTCGGTGCCGACGCAGGCCTGGTCGAAAAAGATTTTCCCCGACCTCGCTGCGGATGAACGCATGGACGCGCTCTGGAAACAGATCTTTGCGATTACACGAGCGGATGCAGCCGATCCTGAAGCTGCATGGAAAAAGCATATCCAGTCCTTAAGTGATAAGCTTGATTACTTCAATAAGGCGCGGTTTAAAAAGCTGCACTACAAAGGTCCGGGCACAGATCTTGTGATTGAGCTTCCTGACAAACATCTTTGGGCAGGCGGCGGAATGGTTAACGATCAGGGCATTCCGTTCCAGCCGAATATGCCAACCGAAGAAGTCTTCACCTTGCCGCTGAAAAAAGGAGTAAACGGTACCGTTGCAAGTACGAAACCGCTTAATTTTGGCGGAAATCTCATCAATAAGTTCTCACTCACATTTAAAGAGGGAAGAATTGTTGATTATTCTGCGGAGCAAGGTTTGGATACACTGCGTCAGATCATTGAAACGGATGAAGGCTCGCATTATCTTGGCGAAGTCTCGCTCGTACCGCATCACTCACCAATCTCGGATACAAATTTGATTTTCTATAATACGTTGTTTGATGAAAATGCTTCGTGCCACCTCGCGATCGGTCACTCCTACCCGTTTAATTATCAGGGTGGACGAAAGATGACCCTAGACGAGTTAAGCACGCATGGCGCTAATCAAAGCCTGATGCATGTTGATTTCATGATTGGATCCGGCGAGTTGGACATCGATGCTGAGGCTGCAGACGGAACGCTAACTCCAATCTTCCGCAACGGCAACTGGGTGATCTAAACGAACGAAAAAGTGCCAAACAAACTGCTGTTCCCTGTGCCTTCAATCCCCGTGGCGTTCCGCTCAAGGATCAAAGCCTATTTCTTGTACAGGAACGGCGTCTATTGATATCAAAAAAAGTCACCCGATGATTATCGGGTGACTTTTTCGTTCGGTTGCTTAAATTTTAAAGCGTTTGATTTCTTCTTGCATGGTTTGGGCTTGTTGCTCTAACTCGCCGGCGAGCCGGTTCAGCTCTTCCATTGAGGCGGTCTGTTCTTGAACAGATGCGCTCATTTCTTCCGTGCTTGCCGCGGTCTCCTCGCTCGTTGCTGCAATCGTTTGTGCTCCTTGCGTTACCTGCTCGATTTGTTGATGCGTCATGATGATCGCATCGGCAATCGTCTCCAGACCTTTTACATTTTGTTGAATCGTTTTCTCGATTTCCTTAAATGCATGATCGGATTCAGAGACTGCATCAGTCTGGCCTTGAAGTACCGTAGCGGTCTCATCACAATAGGCAACAGCCTGCTTAATTTCTTCATTCATCGATTGAACCGACGCGGTTACTTCTTTTAATGAAACGTTGGTTTGCTGGGCCAGCTTGCGAATTTCACCTGCGACAACGGCAAATCCCTTGCCGTGCTCGCCTGCATGAGCCGCTTCAATGCTTGCGTTCAGCGACAACAGATTGGTTCTTCGCGCAATACCATCGAGAACATCAACAATCTGGTGCACATTTTTTGCATGCTCATCAAGTTTCTGCACGGTAGTGATGATTTTGCGGGTCGTATCCGCTGACGACCTCGACTGGCTGGATAAATGATTCATTTTCGCGCGTCCGCCACTCGCATGATCCTTCATCTGGTTGGCTCCAGTAAGTGCCTCTTTACTTTGCTGATCAATTTGGTTCACTTGCTGCAACAGCTCTTGAAGCGACGCCTGGCTTTCGTCGATTGAAGCAGATTGATTCGATGCCCCGGCAGCAATTTCCGTCACAGTGGCCGTGATCTCATTCGCCGAAGCGACATTTTCCTCACTGCTGGCAACCAAGGTCTGTGACGCACCGGCAATCTGCTGCGACACATCCGCCATCTTTTTCAGCGCTTGACGGTTCGCATGGGCAAGCGCATTGATGCTGTGGGTCAATTGCGCAAATTCATCTTTGCCTTCAATTGGGATGACAACCGTCAAATCTCCCTTTTCAATTTTGCCTGCTGCCCTTTGAATCTTCTTTAATCGTTTAAGCATGATGCCAAACACATAGATGATATACAAGATGGCAACCGCAATAATGATCAAAATGGTTAACACAGATGGCAGTGCAATCAGATTCGCTTTGTTGGCGATTTCTCCATTATCAATGATCCCGAGCAGTGTCCAACCGGAAATTTTGTTTGTTTTGAAAACGACCAGCCGTTTTACACCGTCAATCGTTGCATAAAAGCTTCCGCTCTTCCCCATTTGATGCATTTTCTTATAAAAGTCCTGTTTGGCAGCACTTTTGCCGACTTCATCCTGATCTGCCGATGCAATGTAGGTGCCCTTACTATCCAGCAATGCGGCATGGCCGTTATCGCCTAGTTTTGAAGCACTGACCTCACGAACAAGCGATTGGATGAACAGATCCATTTTGATGACACCCTTGACCCGATCGCCGTCAACCACTGCCTGTTCGACACTGACAACATTCTGCTTGGTGACTTGGTCAATATAGGGATCGGTCCAAATCGACTTGCCCTTGCCGGCGACCCCTTCCTGGTACCAGCGTTCTGCCGTAGGGTCATAGCTGCTTGAAAAGAAATAGAGCGGCGAACGGACAATGTCCTTTTTCGCAGAAGCATAAGTTAATGCCTGGTACTTGGTGTTTGAACTGAGAACATTCTCAAAGTCTTTCTGTATTTGATTAAAATTTTTGTCCACGTTGTTCAACATTGGGTTTATCGTAAACTGGCGGACAACCGATTGTGCATCGTCAAAATATGTATTGAACGTTTGATCGGTGGCGTTCAGCTGTTGCCTTGTGGCGTTGGTCAGCTGCTCACGAATCATTCGTGCACCATAGATATAACTAAATGATGCGCCAATGATGCTGACGATCACCATTACCGACACGATTGGAATCAGCAGCTGCTTGCGAAGACTCATATGCTGCAACGCCCGTCCATTTATGTAGCCAAAGAGATGCTGAATAAAACGGACCACGCGATGATTCTTTTCTTCAATGCGGTGCGGTTTGTTCCTTAACTTTTTATCTTTTGTAGTATCTTTCTTTCTCAAGTATCTCTCCCCCTAAAACTGCCGAGGTTGCACGCCAGTTTCTCTTTATTTTGTTTGCGATTCATTGCGCAGCATCGCGCGAATTGCTTCTGCATCGCTCTCCAAATCGGCTGCCAGCTTGCTTAGATGATCCAGCCCGGCGGTTTGCTCCTCGATCGATGCCGTTGCTTGTTCGGTACCTGCCGCGTTCTGCTCGCTGATTTGTGCCATGCCGTCGATGGTTGTCTTAATCTCCTGAGTACGTTCCGACATATCTTTAATCGAATCTGTGATCATGCCGATTTGTTTGCGGTTCTCTGCGACAGCCTCCGTAATCTGTGCCGAAGCTTTTTCAAAGTCGGCGACAACAACAAATTGTTCTTCAAGCACTTTGCTCGTCTTGCCGGCAAAGGTGACGGTGTGCGCCGTATCGTCGCGAATGCCATTGATTAACTCAGAGATTTCGTTGAGCGCTTGATCCGTTTGTTCCGACAATTTACGCACTTCATCCGCAACAACGGCAAATCCTTTTCCTTGTTCACCGGCGCGTGCCGCCTCAATTGCCGCATTTAGCGCCAGAAGATTGGTCTGCCCGGCAATCTCCGATACATCCGTTATGATCTGACCGACATTTTTCGAGCGTGCCTCTAATGATCCAATGGCATCGATAATGTCCGCGGTTGCACTGATGGTGCGTTCCGAGTGCTTGCGCAACTTAACGACCGATTGTTTATTTCGGTTCGAGACGTCGATCAGCTGCTCTGCCCCGGTACTCATCAGAGCGGTTTGTTCTTCAATAGCGTTCGTTCGTTCTTTTAACTGATCGGTTGCCTGTTTATTTTTTCTCACCAGTTCTGATTGATCCGAGGCGCCTGCGGCAATTTCACTCATGGCCGATCCGATCTCGCTTGAGGAGGCACGATGTTCTTCAACATTGGCCGCAATCGTTTGCGATGCATTCCTTACCTTCTCAGAAACATCCGTCATAATACCGACACGCGTATGGTTCGTCTGAATCAGGCGGTTGATGTCTGCGGCAAGCCGCGCTAATTCATCGTTTTCCGTATCATGTGCGATCGTTTGCAGATCTCCTTCTTCTGCTTTGCTCACAGCGGCACGCAGCCGTTTGACACGAAGATTATAGGTGTTGAAAATACCATATAAGGAAGCAATGCCTAGAATAAGAACTGCGACAGCCGCGCCAAACGCGGCGATCAGCCATTCATTGCGCCCAAAGAAATAGAATAGAAAAGCAGTGGCTAGAGCGCCAAGACAAAAGACCGCAAAATAAGCAGTTTGGAGGTTATACCTCCTTGGCGTTCGTTTGTTGTTTATATTGCTCTTCTCTGAAGTTTCCACCGATGATTCCTCCCGCAAAAAAAACAATCGTTTACCATTCACAAACTAAAGCGACGATACGCTCTTTATATCGGTTTATATCCTTAAAAGGTTTAAAGCGACTTGCCTTATTCGTGCTGACTCTGCCCGAAATTCATGCGTCGCGTCTGATGACTGCCGGTGTAAAACAGGTAATAGTACACATCGAGCAGAAATACGATCACCATCGCGAGAACCATGCCGAAGAGATCAAAGGTAAACGTATCGATCAGATGCCCGGTACGTCCCGGCACAAACGTCTGATGCCATTCATCGAACATGGCATAGCAAAGTGAAATCGCCGGCCCGCACAGGTAGCAAAGCAGACGCGGCATCACCGTTGTCATGAACAGATTGATCAGCATAAAGGTCAGTAAGCAGTACTCCGCAACATGGCTTGCCTTGCGGAACACAAATTCAAACAGTGCATACGGGTCCTCAGAAGTCACATGCTGCCCGCTGTAGTACAAATCAACATGTGGAAAGGTTTCCGCCGTCCACTGGAAATGTGCCTTTAAAAACGGCTGGAGATCCTGTTCAGCATAGGGGGTCGATGAGCCTTTGTAGATTAAGCCGACAATCAATAGAATAAGTACGAGCCAGAAAAAGAACGCTTTACGGTTTTTCAGCATCTTTCCATCTCCCATCATAAATACGTATCTATTAGAAAACTTGACTTTGCCAAGCCTATGGCCGAAGGCAAAGTCTTCGTTGCGACGGCC
>NZ_BJMS01000098.1 GCF_006539285.1 Sporolactobacillus inulinus
TCACCGCATCCTGTGGAAGTAGGAACCGGGCGATTTTTGCCTAGTTTTTCTAAAAGGATAAGATAGTAGAGGAGCCCCGAGCTGTCTGCGTCAAGCAAAGCAGTCAAAGTGCTGCTTCAAATCCATACAGATGCAAAAAGGGATCGAACGTTTTTTATAAAGCGCGTTGGTTGGTTCACTCTAGGTTCATATTGAACGGTTAAACTGGTATAGTAATGATTCAACGGTTTTAAATGATTGGAGCTGAGGCAATGATTCGTTTGGCAAAATATATGAAGCCATATCTATGGCCGGCACTTTTTTCTGTTTTCTTTATCTTTTTGCAGTCCTTGGCTAATTTGTATTTACCGACATTGATGGCGGATATCGTCGATACAGGTGTCGTTCAAGGAGATATGCCCTACATCTTTAAGATGGGCGGGTATATGCTGCTCGTTACACTGGCAGCCGGTGTGTTGACCATTTTGGCAAATTATCTGGCGTCGAAAGCAGCTGCGGGATTCGGACGCGACCTGCGCAATAATATGTTCGCGCATGTTGAACGTTTTTCGTTGCAAGAATTTGATCAGGTGGGAACGAGCTCACTGATCACACGAACGACGAACGACATTGCTCAGATCGAACAAGTGTATATGATGATTCTGAAAATGATGACGATGGCACCGTTGATGTGCATCGGCGGCATTATTATGGCGGTATCCCAAGATGCGCCCCTGTCTTTAGTTCTTGTAGTTGCCCTGCCACTGCTCATTATTTCTATTTCTATTCTAGCGAAAAAAGGGCTTCCTTATTTTAAAGCGATTCAAAAAAAGATGGACCGGCTCAATTTAGTTTTACGCGAAGAATTAACCGGTATCCGCGTGATTCGTTCGTTTAATCGCGCGAAGCATGAGATGCACCGCTTCGATGAGGCGAATCGGGATATCACCCGAACGTCCATCCGTATTAACCAAATTATGTCGGCTGCAATGCCGCTGATGATGCTAATCATGAATCTTGCAATGGTCGCTATTGTTTGGTTCGGGGGATTGCGTATCGGCGGTGGAGCGATGCAGGTTGGAGATTTGATGGCCTTCATCCAGTACGCGATGCAAATTATGTTTTCAATTCTCATGGGTGCGATGATGTTCATCATGATTCCGCGTGCACAAATATCTGCAAACCGGGTCAATGAAGTACTAACGATTGAACCGGTTATTCAAGATAGTGAATGCGCTGAATCTACTTTATCCACGCAAAACGAGGGTGTGACGTTTCAGAATGTCAGTTTCAGCTATCCTGGAGCAGAAAAGCCGGCGCTGTCACATCTGTCGTTTACGGCGAAACGGGGTGAAACGACTGCAATTATTGGAGGTACAGGAGCCGGAAAATCAACGATTCTGAATCTGATCCCTCGTTATTTTGATGTAACCTGCGGCAGTGTGCGCGTCAATGGTATTGATGTGAAAGATGTACCACTAGAAGAACTGCGCCGCAGGATCGGGTATGTTCCGCAAAAATCAGTGCTGTTTACCGGCACTGTGGCGGAAAACATTCGATACGGCAATACGCAGGCAACGGATGAGGAAGTCAGGACTGCGGCGCGAATTGCGCAAGCTGATGCCTTCATCCAAGAAATGGATCATGGTTATGATTCAATCATTGCGCAAGGTGGTAAAAATGTTTCGGGAGGACAAAAACAGCGTCTGGCGATTGCACGTGCGTTGGTGAGAAAAGCAGATATTTACTTGCTCGACGACAGTTTTTCGGCACTGGATTACCGGACCGATGCGCGTCTGAGGGCTGAACTTGCTCAAATGACGCATTCAGTAGCAGTCATTCTCGTGGCTCAGCGCGTCAGCACTATACTTCATGCCGATAAAATTATCGTGCTGGATGAGGGGAAGATCGCAGGTATGGGCACGCATGATGAACTGATGAGGTCCTGCGCTGTTTATCAGGAAATTGTGGCATCGCAGCTGAGCAAGGAGGAATTGGCATGAGTAACAAGAGAAGAATGCCGCAGCGCGGACCGGGTCACGGGCATATGGGGATGCCGGTACAAAAACCAAAGCATTTCCGTAAGACGTTTAGAAGGCTGATGGGATACTTGAAGCCGCACTACCCGATACTGATTGCTGTGTTTGCCGCAGCGATCCTTAGTACCATTTTTACAATTATCGCACCGAAACTGATGGGAAATGCAACCACGAAGCTCTTTGAAGGTATGATGATGAAGATCAAAGGGGTTCCCGGTGCTCGGATTGATTTCGATTCTATTTGGGATATTGTGGTTACATTGGTGATTCTTTATATCCTAAGTGCTTTATTTACGTTTCTGATGCAGTACCTCATGAGTGGTGTGGCACAGAAGATGGTTTATACTTTGCGCAAACAGGTCAATGAAAAACTGGCACGCATGCCGGTGGGCTACTATGATGCGCATCCTTATGGTGATGTACTCAGCCGCGCGGTCAACGATACGGAAAACATCAGCAACACATTACAGCAAAGTTTGACTGCATCAATCACGTCCATTGTGACGCTGATTGGTGTTGTCGTGATGATGCTGACCATCAGTCCGCTTCTAACCTTGATTCTTCTGGTCACGATACCGCTCAGCTTTGTCGGCATTGCACAAATCACTAAACGGTCCCAAGGCTATTTTAAAGGACAGCAGGCACAGATCGGCCAACTAAACGGTCATGTTGAAGAAATGTTTACTGGACATCAGGTCGTCAAGGCTTTTGGAAAAGAACGTGAATCCGTAAACAAATTTGAAGCGATTAACGAAAAACTCTATCAATCGGCGTGGAAGGCTCAATTTTTGTCAGGAATTATGATGCCGATGATGATGTTCGTTGGAAATATTGGCTATGTGCTGATTTCTGTAGTCGGCGGGATCTTGGTTGTTAGGCGTTCGATTGAAATTGGTGATATTCAGGCGTTTATTCAGTACGCACGACAGTTCGGACAGCCGCTCAATCAGATCGCCAACATTTCGAACGTGATACAGTCAACGGTTGCATCTGCAGAACGAATTTTTGAGGTTCTCGATGAGGAAGAGATGACGGCGGATACAGAACATGCTCAGCAACTGACGGATCCGAAAGGCACGGTTGTCTTTGATCACGTTGCCTTCCGTTATAAGGAAGACCAGCCGCTGATCGACAATCTGTCGCTTCATGTGAACGGCGGCCAATCGGTTGCGATTGTCGGTCCCACCGGTGCGGGCAAGACGACGCTAATTAACCTGCTGATGCGCTTCTATGAAATTCAGCAAGGGAAAATTACGGTTGACGGTCTAGATACACGAGAGATGAGGCGTGAACAACTGCACAGTCTTTTTGGTATGGTACTTCAGGATACTTGGCTGTTTAAAGGAACGATTCGTGATAATATCGCTTACGGTCGTGAAAATGCTACGGAAGAAGAAATCATAAGGGCTGCCGAAGCGGCACATGCGGATCATTTTATCCGTACGCTTCCTGATGGCTACGACACCATTTTAAATGAGGAAGGCACCAATATTTCTCAAGGGCAAAAGCAGCTTTTGACGATTGCCCGTGCTATTCTTGCTGATCCCGTCATCCTGATTTTGGACGAGGCAACCAGCAGTGTGGATACACGAACTGAGGTTCATATCCAGGAAGCCATGGATAAACTGATGGAGAATCGGACGAGTTTTGTGATCGCTCACCGTCTGTCAACGATCCGTCATGCCGATCTGATTCTGGTGATGAATCACGGGCAGGTGATCGAGCAAGGTACTCATCAGGAACTGCTGGAGCAAAAAGGCTTTTATGCAGAGCTCTACAACAGCCAATTTGCTGAAGAACGAAACGGCCAGAAAACGGGTTGATCATAGAAATAAAGGCAGTCGGGCAAACTGTTCGGCTGCTTTTTAACATAACCCTTTTTGATCTTTTTTTAACTTTTTGTTTTACTTTGCCGGCAAGTATATTAAACTTTTTAGAAGTGGAATGAAAAAAGTGAGGCAGAAGCAATGGCGAAAAAAATCGTATTTACCGGTGGCGGATCGGCGGGGCATGTGACGCCGAACCTGGCGCTGATTGATGAATTAAAGGACTGTAACGTTGCCTATATCGGGTCGAAGAACGGCATAGAAAAAAATTTGGTTACCGCACATGGAATTGAGTATCATAGCATATCAAGCGGCAAGTTGCGCCGCTATTTCGACATGAAAAACTTTGGCGATCCGTTTAAGGTTCTGGCGGGTGTGATGCAGGCGTACTGGCTGTTGAAGAAAATCAAACCGGATGTGATTTTCTCTAAGGGAGGATTTGTGTCCGTGCCAGTGGTGATCGGCGGATGGCTGAACCGGATTCCGGTGTACATTCACGAGTCCGATATTACGCCCGGACTGGCTAATAAAATTGCGATCCGCTTTGCGACGAAGCTGTTTGTCACCTTCGAGGAAGCGGGAAAGCAGCTGCCGAAGGAAAAGGTCGTTTATACCGGCGCACCGATCCGAGATGTGCTGCTGAAGGGTGATCGAAAAAAGGGACTCGATTTTCTTGGATTTAGTGGTTCCAAACCGGTTCTCCTCGTCATGGGCGGCAGTCTTGGAGCGAAAAAAATCAATGATGTGGTCCGTGCCTCAATCACGGATCTGCTCAAAAAATATCAAATTGTTCACTTGTGCGGCAAAGGATTTGTTGATGCAAAACTGGCAGAAACGCCTGGCTATAGGCAGTTTGAATTTATCGACAAAGAGCTTCCCGATGTGATGGCTGCATCAACACTCATTGTCTCGCGCGCCGGATCGAATGCTATTTTTGAGTTCTTGGCTTTGAAGAAGCCGATGGTGCTTATACCGCTGCCGCTTCACCAAAGCCGCGGCGATCAGATTCTCAATGCCGATTCGTTTAAGAAAAAAGGACTGTGTGAAGTGCTCGACAATGATACACTGACGCCCGGTGCGCTGCTGCGAACCCTTGATCGAGTTTATGCCGAGCGCTATGATTATCGGGAACGCATGGTAAAGGCACAAGGCGCCACGCACGGCATTAAAAACATCTTAACTGAATTGAATAAGTAAGCTCTTAAAAAGCGGACCGGAGATCTTACTCGGTCCGTTTTTTGACGGGTAAAGAAAGTATAGAATTTGTCATGTATTCAAACCAATAAAACGGTGACATGGCTGAGCATCAAAGCGGAGGTGCTCTGGCGCCTGCGGGATCAGCGTGCCAGCGAGCAGACGCAGCGATGATGCAATAAACAGGCATCGATCAACGACCCATGATCACATAGCTGTCGCATACGGTCAATAGTCGGTGAGATCCCGGACATCATGCACGGTTTTATTCGAGACACCGCCCGAGCCCAGGGATCATATACTGGAAAAGTCGAATGACTCGCGTGAAGAAAAATAGTTTACTAGTGGTAAAATGAATAGGTTTTTAATTTTCGGGAGAAACTAAAGCGGGAGGTGATCATATGGCGTTAAAGGAACAGGCTCAAGAGGTGTGCCTCGTCTGCGGTCAGCATAAGACTGAAGGGATTCACATCTTCAATCAATTAATCTGTGACTCTTGCCAAAAGAAAATCGTCGAGACGGATGTCACTGACTGGAAATACAAATACTATATGAATAAGTTAGCGAAACTTCGGATCGGTAAGTGCAAAAAGAGTTTGGAATCAGCAGTTGTCCACGCTGGAACGGGAGGAGAGGCAGAGAAACATTGATGCTTCTCCTTTTGTTCGTGCATCGTTTACGGGGCTCATTGGATTTGTTACACTGAGAGCAAAGAGAGCGGCTACCAAACGATGCGATGATCCGCTTTCAGATCAATGGGCGGGAGGCAGCTGTAATGACGGCCACATCAATCTATGAGTGGAAGCGAGGGATGCTCTTCGGCTGCCTGTGTCTTTCGCTGGCCGCATCCGTTCGTTTATCCGTGATCGGCAGTTCGGGCGGCTTGGTCACCGCTACTGTGCTTCCTGTTGTTTCTTTCGTTGTTTGTCTTGGATTAGCAATCTATTTATGGTTGGCCAATTGTTCGGAAAAAGGCGAACAGCCGCTTATTTTTTTCTTGTGTCTGTTCGGCTTATTGTGGCAGTTGGCAGAAGCTGGTGGTACATCAGCAGCGCGCAATGGTTTTCAAACGGCTGCTTTTGTTGGGGCAGTTTTGAGTCTGCTGCTTATGCTGCATATTCTGGAACGCTATTTATCTTACTGGAGGCTCGTTTGGCTGCCCAAATCGGTCAAATGGATTGTATCTGTCGCCACCTTAGGTTTACTCGGTACGGCGGCCGGACTTCAGATTGCCGGCTTCCCGGCGCTGAGACCGGCAGCACTCCTGCTTATGGCGGCATTAATGGTGCTGGCCCTTGCCGCGTCCGCTCACGTCATGATTGTCCGTCGTGAAGCAGCGTATCGGCCGATGCTGCACGTTTTGCTGTTCGGGCTGCTGTTTTCTTGCGCGCCGGCGCTCATTGGGGTGGTATGTATTCTGATCGGCGCACCATCGATACCGATGCCAGTTCTTTTTCCGGGTCTTTTGCCGCTTCTTCTTGCTTATCTCGTATGCTCCGAGCGATTCATGGGTCTCTCTTTTACATTGAGGCACGCATCATACTGTGCTTTGATTGCCGTTCTTCCCTCCGTTTTCATCAGTATTGTCTTCTATCATGTGTCCGCATCGGGAAAATTGGTTGCGGATCGCTCTGATGTTTTTATCACCGGAATTTCGATGTTCCTCGTTTTATTTTTCATGCTGTACATAAAGCAGTATCTTGATTACTCATTAAGGAAGCGGCTAAATGCGAAACAACAAGATGTGCAAATCGCCTTGAACCGCTTCTTGCAGTGGATTGAAAATGATGATGATTTAGCAAACATCGGGCCGATCATCGAACGCGAAGTGGAGAACTGCTTGCCGGTTGAACGGGCACAGCTGCTTGTGTTGGGCAAGGAAGACGAACCAAATCCGTACTTTAGTCGCGCATCACAGGGGGATCCGGGCGAAATAACTGCAACACAAGAAGGGTTCCGAATTCTATTATCAGAAAGTGCGTTGGGGAAAATTGTGCTGGTTGCAAAATGGGCACGACCGCGTCGAAGACTGAATCCTGACGAACGGGTGTGGCTTGCCGCGCTGATCAGTTATGCACAAATCGTGATTGAGAACAGGGCAAATATCAATGACTTGATGAAGAATCTGGAAGAAAGCGCTACTCAGAGTGCGTTCGTGCCGCTGACGATTAAGAAAATGATGCTGCGCATTTCAGAACGGGAACGCTTTAAGTGGTCGCGCCGATTACATGATCAAAACATGCAGGATCAGCTTGACATTGCTAGGCAGCTTGATGCCTGGGGAAAAGAGAGCCGCGATCCACAGACTAAAGCGCTAATGGTGGGCTTTCGTGAACAAGTGTTGGACGCTGTCTACGTGCTGCGCCAGGTTATTAATGATCTGCATCCGGAATTTATCTATCGGACAGGACTGAAAAAAGCGCTTTTGGAGCTCTTTGATAAAGTCAACTTGCGTGCTGATTTTAAGCTTTATGGTCATGTCGATGATCAGCTGGATGGGTTCCATAATGAATGGGACATGGCGGTCTACCGTGTAGTACAAGAGCTGCTGAATAATGCGCAAAAACATTCGAAGGCACATTGTGTTCACCTGAATTTGACGAAGGAGAACGATCGATTTGCGCTCACTTATAGTGATGACGGGATTGGATTGAATGTGTCGACCATTGAAAAATCCTTCGGTACGATGGGTCTCCCGGGTATGATCGGACGTGTTGAGGGAATGGGCGGACAGCTTGCGATTGATTCACAGCCCGGGAACGGTTTGAAAATCAGCATTCAATGGACTAAAAAAGGAGCTTATGCCTGATGTTCAAAGGAATTGCGGAAGGTATGATCCAAGCCAATGGAAAAAGGTGGATCCACTGGGGTTTTCTGCTTGTCGTTGTGGGTTACTCCTTAACGCTGACCATTCATTTTATGCTGGTTATTTTAAATCAGCCTTATGTGGGCGTATACACGCTTAAAGATGGAAATAAGGTTACCGTATCTCAGGTTGCTCCATACAGTTGGGGGGAATCTGCGCGCATTCAGCCGGGGGATACAATGCTCAGCATCGACGGACAACCGGCTTTTGAGAACAGAAATGTAAGAATATTTAATATGGTTGGTCTAGCGCATAAGCTGACCTTGGATCGGGACGGAACGGTGCGGTCTTTGGTTGTGGACAACAATTCGTCGCAATGGGCGCTGCTTTTTTATTTGGTTCTTCCACTTGGATTTTTTGTTACCTGTTTTGTTGAGGTACTTTTTTTATATTTGCGTAAAGAGAGGAAATCGGTTGTTCATGTGTTGATCGCTTTACTGGTCACATTGAGTCCGCTTCTTTTTGAAATAGCGGCCAATGCACGGCACGACAGCTGGAGCCTTAGGCTGACCAGTTTCTCGATCCTATTTACGCTTGTTTTCCTTGTTCATTTTCTTAGAGATTATTTCTTGCCTTGTGGATTCCGTCTGATCTCTGATTGGATGCTTGGCTGTCTGTATCTTTGTGCATCGATGATCTTTATCAACAGCTGTTTCTTTGTCTCACGCGAGGTCAATGCGTATTATCAGCAGGAATTAGTCTTCTCTGTGTTCGTTTTCAGCTTATTGTGTGTTCAGTTAGCGCGGCTGTATACGCAAATTAAAGCATCGGAATATGGACGTGTCATTCATCTGTTGATCGTCGGTTTTATGCTTTCAACGCTTCCGTTTATTGCTTTGTATGCTGCACCAAACATGATTATTGGGACTTCACTCGTCCCTGTTGAGTGGACAACACCGTTTATTATTATTCTGCCGATCACTTTATGCTCGATGATTCTGTCATCCGCATTTATTGATATGTCATTCTATATTGGACAGTTCGGCTACTATTGTGCGTTGAGTTTCATCATTACGTTAATGATGATGCTCACCTTTCTTGGCGTGACGCAGCGGCATTTTACAGAACGCCCGGAGGCTGTTGTCCGTTTTGGTCTGGTCTGTTTTGTCACCGCCTTGCTTATCCTTTACGTAAAAGAATATAGTGATTATCGGCTTAGGGATATGCTTCACCCACATCGCGTTTCCAGACAGAGTGCCTTGAATCGTTTCTTACAAACGTCAAAGTCGGAATACACATTGCGCCATGTAGCCTTGATGCTGCGCCGCGCGGTTCAATCGGAACTTCCTGTTGAGGATGCGGGGATCGTGATCATTAAAGCAGATGGGCAGATCCGCCCAGTGAACGCGCCTATTCATCCCGATTTGCTGCGTTTTGCTCGTGCAGCAGATGCGGAGCTGGAGGTAAGAAGGGTAGCCCGGAAAGGGTTCAGAGCTGTTTTGAGGGCGCGCGGCGCTGAACAGGTGATCTTCGTTGGAAAATGGGTCAAGCCTGGGCGCGCGCTGAACCTGGATGAACGGATATGGCTGGAAACCTTGATTAATTATGCACGCGTAGTTGTCGATAATCTATATAAAACGGAAGGCTTAATGCGCGCATTTAAACATCTTGAAGATGACCGTGCCAAGATTCCGCATTCAATGAACCGCTGGCTGTTCTCCATTTCAGAAAATGAGCGGGCGCATTTATCTCGCGACATCCATGATACGAACATTCAGGATCAACTGGCGATTGCTCGTGAAATGGATGCGGCGATGAAAACGATTGATGATCCGGAGACGCGAACGCGCATCGATACGATCCGTGACCGCATTCTTGATAATGCGGACATGATGCGTAAACTGATTCGAGAAATGTACCCTGCGGATATTTTTCATGGTGAACTCAGCAAAGCGCTTGATGCATTGTTTCGACGCGTGAACTTGTCTGCGGCGTTCTATCTTGAAACAGCCATTAGCCGAACGCCGCATAATCTTTCCAAACAAAACGCCCTGTGCTTGTTCCGTGCGGTCCAGGAGCTACTGGGGAACGCGATGAAACACGCGCATTGTACGCGGGTCTGGTTGGGCCTTGCGTTTGATGATGCGCGCGGCGTGCTCAGCTATCGCGATAATGGCATCGGATTCGATCCGAAAACACTTGACCCCTACTTCAGCACCATGGGACTGACCGGTATCATCAGCAGGGTACAAGGGCTTGGCGGGACAGTGGAATTTGGGGCTCAGGAACTTGGAAGTGCCAGCGGCGGTTTTGCCCTGTGTATTAAGCTTCCGATCACAAACCAAAGCAAACGAAAGGAGTTGCAGATATGACATCCGTACTTGTTATCGATGATCATGCAGTGGTTGCCAGTGGAACAAGAGCTGTACTACAGAATGCAGGTTTTGAGGTCGAATCGCAACCCTCTGCAAAAAATATTGCGGCCTTATTAAAAGAGAAGCACTTTGATCTTTTCGTCATCGATTTGAATATGCCTGATATGGACGGGATGGCCGCTTCCGATTTGATTTTGGACCTCGATCCTGATGCAAAAATAATTATTTATACAGGCTATGAGACCGAAATTGAACCGTTGTTTGCGTCAATGATTGAGCGGGGCATTGCCGGAGTTGTGAGCAAATCAGCTTCCATTGATTCGCTGATTGCGGCACTGAATGCGGCGTTGCGCGACGAGGTTCTGCTGCCGATATGGTTGGTTCAACGCTTGCATGTTCGCGATACGGAACGGAAAAGTGGTACGAATGTTCACTTGAATCAGACAGAGCGTAAGATTCTCACGGGCGTGATGCGCGGTGAGACCAATCGTGATATTGCAGGTGAGCTGCTCATCGGCCAACGTACCGTCGAAAAACATTTGACCGGAATCTTTCAGAAATTAGGCGTACATTCGCGAATTGAAGCGATTGAGCGAGTGAACGAACTGGGGCTGATCAGAGTCCCGAAAAGGAATGCTTAGTCCTATCCCAGCCAGAGAAGGGCGCATCGAAGTGTCATGAAGCGCCTTCTTCCGTCTTATGCGGGGTCCCGCATGAAAAATGCGGGGATCCGCATCAGAAATGCGGGGTGATGCGGTTCGACTTGTATTATGATTGATATAAGAACAGAACACGCGAGGAGTGGTGTGATGACCGATTTATATAATCCAACGATTGCTGAGTTTTTTGTGACCTATTGTCTGTTGCTTGGCGCCACGTTGCTTTGGGAAAGATATTTACGGCGAACGCTCACTTATCCTCGCGGGGTCTTCTATTCATTGTTAATCGGCTACGCAATGATTACGCTCCTGCTTATGATTCAGCCGATGGGCGGTGCGGAACGCTCTGTTATTGCGCCGGACGATCCGCTCATCAATTTTGAACCCTTTCGAATTATCGCAGCACAACTCCAAAGTGTTCAAGGACACTGGCTGATCATGTGGCATATTTTCCTTCCAATCCCTTTTATATTTTTTGTTGGATTTATTGGGCGCGGACGCTTGTCTTGGTTAGGTTTTCTGATGGTTGGCTTTGCGGCTTCCATTGGGGCAGAATTATGCCTTTTTCTTATGAATGCAATCCCTCAATTTCCAAAACACCTCTTTGATATTGATCGGCTGATTCTCAATGGAATCGGCGTTAGTTTAGGCACTTTGCTGTTCTGCTGGATGGAAACGAAGCAATGGATGCGAGAATGTATCGTAAACACGATGTCGGCCAGATAATACGTTACGTCTTTTTAACACGGGTAGGAAAATATATAAAAAAATTCAA
>NZ_BJMS01000099.1 GCF_006539285.1 Sporolactobacillus inulinus
AGTCTATTGGTTTGAAGATGGGGCATAATCATATACTTTTCTATCCTGACAAAAAGAAGAGATTCGCCTCGGCGAATCTCTTCTTTATTTTATGCTAATCAACTTGGTTACACTTGGTCAATCAAGCCGTACCGTCCATCCTTGCGGCGGTAGACCACTGCGGCTGAGTTATCCTCCGCATTGTTAAACACATAGAAGGAATGTCCGAGCATATCCATTTGCAGGATTGCCTCTTCGACAGTCATTGGCTTAAACACAAAATGCTTTCTGCGGACAACGTCGAGCGTATCTTCTTCAGTCGGCTTCGTTGCTGTTATATCGCTGCTTGCGTTCTGAACCGCCTGACGCAACCCTTGACGGCTCTTGCGGTTGATCTTCGTCTTATGCTTCTTGATCTGGCGTTCCAGTTTGGTAACCGCACCGTCAATTGCTGTATAAAGATCTTCCTCACCCACTTCAGCTCTTAGGAGAAGGCCTTGAAGCGGAATCGTCACTTCGACCACTTGATCCGTGTTGTGCACACGCAAGTTCACCCGTGCGCTCGTCTTAATCGGCTCATTGAAGTACTTTTCAAGTTTGCTGATTCTCTTCTCTGCATAATCCTGCAAAGAAGGTGTCACCGTGATGTTCTCTCCGCGAATAATAAGATCCATGAGAAAGCCTCCCTTCAATACTATATAGATTCGCCATTTCAATTCGATTTCCTGCCACACAGACAAAGTTTTCTTACAAATTACACGTTCTTTTATAACTTTTCGACAAAGAAAGCCGCTTAAACCACGCAACCCATTAATGCATAAAAGGTATTAATCACATGCAATATTCCAATTAAACACAAGCGTACAAAAGCACTTAATTGTATTGACCCTGCTGGGAATAGCTCATATAATAGTAACGCAAACAAGAAAAACTGCATCATTTGCCGCAGCTTTTCCAATTTTTTCTTAAACGAGGACAGCTTATTCGTTGTCAGATAATCTCACATTAGCTTGGATTTAATTTATAACGTATCGGTTATAGAACTGACATTGACCATATCTCATCAAAGGGGTTTTGACCATGTCCGTCAAAAAGGAAGAAATCATCGAATTGTTCGAAAAGCTCAATGAAGATGAAAAAGAATCAACGTACAATTACTTGCAGTTCCTCGCAAGTCTCAATACAGACAACCAAGGCGAAGCAGTTGCTGCCGAATAACTAGCACCGAATGCGTCCATCCGCTCACCACAGCGGGTGGGCGTTTTGTTTATGTAGCGAAAAACGAGCCCAAATCATTTCAATGATCTCAGTATATGAATGTGCGGAATATTAGTGCAAAAGAAAAAATCACCGGCGTATGCGGTGATCCTCACTCTCGTTTATCTAAAAACATTCCGTCTTTGGTTGGACCGGTGTATGGGTTTCGGTATCGATTTACGGTTTGTTTGCGCTGACGGAATTGATTCATGTCACGAGCTATTTCTTGTTTAATCCGCTTAAGCGGTCCGTCAATCCGCCGATTGATTGCCTGAACGCGTTTACCTAATTCTCGTTCCGCTTCACTCGGGCTGGCCGGAAGCTGGTTTAGCAAGCCTTCACGCTGATCAAGCACTTGCTGCAGCTCTGCAAGAAACGGATCACGCGCCTCACGCGTGTAGCCACTCACAAGCTGTTCAAGTTCAAATGAAAGATCGTAAATCCTCTGAAGTACCATCACACGCGATCCCGCTTCGGCTGATTCTTCTGCGTGATTTCAATGACTTGCTTCCATGTATCGCGAAAGTCAACCGCATAGCCTTCCACTTCATCTAAAATTGACGCATCATTCTTGATGTTCGCGTCAATCAAGCGACGATTCATGTAGTCGTACATCTGCATCATACTCTTGGCTACGTCCTGTTTTTGATCAAGCGTTACCATCAGTTCGCGAATGATCAGCTGTGCTTTCTGAATGTATGTGTTTTTGTCTTCGACTTTTTTTTGCTCCACTGCCAGTTTCGCTTGACGAATAAACTTAATGCATCCATTATAGAGCATCAAGGTCAGCTCTCCCGGAGTCGCCGTAAGGACTGAATTTTGTTGATAAGATTTGTATGCACTTGCTGGCATTGCTGACCCTCCTTACTTATTGTCCCATAAATTGTTGCAAATACCCCGCCTGACTATTCGCTTGGTTAATCGCCGCTTCCATCGCATCAAATTGATTATAGTAGCGCGTTTGAATATCCTGAAGCCGCAACTTAAACGCATCAATCCGGTCATTCATATCATCAATCGATTTGCCCATCGAATACTGCGTATAGGTCATACTCGTGTTCCCGGCTTTATCCTCAATCCGATCCATCGTATTCTTTAACGTCGTGTTTAGCCGTTGCATAATCCCTTGTTCCGAAGTCGTGTCCCCGGTTTTCGTGAACAGTTCCATGACCGCTTGAGGATTAGTACTGATCGCTGCTTTCAGCTTGTCTCCATCGATCACCAACTTGCCATGATCAAGATAATTGTTACTCGTTGTAATCCCAATTTCCGTAAGCTGATCCATCTTCGAATTGCTCGTTCCACTCACCGGTGAATACAGATTGGTACGGAGCTTGCTCAGCGCACTGCTGAGAATGCTATCATTGGCCAGCATGCCCGACTTCGCTTTGTCGGTCCAGTTGGTAATGTCCGAGTCTTTCATACTCGATTTCTGAGCATCAGTAAGCGGAGCATAGCTGCGATTGCGTTTCTCAGATATTTTGTCGTTAACTTGTTTGATTGTGTCGTTGTATTGGTCGACAAAGTCAGAGATTGATTTAAATACAGTATCCGTATCATTATTAACCTTCAAAGTCACAGGATCCGTCGAATTGCCCTGCAATGTGAAGGTCACACCGCTAAGGGCAAAAGTATTAGAATGACGAGTCGTTTTGAGGCCATTCACGGTGAATTCAGCATCTGTACCACCATGTTCTCCTGGTACATCTGATTCGCTACCATCAGCTACTACTGCCTGAGTCATCTTCAGTGTATTTGTTAAAAAAGTGCTGTCATTAAATTCAATTTCCGGACCATCCGTTGGATTCATGCTTCCTGTATCCGTTCTTGTCATCGACACTTGATGTTTGACTGGATCATAGAAAGCACTAACTCCAATAGATGAAGAAGAAATCGTAGACAAAATTTTATCTAATGATGTGTTTGCATCAAAGTCGAATTCCTTATCTACCTTATTTCCACTTTGATTATAGGTTGATAGTTTAAAATTAACAGAATCATAATCATAGCTTGCTGTAATTGTAGCGTCCTTTGAAATTGTATGATTAAATTGTAGTGCCCCTGTTATTTTATCAATGTAGACTCTGTTTCCCGATGTATCGCCTAGTCCTGATACAGAGTCTACAATCGTGTATGCCTCAGAATCCACCAAAACAGTTGATGCACTATCTTTATCAATTCCACCATGAGCTAATTGCGCCATAGTTCCGTCTGATGACATTTTTATTGTTTCGTTTGCAATAGGATTTTTCTTCCAAGCCACACCGTCTGTAAGTTTGGATTGCATGAGATATAAACTCTGGCTTGAATCAAAGCCTTCATCGACAGGAATTTCTCCGCCAATATTGTATGCAGATGTTGCCATCGTAACATTAGATAATGTATAGGTTACATTTCCTGCTGTTGCACCCGCGGTTGCCGTCACTACGCTTGGATTACTCGATGCTGTCGTCTTTGCTAAAAAAGCACTCTGCAACTTCATCGTCTGTGTTGTTGATTGTAAGTTGCTAAGTAAAGTATTCATCGATCGATAATCATCGCGCTGCCACTCCGTCAATTGCAAATTTTGCTGCATCTGAATAAGCGGCTGACTTTCTGCAGTCATTAATTTAGCTACTATACTATCAATATCCATACCACTAGCAAGACCACTTACACGATTGGAATTCGTTGCGCCAATCATACTATTTATTGAATCTATTGAAGCACCACTTGAACTTGAATCCGCCATATTGTTCACCTCTTAATCTATCAAACTCGTTTATTAACAATTAACCCTAGTTTTTCGGCTATAGCTGCATACATGTCCATAAACTTCTTTGGTGGGATTTCTCGAATCACTTGATGTGTCTTAGCATCTTCGACCTGCACATAGTACTTGTCCAATTTATCATGAAGTACGTAGCGCATCTCTGTTAATGCTGGATTTAAAAGCTTGTTTGCTTCTGTGACCAAATCATCCAATTGTCCTTTGTTAAAAGGCGGATAGGTTCTCTCCTCTTTAATATTCTGATTTCCATTTGGTTGGTTATGTGCTTGATTTGTTTGTATATCCCTTTGTGATGAATTTATTCCATTAACCTGATTCTGCAAATCTACATCAAGTGAAATATCGCCGTACATGCCCAGCCCTCCCAAAGCTGCAACTTTTTCTTCTATTCTAAATATCGGTATCGTTAATAAATTGTTTAGAATTCTTCTTTACATTCCACCAAATCTCAAGCTTTAAGAATACATTTATTAAAATAAAGACGAATCCCTAATAATTAAGAGATTCGTCTTTAAAGTTGCTATAAAAAATTATTTCCATCAATTCTAAATTAATTATCTCAAGAGTTGAAGAACACCCTGTGGAAGCTGATTCGATTGAGCAAGCATTGCTTGAGCGGCCTGATTCAGGATGTTGTTCTTCGTGAAGTTGCTCATTTCTTTGGCCATGTCAACGTCACGAATACGTGATTCAGCAGCATTTAGATTTTCTGATGAAGTAGTCAAGTTATTGATTGTATGTTCCAGACGGTTTTGGTATGCACCTAATTTTGAACGTTCAGCAGAAACTTTCTGAGTAGCTTGATCAAGAACTTTAACAGCCGTTTCAGCTTGGCTTTGGGTTCCTACTTGTAGATTATTAACACCAAGCGTTGTTGCTCTCATATCTTCAATAGACAGATTAATTGTCTGCCCGGCATTTGCACCAATATGGAATGTAGATGATCCGTCAGTGCGAACGTCTTTTGCTTGAGTTCCTTCTGCAAAATTAGACAATGCATTAGAAGCAGCTTCTTTACGTTCACCGGTTGATGATTTAACTTCAATAGAAAAACCATTGATTTGACCAGCTGTTCCCGTACCTGCGGCAGTAATTGTAGTAACACCAGCAGCAGTAGCAGCTGAAGTAACTGAAGCATCAGTTGCTACTGCATCAGTAATGTCAGACAAAGCATCGGAAGTGATATCGGTTACGGCAAACGTAGCATTTTTTTGTGAACCATTTACAGACCAAGTAGCAGTAATCGTGTCACCATTGGCAATTCCCAGATTATTTCCCGCTTTGTCTACTAAGCTATCCAACGTAGTTGCATCACCTACGCCAGTACCCAAATTTCCAGAATTTACAATAGTTCCTGCAGTAGCAGTTTGTGCTGCGCCTGCTTGACCATTCAGCAATTTTTTGGTGTTGAATTCTGTTTGATTGCCGATTCTATCAATTTCGTTTCCTAATTGAACGATTTCATCTTGAATATTCTTTCTATCTTCTGAAGTGTTCGAATCGTTTGAAGATTGAACCGCAAGCTCACGCATACGCTGAAGAATATCATGAGTTTCATTTAAAGCACCTTCAGCAGTTTGAATCATAGAAACGCCGTCTTGAGCATTCTTGCTTGCCATGTCCAACCCACGGATCTGCCCACGCATTTTTTCGGAAATTGCGAGACCTGCAGCATCGTCGCCAGCACGGTTGATACGAAGACCTGAAGACAGTTTTTCAAGAGATTTTTGAGTTGCTGCTGTGTTTTTGCTCAAGTTGTTGAGTGTGTTCAACGCAGCAATGTTGTGATTGATAATCATAAATTGTTTCCTCCCTGAATTGTGAATTCCCACGTCCATGTGGAATAGTATTTTGGCGATTGGGAAGGCGCCTTCCCAACCGCCTTACAATCTATATATCGTCATTAGGAAAAAGATGTTTAGCAGACTAGGATATTTTTTCATATTTTTTAACAGTATACTTATCTGCCTGAGTTACCAATTTCTTAACATCTCTTCCACTTTCCCTTTATCAGCCTGTCCATTTTTCAGAAACACATTAGGAATCCCTTGTGCATAACCACGTACATTTTCTACACCAAATATATCTGCAACACGTTGGCATGTTTGGATAAATGCGGAATTGTCTTGTTTCTTTTTGAGTTGCATGTCCTTAGCGTATAACCATTTGTCTTTCGCTCCCTCGGAATAGCCGATAACTGAGCATTTCACCGCGCCTTTCATATTGTGTCGGGCCGCCAGTATGCTACGATAAATAAAATCATCAGTCGGAAGAGAATAACCTGCAAAAATAATATGCTTAGCTTTCTCTAACGCCACCTTCATATCACTCTGAATTTCTTCAATGAATGATGGATTACCACCTTTGAAATTGGTTTGCATGACCAACGGTGTATGATGAGCTTCTGTTATTTGTCCGCAATGTGTGCACTGAACTGCATCATACACACCACCTTTTATTGCCTTTTCCTCTTCAGTAGAACGTGCTTTTTTCGGCGATAATGATGGAATGATTTGAGGAGGAAATAAACTATCCGAATCAAACGTCCAGTCATTTCCAAGATAGAAAGTTAGCTTGCCACATTTGGGACATTGTCTAAATCCATGACAACCATGGGGAAAGTAAAATTTTCCTATCCTTACTCGTCTGTCTGTATGATGATCCGGATCATTAAGCCTTTGGACTGCTGTTTCATTCATTGGGAACCAAGCGCCGGGAGTACCGCCATTAACCTTCCTAACAGCCATAAAATGTGCAAGATCATTAAACAATTTCATAGGCTGAGGTGGCATACCAATGTTGGGTCTAAAGGCTGAGTCATTAGCTTCTCGATGCGCATTAAATATTAACCAGAGCAAGATTGGATCCCAGTTCATCGATATTACTGCGTAACTAAACAAATAAAAATCTCGTGAATCCAAATTTCCTTTTCTCGCTCTTTCTAGACCTTCTCTTTTCATACGGTCTGCCAATAACTTGGCAAAGCCATAGTATTGGCGATAAATGTGTTTACTTGTGTCATCTTTTATCATTTTCTGATAACTTATTGTATGAAAAAGTTGAGTGAGCATATCAACTGTTCTTCTGGCCGAAATTAAGCGATCAAGAGTAATAAATTCACCATCCACCTCAATACCGTTCTGCGACTTGATATGCATATCGAGTAAATTATACAGATCCTGAAGTGCTAAGCTCCCGGCATTGATTCCTGGGCAACGTTCGATAACTTGTATAACAGCATTCCAATCATACAAACGGGCAAGTCTCTCCGCACGTTTTACATTAAATCCAAGATTATTTCTTGCTTGTTCTCTTTTAGTATCTGATTGTCTCAAATCAATGATTGTCAAGAAATCTTTCAATTCATCAATAATTTTATTCGTTGCATCCGGTAACGCTTCTTGAATAGTTGCAATATCTACTTGATTAGTCTTTGAATTTGATAACCCGGATAGTGTATGGAACACATTACCGATTTGTTTCGTCATTAACATTCCAAGGCCTTGTGTTGCGCCCGCTCCCCAAAAAATCACTGTTTCCGGCCAGTAAGGCTTATATTGGGTATTTGCATTCATTTCAGATCATCCGTTAGTTCAACACCCTTAATGACGTATCCATTACATTCGCCCGCATAGAACATAGTAAATAACAATAACGTTGAAGACTTGTATTGATCTAGTACGAATTTTGATAGTTTGTCTGAACTAATCGTTAACCATGTTGTTTGTGGAAGCGGCAAGATCATGTTCTCTTTTGTAATACAATCGTATTGCTCTGTGGTCCCAAATCCCTGTAAAGGAATCCATGAATTAAACATTTTATTTGATTTGTCCGGCAGTATCTTATCAGTACATATTGAAAATTCCGAGGTGGCACAAATTCTAATCTGAAATTTATTATCATTGTCTTCTTTTACACCAATAATTTTGCCAATAGTTCTATATTCAGTCATGAATCTTCCTCCTAAACGGTTTTCATTTTCAAATAATAAAAATCAAATTCTTTTTAATTTGAGCCAATCAATATCTTTTAACGGGATAAGTTGGACTGCATCTATGACATAGGTTAAACCTGTATCGTGAATGATTGTTTTTTTTCCAAAAGAGGGGTCTAAACCCACCGCCTTAGTCGGTATCAGCTTTTAGCCTTTTCGTTTCAATACTTTTTACCAAGGTAAAAAGTGATTGTAACTGAAATCTATTAAAATGGTAATTCAGCTTCATATTGTTCATCAAAAATAGACTCCAAAGGATCATATTCAGCTAGATAATTTAAACAAGTAAAAGTGTATACCCCATTATCAGATCTTCCCTTTACTCTTGACATGCTAATAAATAATGCATTCTGTACAGCTTCAATTGGTGGATTACCCATAATGATTTGTTCTCCATTATAATTAGTTGTCGGAGAGTCTAAAATAAGTAAAACGTTTGGTGTTTGCCAACCTTTGAAACTATGATAAGAAGAAACTTTTAGTCGACCAGTTCCGCCCTGAAATTTCCACTTTTCAATTTTTCGTCGTTCTATGTCTTGTTGTCTATTTAAGTCATAAACATGGGAAGTCTCGACCCCAAGTTTATTAATGTGCTTTACAATTTCGGCACCAGTATTTTCATTAGTTGTGAGAATAGTGATATCCTCTAATTGGTTGGAATCGCATAGATGCCTAAGATGTTGCTCAATTTGTTGTAATTTCTCTAGACGAGTTCGAGGATGGCAATTATACCAAAATGTTTTTTGAAAGAAGCTTTCTTGTTCTTGTTTAGCTAATAGAATCTCTTCGCCTTCCATGTGTAATCGCTGTCTTATGATTCTAATTTTTTGAACTATTTTATTTGGTAATCTGTGTGTATATTTCAAATGACCTGGTTTTCCTTTAAAGCCAATTTCTTTTATTTGTTCACTGTCTTCTATCCATACGCCATGGCCATATAGATTTTGTGATTTATCATATACAATAAATAACTCGCCACTACCAGTGAAAAAGTTCTTTAAAAAACGTATCCAATCCGCCTTAAAATCTTGTCCTTCATCAATTAAGATATAGTCAAATTTAAGATGGGGCTTTATGGGATGTGAACGAAAGTAATCAGTTGCAGTTTTTAGGAGCGAGCTTTCAAAATCCGTATGTTCATTGTCCTCTCGAAAATTTACGTCCAACTGGTGCTCAGTCAAAAGCAATTTAATAAAATCATGAAAATGACTAATAGTAATTTGAGATTTAAGTTTTTTTCGCTCTCCTTGATATTTTTCCGGACCGAATTGTTGACTACAGAGATCTCTTAAATAGTGTCTTAATGTAATATTAAAACTCAAAACTAAAATTTTTTTATTCATTTTCGCTGCTTGAACGGCCTTTTCGGCAATTATTAATGATTTTCCTGAGCCTGCTACCCCGCTCCATCTACGAATAGAACGCGGGTTTAAATTAGCTAACTTTTTTTGATCACTTGTCAAAATAAAAGGTTGCCGACGTTCATAGTTATAATCAGCATACTGGAGTTGTAGATTTAACTCAGATACTAAATTTCCAAGTAAACCATTCTTTGAAAAGCTAGAATAGTTTCTGGATAATGCATATGTATGTTCTTTTTGATTTAAACGATTTGCGAAGTTCCCTATATAATCTATATCTATTTTAGTCCATACTTTTGTGTAGCTTCCAAAAGCATTGCAATATTTCATGGCTGCCTGTTTAGTTGCATAGTGAAAATAAACAATGGTTTCAATACATGAAAAATAACGTGGAAACTTTTCAGATAAATCGACACTCGAAAGCAGCTGATAATGCAAAATATTTCTTTTATAATACTCGACTTGATTTATAGGATTGCTTTTATAATAAATTCCATCGGTACCACGGATATAACCATTTTCACTGTATACCTCAGAGTTTAAATTCCAATCCTTAACTTCTATAATTAAAATACCTTTTTGGGGATGAGTTAAGACAAAATCAGGTTTCATAGAATTAATATGGGGCTGTTCAAATACTGTCCAGCCTTCAAATCTAAGACTTGTTCTGAATACCTCTAATAAATATTTTTCTCCTTCTGTTCTAGGATCATTTGGATTAAAATTTTCAATAATTGTTACAGGCATTTTAAACACCTCACAGTAATTAATAGTCTCTCGGGAATTAAATTTTCGCATACGCACTAGTCTTTTGACTAGGAATTTTGTATCATTTCACCTTAAGTAGGTGAATGTGGACAAGCCCTACTCTAGGAGAACATACGAGTTCCGTCTTACAAAGCCCATCTCATGTTGTTGGAACGTCTTCTGCTATTAACAAAAGTAACATCTCCTTACTAATTTCACTTTTCAGTGCGGACAACCTTTTCGACTGATTCAACGTTATGTCATCAAATAAATTGCGAACTAATCGTCCATTTGAGAAATGTTCATCTTTTTTATCTAACTTTGCCCACAACCAATCACGAACACTAGCAATAGCTTGTCCTTCTACGCTATAGTCATTTTGCTTGCAAGTGTATTTGAATATCTCTACAAGTTCATCAAGGGAATAATCATTGAATGAAATAAAAGTATTAAATCTCGATTTTAGCCCTGGATTTGATTCAAAAAACTTTTCCATCAAGTCAGTGTATCCTGCAACTATTACTACCAAATCATCTCGGTAATCTTCAAGAGCTTTCGTTAACTCAGTAAGACTTTCTCTTCCGTAACTATCACTATGATCGTTTTCAGTAATACTATACGCTTCATCTATAAATAGAACGCCTCCTCTAGCTCGGTTAATTAATCTTTTCACTTTGATTGCTGTCTGTCCTTGGTACTCCGCTATTAAATCCGTTCTGCTTGCTTCAATGAATTGTCCTTTGCTCAATAAACCGATCGCTTTATACATTCTTCCAACAATACGAGCAACAGTAGTTTTAGCTGTTCCAGGGTTGCCTAGAAATGCCATATGTAAGGTTTTATTCGATTTTTTCAATCCATTTTTCACTCGTAATTGTTGTATCTGATTAAAATCAATCAAATCACGAACCTGTTGTTTTACATGCTCCAAACCAACTAGTTCATCTAATTGGATGAGTATCTCATCTACAGAAATATTAGATGATTCCTTTAGAGTTTGAAATAGTCCATCAACTTTTGAAGCTCCCAGAAATGCGCATAAAATCTCAATAAGTTTTTCCTGTTTTTGATCAATCTTATTAGGTAAAAATTGCTGTTTAGATAACACTCCTAAATTTTTGATTAATTCTAATATAGCTTTATCGTTTTGTTCATCGGTTATTTCTTGGGCCAATTTTTCAAATTCAGAGTCTCGTCCTAATGATAGATCTATTTGCCTGGTTCCTTTAACCAACTGATGTTTGTAATTATCCGAAATCATCATAGTACCTCACTTACTGTTTTTGTCAATATGAAATTGAGCCAGAGTGATCACATCAAAAGTGAGCCACTTTATCA
>NZ_BJMS01000100.1 GCF_006539285.1 Sporolactobacillus inulinus
TTTTCTAAAAACATCACTTAAACGCTCATGCTTGTGCCATGTGCTCGCGGATCATCCGTCATACTATTTTTCTAGGAGTCTGCTATGAATTTGCTTATCCCTCCGCTTGAGCCAAATAGGCAATCTCGCAAGTTGTATGTACCCGTTTCGATAAAATTCTGGATCAGCCATGGTTTTGCTTTTGCCTGGCTGCTCTTTTCTATTTATATATCGCTGCCGTGGCTGCTTGATTTCTCCGCGGTGGTTTCCTTTCCGCTTGCCTTGATTCTGATCAGTGCCATTGCCTATATCCCGGGATATTTGAATGCCTTCTTGATTATTAGTCTGTTCTTTGACCGGCAGCCGCGCTGGAAACAGGCACATCCGTCGGTTCCGGTGACCCTGTTGATCGCCGCCTACAACGAAGAGGCGTCGATTGAGCAGACCCTTCGCTATGTGTCCCGGCAAGATTATCGGGCGCATCTGCATGTGATTGTGATCGACAATCATTCGCATGACGATACGGAGGGCGCGGTTACTCGTGCAGCCAAAGTGCTGGATTTGGACGTTACGTTGCTCCATGAGAAACGTCCGGGCAAATTTCACGCGTTGAACAAGGGGCTGCAACATGTCGCCACCCCTTTTGTGATTACACTCGATGCCGACACGCTGCTTCATCCTTCGGCGGTGCGTGCGCTTGTTGCGCGTATGGTCAGCAGTCCAGATGATGTAGGTGCGGTTGCCGGATCGATGCTGGTGCGCAATAGCCGCGCTTCGCTTTGCACGCGCATGCAGGAATGGGATTATTTCCTCGGCATTGCTTCGGTCAAACGGCTGCAAGGGCTTTATCAAGGTACGCTGGTTGCCCAAGGCGCGTTCAGTCTCTATAAAACCGAATGCGTCCAAGCGGTTGGCGGCTGGCCGAATGCGATTGGCGAGGACATTGTCCTGACCTGGCGGCTGCTTCATAAAAAATGGCGCGTCTATTTTGAACCGCTGGCTGTCGCTTTCACCGATGCACCGGAAACGCTGGCCCATTTTGCCAAACAGCGTTCACGCTGGGCGCGCGGTATGATTGAAGGTCTGACGGAAATTAAGCCGTGGCAGCATCCCCTCGTCTATACGAAATATCTAACCGGAATTAATCTGATGATGCCGTACTTGGACATCGTTTACACTGTGTGCTGGATTCCTGGGCTGATTTTGGCATTCTTCGGCATTTACTGGATCGTTGGCCTGACCACGCTGCTCGTTTTGCCGCTGACCATTCTAAGTTTCGGATCACTCTACCTCTATCAAAAGAATCGTGTTTTTAAAAGACTCGGCTTGAGGGTGCGCCGCAATCGGCTTGGCTTGGTGCTGTTTCTGCTCTGCTACCAGCTGATCATGTCACCGGTTTCTGTCTGGGGGTACGCTGAGGAGCGGTTTCGTTTAAAGTGCGTCTGGGCCTAGTTTTTCAAAAACGTGCATGGCCTCCTGTTCATTCGTGACGGGGTGATAATCGGTTTTGTTAAGCGGACTCTTTTCATAACCGGTGCGTAAGTTGGAACGGGTCAGCTTCGGATACCAGGCGCCATAGCGGTGGTCGATCAAATGGTTCCAGCAGTAGTTAAACAGCCATTGATAGTTATCCAGGTATGCGCGCTGCTGCGCCGGGTCGGCTGCAGCCAGCCGTGCCGATGCGCCGAGGCCTTCTGCCATGACCCAATAGTATTTATACGTGTCGAGCGGTTGGCCATCCGGGGTAATTGAGAAGATCAAGCCACCAAAGCGGTCGTCTTTGGCGCGTCGCCATGCTTGATGATAGAGCGCTTTGGCCCGATCAAGCAGCCATGGTTCGCGCGTATACGCGTAAATTTTTGTGAGCAGCTTGCTCCATTCAATCGAGTGGCCGAGCACATACCCGTAAAGGCGGAACTCGTTACCCGCGTACTCGGCGTGGCGCACCCAGTCCGGTCGCCAGTTCTGATCGTACTGTTCCCAGATCAAACCGCCCGTTTGCTCCGCGAGTGTGACCGTCACGGTGCGTGCGAGTGTGTGCGCGGTTTCGAGGTAATCACGGTCGCCGGTCGCTTCGTAGGCGGCAATCATCGCTTCGCAAAGGTGCATGTTCGGATTCTGTCCCCGGTACGGATCCGTCCAGCTCCAATTGGGGCTCTTTTTCGCAACATAGAGTTGATGTGCGTCGTCCCACAAATGGGCATTGATCGTTTGCGCCAACTCCTTGATTCGCGGCTGTGCCTCGGCAATGCCCGCTTTGGTCGCCGTTGCCAAGGCGAGCAGAACAAACGCCTGTCCATAGGTATCTTTTCCATCATCGCTGACTTGGCGTTCCTCCGCCTGCCAATAGTAACCGCCATTGATTCGGTCACGCATGACTTCATTGAGAAAGCGCAATCCATGTTTCGCGATCGTCTTCCAACGTGCCGGACCGCCGAGCATAGTGCCAACGCTGAATATGTAGATGAAGCGTGCCGTACCCACCAGTGATTTTGTCGTCCGGTCACAAATGGTGCCATCATCCAGATAGCAATGAAAAAAACCGCCGTTTTTCTGATCAACACACTGCGGATCGTAAAAATCAATCGTCTCAAAAATCTGCTGACGCAGCCAGCGTGGATCAAAAAATGGCTGCATCTGATCGAATAGCTTTGGCATCAGCGAACGCCCCCACTGCATACTTTTTTTATCAGCGTATGCTGCAGAGGCGCTCTGCGTTCGAATCGTGCGCCGCTCGCCGGCGCACTCCTAATGAAGCAAATCATCGCGTTCAATGAGATGCACAACAATCGAATGGAATTGTGCAAGAATGAAAGCAGATTTTCGAGGTTAAAGGAAGCTCACGAAAGTTAAAGCGAATCCCGCAAAAGCTAAAGCGCAACGCTCAATAATTAAAGCAAAAAACCTCCTTCTGCACTTCAGAGTGTGCTAAAAGGAGGTTTTGGGGTTATTTTTAGTGTGATACGCTTGGTTTTTTTACGAAAAAGGTTAAGATCAGTGCAACGCCGCATAAGAGTGTAGCCACGGTGAATGCGATATCGATGCCGTGAATTAGTCCGTTGACGCCGAATTTTTTCGGATCGAGCGCGGTTGAGGCCATGACGGTGAACAGGATCGCGGTACCAATCGAACCGGCGACCTGGCGCATCGTGTTGTTCATCGCCGTGCCGTGCGGAATCAGATGGTGCGGCAGCTGATTGAGGCCGGCCGTGGTGGTCGGCATCAGTACCATCGAAAGTCCCATCATGCGCACAGCATTGACGATTGCCAAATAGGCAAACGACGTCTCAGCATCCACGCGAGCAAGCAGCAGCGTCATCAGCAACAAAATCGATACACCGGTGATCGAGAGTCCGCGCGCGCCGATTCGATCAAAGATGCGTCCGGTGATCGGTGACATGACGCCCATCACGATTGCACCCGGAAGCAGCATCAGCCCCGATTTGAGCGGTGAGAACCCGAGCATCGTCTGCATATAGATTGGCAGCATCGTCGCTCCGGCAATGAACACCGAGAAGCACAGCATACCGATTACCGTTGTCAGCGTAAAAATCGGATAGCGGAAGACGCGGAACTCAAGAATCGGCTGGTCGAGATGAAGCTGTCTGTAGATGAAGACCGCCAGCGCCGCAGCCCCAATCGCCAACGTGGCTAGAACTTCAAGATCGCCCCAGCCGCGACTTCCAGCGATACTCGAGCCATACAGGATACCGCCAAATCCGATCGTTGACAGGACAATCGATAACACATCCAGTTTCGGGTAAGTCAGTTTGGTGACATTCTTCAGGATAAAATAAGCAAGAATGAAATCAAGCAGCGCCACCGGCAGCACGACGTAGAACAAAATCCGCCATGAATAGTGGTTGATCAGCCAGCCGGACAAGGTCGGGCCGATCGCCGGCGCAAACCCGATCACGAGTCCAAAGATCCCCATCACCGATCCACGTTTTTCAATTGGAAAAATGATAAACATAACCGTCATCATCAGCGGCATCATGATGCCGGCGCCCATCGCTTGGACAATGCGCCCGATAATTAATAGGAGAAAGTTGTCCCCAAGCAGACAGATCAGCGTACCAAGAGTAAATGATCCCATTGCGAACAAAAACAATTTTCGCGTGGTAAACCTTCCCTCAAGAAAGGCTGTAATGGGAATCATAATCCCGTTGACAAGCAAAAATACTGTCTGAAGCCACTGCACACTAACCGATGTAAGATTCAGATCATGCATGATACTCGGCAGCGCTGTGACTAGCAGCGTCTGGTTCAATATTGTGACAAACCCGCCTGAAAGCAAAATGAGCACAATTGGGATCACGTTGAGATTTTCATGCGTTTGAATCTTTTTTTCTTCTAATGTTTCCATTCCACCACTTCTTTCTCAAACCTTCATGAATAACCTTGCTGATGCTTGGCGTTCGATCATCAGCATCGGGCAACTCTACTATAATATCATGAATCAAACCGACAAGGTAGAAATATGATACAATCCCAACATTCCACGTCGCGCATCTTCGCGCTTGATGCTTGGCCAAGACATGGGTCTATGGGTTTGAAGACGGGGCAAAATCATAAGCTTTCTTCCTTAATGAAAATGAAAAAAAGGACCGGCACGATCGCCGAACCCCTGTTCCAATTTGCTCAATTAATATGCAGCAAGCCGCTGTTGACCGTAGCGTCAAACGTGTACGTGCCCGAGCCATGCACGCCTTCGATCGTGTTCTCCCCTTTGCCCTTCTCCTTCAGCGGAAGCGTGCATTGAATCAAGCCGCTGTTTGCGTTGCCTTTCAGGCGGAAGCTGGCGTCGCGTGGCAAATGGATCCTTGCGCGTCCGGAGCGTACGGTTGTTTTGACCGATCCGGTAAACTTTGCGACATCCATTGTCAGGTTTCCGGAGTTTACTTGTGCGTTAAATCCACCGTGGTAGTCGGTTGCTTTGAGGTTCCCCGACCGCACAACAAGATCGGCCGATGAAGTCTTCCAATGATTTAAGCGTGCATTTCCGGAACGCACGGTAATCGTGGTTTTCTCTGCAGTCACATTTTTCGCCGTCATCGAACCTGAGGCGACATCCGCCGTCAGTGCTGTGTACGTCGTTTCGGGTTCAGCGGTGAAATCCAGATCTGCTGAGCCAATGGTGAAGTCAAGTGCTCGCTCATAGTCGCGCGGGATACTGACGGTTAGGCGTGTACGGTTCCACCAGTTAAACAAGGTGAACGGTCGACGTGTTTCCACGTGAACCGTGTTGCCGGAACGTACGACGTTCACGCTGCCTCTTCCCTTCAACTCCGCGTGCACCTGGTCGTCATCGCTCAATTTGACCTCGGTGTGCATGCTGCCAACCTCAAGCTTGATCTGGTCGACCTGCTCCGTGACCGGGGCTGATGCTTGCTGCTTGCTGAACGGCAGCAACGGGATCGGCTTGAAAATAATGAAATAGGCGAGCGCAACAATGACCAGTACAATCGCAAATCGTTTCATCGAAAAACTCCTTTTTCATGTATAAAATCGACCTTTTCGCCTCAAGTCAGCGAATCCGGCCGTTTGTTTTTGTCTACTTCTCTAGTGTAAAAGAACGCCGGGGGTCCCGAAACCCTCCGACGTTCTATTCTGCACTAAGTCTTTAGTATTACCGATTAAGCCTCCGCTTCGTCCTGCCAGCCCTTGCAGACGTCGACCCATGCCTTGCCGTTTCCAAATTGATACAGATCGTCAATCGTTAGCTCGATCGCTGAGTTGCTGCTGCCGCATGCCGGGAAAACAGTCTCAAACCGTTTCAATGATTCATCCAGATAAACCGGCCAGTCATGCTTCAAGGCAAATGGGCAAACGCCGCCCACCGCGTGACCAACCTGTTCAAGCGTCTCTTCCGGCGAGAGCATATGCGCCTTGAATCCAAACTCATGGCGGAATTTCTTGTTGTCAATCCTGGCATCACCAGCCATGACGACAACCAGGGCACCCTGCTTGTTTTCGCCTCGAAACGCGAGCGTTTTCGCAATCCGTTCCGGTGCAACATGCAGATGTTCCGCAGCCAACTGCACCGTTGCACTGGAAAGTTCAAGCTCAATGACATCCTTTTCACGACCGACCGACCTGAAATAATCCTTCACTGCTTCTACCGACATACGCGCGCCTCCGCTTCAGATTATATTAACGTTAAGTTTAGCAAAAAGTTACCATCTGTCAAATCGCCCCAGAATCATCTTTACTTTGCAGGATGAGGCATTTTATAATGAATGAAAGAATTGCCGCAACCATCATTTTGCGGCTTGGAAATCGTTTAGAAGGGGTTGCATATGGGAGAGGTTTTAACAGGAAAAGCGATTTGCAGCCAATACAGTGATCTGCAAAACGACGCGTTTGGCACGGACGACCACCAATTTGTGCTTACGACAATCGCAAAGGAAGCGCTGTACGACGTCCCTTGCACGTTCAGCAACAATGGTAAAAATTTGATCACGTACAAAGAATGGGCCAATGATCCGGAAAACTACGACGATTATCACACCGATAACGTCAAACAAATGGTTGACCACCTGCACGAAGGCGGCAAGCTTCCGCCGATGATCGTAGGCAAAGATCTCAGTTTGTACGACGGCCAGCATCGGCTCACTGCCTACAGCCTGCTGCCGGAAATTAAAGAAGTCACCGTTTATAAGGAAGTCTAATCGAAAACGAGCGCCGATCAAACAACGAAAGAGATGGCCCGCACGCACGGTGCCATCTCTTTCTGTTGGACTTTCTTTTTTTTATCTACACGCAGGATGCCATGGAAATTGCGGGCACCACCATGGGCGCGGCGGACGCGGCGGCTGCGTGGGTCTTGGAAATGGAACGCCCGGCGGAGGCGTAGGGCCGACATACGTGAGTCCGGACATATCGGAAAAGTGTTCCTGGTGCTGAACCCAGCGTCGCTGCCAGGGCAAGTAAACGTTCATGCTCACCATGCCCGTGTTCTGATTGATCCCCAAGAGCTGAATGAGCATCATCTGATTGTAACTTGCCAGCCGCGTGCGGTAAAAATGGCCGCGACGGCCGCGGTTCAACTCTTGTTGAATCGCATTCGGCGGAATGAAAAACGGCTGCGGCTGTTCACGCCCATCAACATAAATATCGTCATAATCGTTTACATAACTGTACGGCTCAATGTCGTACGACTCATAGCCGTACGGATATGCATCCCCATTTTGATCCTGATACATTTTCGAAACACCTGCCTATCGTATTTGTTACTACTGTATGCCCAGCGCGCAAATCCGGATGGGCAGGCGCCTAAGCCGTTGGGAAAAAATAGGGTGAATGACTTAGAAAACGATTCAAACCCGGTAATCGGCCGGATTCATTTATCCAATTTTTACTTCTGAATCGGCATTTTCAGCGTTTTTTGCATCGTGCATCAAAAATGTTGTGTGCACGCGTAAGCAATTTCTAATGAGTTTGAACTCGCCTTCTGTTGTTCGTTCGTCAAGCAACTCTGCATGATTTGGTCATGTCTGCTTTTCTTTCCTATGCACCCCAAGTATTTCGCTTTTTTAAGTGAAACGCGCTTCGATCGGCATGCGTAAATCAAACAAGGAGGGTTCCGATGAACGATTATGAGTTGAAGGCTTATGATGAAATCATGGTTTGGAAGCGAAAAATGCGCAAGCCGTCGAATCTGCTGAACCGGATGTCCAAAAAAGTTCAGGCAAAGATTAATGGCTACATTCCTGAAAAGGTCATGAATGCGATTACGGTTGCGATTAAAAATATGGTTCAGGCCTGCTTGAATGGTTCACAGTGGATCACGAAAAAAGATCAGGCTGCCGGCTTGTCTCTTGAGGAAAAAGATCAATTGCTCACGCAGAAGTTGTCCAACTACCGGAAGACGGCTGTGGTTGAAGGCGCGGGTACCGGTGCCGGCGGCATTCTGCTTGGTCTCGCTGACTTTCCGCTGCTGCTTTCAATCAAAATGAAATTTCTCTTTGACGCGGCGTCGGTTTACGGCTTTGACACGAAAGACTATTCGGAACGCGTCTTTATTCTGCAAGTGTTCAAGCTCGCTTTTTCGAGCGATGAGGTACGGAATGAGACGCTCGCGGTTATTGAACATTGGGAAACGCGCAAACAAGAATTTCTGGACTTGGACTGGGAAGAATTCCAGCAGGAATACCGCGACTATCTTGATTTTGCCAAGATGCTGCAGCTGATGCCGGGTATCGGTGCGGCGGTCGGCGCTGTGGTTAATTATAATCTGCTTGACCGGCTGGGTGAAACGGCGAAAAATTGCTATCGTCTGCGGTTGCTCAGCGCGTCCCCTAAATGGCTCGACTAAGTTCCACTCGCGTCCTTAATAAGAAAAAACCCCCAGGCAATTGTGCTCGGTTGCCTGGGGGTCGTTTCGTTTTCATAACACTTTACTTAAAAAGGCTTTGGTTCGTTCTTCTTGCGGGTGTTCGAACAGCTGTTTCGGTTCATTTTCTTCGACAATGTAGCCGCCGTCCATAAAAACGACGCGGTCGCCGACTTCGCGAGCGAAACCCATTTCGTGAGTGACGACGACCATTGTCATGCCGTCTTCAGCAAGCTGTTTCATGACGTCGAGCACTTCGCCGACCATTTCCGGATCAAGCGCCGATGTGGGTTCGTCAAACAGCATCATTTTCGGTTCCATGGCAAGCGCTCGCGCAATGGCGATGCGCTGCTTCTGCCCGCCGGACAGTGAATCCGGATAGGCATCTGCCTTCTCTGCCAGCCCCACCTTGCCGAGCAAGTCCATTGCCTTCGCTTTCGCTTTATCTTTGCTCACTTTTTTCACTTTGGTTGGTGCCAACATGATATTGTCGCGCACGGTCATATGCGGGAACAGGTTGAATTGTTGAAACACCATCCCTACGTCTTCGCGAATCTTGTTAATGTTGGCATTCTTGTCTGAAATGTCGGTGCCTTCAATAAAGACATGCCCTGAGGTTATCGTCTCCAGCTGATTAATACAACGAAGCAGCGTTGATTTTCCAGAACCGGATGGGCCGATGACAACGACAACTTCCTGTTTCTCAACGTCAAGGTTGATGTCCTTCAGTACCTCATTTTCACCAAAGGTTTTCTTTAGTTTTTCTACTTTAATCATCATTTTGTCGCCATCCTTCTTTCCAGGCGATTTACGAGAAAACTCATTGTCAGCGTCAGGATCAGATAGATAAAGGAGATCGTCAGATATGGTGTCCAAACAATCGCGTACTGCGCGCCCATCGCTTGTGCCCAATAGGTCAATTCCGGTGCCGCAATGGCTGCGATCAGCGAGCTGTCTTTGATCAAACTGATGAATTCATTGCCCATTGGCGGCAGGACGCGGCGGACGGCTTGCGGCAAGATGACGTAACGCATCGCCTGCAAACGGTCCATGCCGAGCGATCGCGCTGCTTCAGTCTGCCCTTCGTCAATCGATTGAATGCCGGCACGGAACACTTCGGCAATGTAGGCAGCCTCGTTCAGCGACAGAGCAATGACACCGGCAACGATTCCGTTCGATTGATGGAAAATGAGTGGAACCAGGCCGAAGTGAATGATCAATATCTGCACATACAGCGGCGTGCCGCGAAAAAATGTGATGTAACAGACAAATGGAGCACGGAGCAGCTTGTTACGAATCATTTTTCCAAAGCAGATGAACAATCCGAGGATCGTTCCAAAAATAATGCCGCCAAGTGAAAATCCGATCGTGAACAACGTACCGCTTGCTAAAAAGGGCAAATATTCTCTGATGATATCTAAAGGGTTTACGCCCAACTGAATCCTCCCCTAACCTAAAAAGTTGCTTAACAAAATGTTAAGCAACCGGTGAATGTTACTTGTTATTATGATTCATTAATTGTTTGCTTGTAGCTTGTCCAAATCCGGTTCTTTATCAAACCATTTCTTGTAGATCTTCGAGTAGGTGCCGTCGTCAATAATTTTTTTGATCGCTTTATCAAACGTTGCTTTCAGCTTACTGTCCTTCGGATACATCATGCCGTAGAACTCGCCATCAAATGTCTTTTCATCGCCAACGGTTTTCAAGTTCTTACCCGGGTTATTCTTTACATAATAATCCATCACACCATTATCGGCAACCACTGCATCTGCGCCGTGGTTGAGCATTTCCATAATCGCAAGGTTGACGGTTTTGAATTTTTTAATCTTCGGATTGTTTTTTCCAAGTACTTTTTCTACCGCATATTGACCCGTTGTTCCTTGCTGAACGGCAACCGTTTTGCCCTTCAGATCCTGAGCGGATTTTATTTTGCTTGATTTTGGAACCATGATTTCGTTGATCGAACGGTAATAAGGATTCGAGAAATCATATGTTTTCTCGCGATCCTCCGTTATTGAAATGGCTGAGATACTCATGTCCGCTGTTTTTGATTTCAGTTCGGCAAAGACCGGATCCCAGCCGACGTTTTCCAGTTTGTATTTGTAGCCGGCCGCTTTGGCAAGTGCCTTGATCACATCAACATCGAACCCAACCATCTTGCCTTTTTCAAGCGTTTCAAACGGCGGATATGATGCATCATTGACGATGCGCAAGGTTTTCTTCGTACTTGATTTTTTTTCAGAAGAAGAACCGCTACTGCCTGAAGAACAGGCCGTGAAGACGAGAATAAATGCGAGTAAAAGTGAGACTATGGATAATTTCTTTATCATTTTTCGAGCGCCCCCTGATGTTAGATCTCTTTACAAATTTTTAATAAATTCATTATACGCTTTTCGCAAAATAAATAGCAAGTAAATGTTGAATTTTGAAAAAATTGGAGCGTTCTTAGTGTTTGCTGACGGATCGTGGAGTGCCTCGCTTCATCAGCTATGCTCGCATCAACAGGGGTTGATCGCGGACAGTCTAGGTGCTTCCTCAGACATGCTGGTATTTTGCGGGTCTCCCCTATGGCCTGTGGTCAACAGGGACGCTCCGCAGGCGTCCGAGCATCTAAATGAGGAGTTCTTAGACATTTTTGAGCTCATTAAGTATTCTGGTCCTTAATTAAGTAACTCGTAAAATAAGCGGAGATTTTTCGGTTATATGCAAAGTAGAGTTCATTTCAGGAGCATATAAGGGGAGATTTTCCGATTATTAAAAGCAAATTCCCCCATGTTCACGTTTTTCACGTTGATAAGCGGAAATGCTCCGTGTATTTAAGCTATTTTTTATTTTATTTTTTAATAAAGGAAATTTTTCCGTCTATTTATCAGATTGGGCGCTTAACCTGATGCCCAACCGATAATTGTGGATCGGGAATCCGCATCTGAGAAAGTACTTTAAATACTTCTCGACTTCTTTAGGGGATGTGGCTTCTTCTTTTCGAACCGCTAGCCGAAGTACTTCCTTTTCGACAATGAAGAAAAACCAA
>NZ_BJMS01000101.1 GCF_006539285.1 Sporolactobacillus inulinus
TTATACCATGTTTTAAATTGAAATTTAATGAACTTAATCATAATTGTGCCACATTTTTCGGTAATAATGATTATAGAAACAATCCAAAGGAGGCCTTTCTATTGATGCTTCTTATAATTATTCTACTAGTGTTTGGTGGCTACTACCTTTTTCGTCAGACAAGCAGAAACGGGCTCAGCCGGGATAAAACGTCAAATGCGGAAGAGATCCTGAAACAGCGTTTTGTCTCAGGGGAGATTGACGAAGATACCTACAACCGGATGCTGAAAACAATCCGGTCTTAAGCGACAAAATTTAAATGACAGTTAAGGAGGATTTGTATGATGTTCAGAGGATATAATGGTTTTGGTGGATGTTTTGGCTATGGAGACGGATTTTTTGGGCCCTGGATGATGATGGGTACGGGTGTATTGCTGCTGGCTGCGGTCATCATTGTCGCCGTGATTCTGTTCAGAATGGCCTCACCTAAAAAAAAGGATGACGGTTCGCTCGAACTTTTGAAACTACGTTACGCAAAGGGAGAAATAAGCGAAGAGGAGTACTTAAAGATGAAGAAGGTACTGGGCAAATAAACAGCGGACGTATTTGATGAGGCAGGCAAAGCAGCATAATTCTCAAATGGGGACGAGTTGAGTGGAATGGACTATCATGTGATGATTGTGGAAGATCAAAAGGAAATACGGGATGTCGTAGCCAAATATCTTGAGAAAGAAGGCTACATTCCTTCTCTTGCGAAAGATGGCTTCGAAGCACTTGAGATCTTTGGCAGCCAGACCATTCACCTCATTCTATTAGATATTATGATGCCTGGAATTGACGGATTTGAGGTGCTGCGGGAAATCCGAAAGGTTTCCGACGTTCCGGTCATTATGCTTACAGCAAAGCAGGAGGAAATTGACAGACTTCACGGGTTTGACACGGGCGCAGATGATTATGTCGTCAAACCATTCAGCCTTAAGGAGCTAATGAAACGTGTTCGGGTGATCATCAAGCGGGTTTACCATGAAACCGATGAAATGGTTTATCATTGTAAAGCGCTGCACTTGCATACCGGCAGCATGAAGCTCTATCAGGGAGAGGAAGAGATTCCGGTCACTTCTGCCGAGTACGCACTGCTTCTTGTTATGTTTCGGCATCAAGGTCAGGTGCTGACCCGAGAGCAGCTCATTGAACTGGCATATGGAAACAATTACGAGGGATATGACCGCAACATTGACAGTTATATCAAGCGTATTCGTCAGAAAATCGAGGAAGACCCCAGGCATCCAAAGATGCTCATCACAAAATATGGTGCGGGTTACATTTTCGGGGATGTGAAACAATGACCATACGGCGGCAGTGGCTGATCATGCTGACCCTAACGGCCGTTCTTGCGATCGTTGTCAATACGCTGATCTTCAGTTCGCTCATCAACCGCTATTTTCAGACCTACACGACCAGTGAATATAATAAAAGCCTGTCACAGATCAAGAGTTTTTCAAAAATAGCACTTTCTCAAAATAACATGACTACCCGGCAGATTGAGGCGCAGCTTGCGTCATATTTGAACGATCCGGTTACCCGAATCACGCTCTATAAAGCGGATGGCTCGGTCATTGCGAATGTTAGTAATGACATTAGCAGCATGAACAATATGATGAGCGGTATGATGCGGCACAGGGCGCCGGGCACATTTTCCCAGGAGGTCGACCGGACGGAACTCAAGGAATCCGGCATTTCGATCGGCACGGTAAACGTGACGCACTACAGTTCCATCGGTGATTCTCTGACTTCCATGATGTTTCGTTCCGCGCTGATTCGCACCAGCCTGCTCTCTTTCGTTATCGTGCTGGCTTTACTGATAATAATCGGGCTCTTCGTGAGCCGAAGATTGAGCAGAGACTTAAGAAATACCTCATCTATGGCGCTGAATATCGATTTGGGAAATCAGGTGGATATTCCGCTCTCAAAAATCCGGGAGGTCCGGATTATCCAGCAAAGCCTGAAGGAATTGAAATCACGATTAAAGCTGAAACAAAAAGGGCGTAAGCGTCTACTTGATGAAATGGTTCATCAGACGCGGACGCCGCTCACAATATTGAAGACACATCTGGAAGGGTTTCAGGACGGGGTCATTGATCTGACACCAGAGGAAATCAAAACCTGTGAAATGCAGATCGAGAATATTTCCTCAATCATTTCCAATATGAGCGGTCTGCTGGATACCGAAAGAAAAGCATCCCCGCTCCGCGTCGAAGCATTCGAATTCAGCCATTTACTGCGACGAATTATTGCCGGGCTTAAGCTTCAATTCGATCAGAAGCAAGTCGCACTTTCCTTGATGAGTCACGAGAAAATAATGATTAAGACCGATTTGTATAAACTGAGCCAGAGTATTTACAACATCCTGACCAACGCTTACAAATTCACCCAACCGGGCAGTAAAGTGGAGGTTTTCTTCCAGGCGGATGAGAAGATGCTCACTATCGAGATCAGGGATACTGGTGCAGGTATATCGCCCAAAGAACAGCAGCATTTATTTGAAGCCTATTACAAGGGAAGTAACGCCCAGACGGTTCCCGGAGAAGGGTTGGGACTGTATGTTGTGAAGCAGAATCTGGAGCAAATCGGGGGAACGATTCGTGTCGCATCAGCGCCTGGTAAAGGAAGCAATTTTATCATTAGAATCCCGATGACGATTTAAAGCAGTATACCAATGCGATAAACAATCCTCTCGCAGATTCTTATAAGGAGGCATGGATCGTGAAAATGAGAATAACGATGGCTGCGTTATCCGTCGTCGGCATCTTTGCAATAGGATTAATCATCTTTGGTGCTATTCAAACAGTCTCTGCTGTATCCATACAAAATAAAACACGGACCCAAGCTGAAGCAGCACAAACAGATCGCAGTGACGATAATGTCAATCCAGATGCAGCGAGTTACGACCGATATGGTTATGGTATGATGGGTGGCGGTTACGGCATGATGAACGGGGCGAGAGATAGTTACAGTGGCCAAGCCAGTGTCACCGAATCTGCCGTTCAGAAGGATATTGCTGCTGCACAGAAGAATGCGCATGTTGACAAAAAAACGAATACCATTACCTATTCAGGCAATAGTGTGACGCTTGTCATTGCGGGCGGTCCCGAGAAGACCGATGGCAAATTTGTCATTGACGGCCTGGTCAATCCGAAGCTGGTCGTGACAAAAGGTGCTGATGTCACGGTAGCGTTTGTAAACGAAGACGCAGACATGCCGCACGCCTTTGAAATCACCGATGCCGCACCGCCCTATGACTATATGTCAATGATGGACGGAGGTATCTATCCGGGAAGTATCCTACGTGCATTGCCCAAAACCTCAGGCGGCCATTTCGCAATGGCCACGACCACATTTAAGGCAATTCAGCCAGGTACGTTCTATTATATCTGCCAGTATCCCGGCCATGCACAAAAGGGCATGTACGGTAAACTTTTGATTAAATAGCAAAGTAACCCATTAGATTAAACTAGAGTGAGCAAATCGCAGGATCAAACAGATCACGCGGTTTGCTTTTGTCATACTTTAAGTAATGTCATGAAAGCTGAATGAGGGCTGATTGAAAAAATGGTGAGCAAAACAGTTTCCATAATACCCGTATAGGTATATACTGCAAGTGTAGTCGGAACGAACAGTTAAAAAAACTGAGTTCTCGGCTCGCCGAGATAAGAAATCCAAATACTAAGATTGTGAAAAACTTTATAAGGGAGCTATGAATGATGAATGAAGTAACTGTGTACACGACCAATACTTGTCCTTATTGCCATATGGTGAAGAATTTTCTGAAAAAGCAAGGACTGCCATTTAAAGAAATCAATGTGCAGCAAGATCCTGCTGCCGGTCAACGTCTTGTGGAAACAACCGGACAAATGGGTGTACCGCAAACAAATGTGAATGGTCAGTGGGTACTCGGATATGATCCTGATCGGATCATGGGTTTTGTTCATGCATAATCTTGCCTGACCGGCAACAGGCTGAAAAATGTTGCATCTTAGGAGAAATTGAACATTTGCCGGTCGCTGATCAGACCATACGTGATCATTTCAAATTGTGTCGTCAATCTTTCTTCTGATAAACCCCCGGAGGGCGTCTTTCTGATATTATTTTGACGACTGAATTGCCTTTAGAAATTAAGAATGATCTCGATACTTCGTATTCCAGTCGCTTCTCATGTGCATTATCAATTAGTGTTTTGGAAAACAGGTCTCCGGGGATAGAGATTGAAAAGTACATTGTTTCATCAGTTATTCAAGCGATCAAACCATAATATGTAAGAATTGCCGACAATTGTCTGCTTTTTTAGATTTCTACGGACCAATTTTTTATATTGGGATGGCTTTAGGCATTGCTTTCACAGAAATCCATTTAGCATCCAAGAAGATATAGCAGGAAATGCCGTTTAAAATATTCTACTGAATCATGAATATTAAGATTTTTTTCATCCTGTGGAAATCAAAATATATCTAAAATTGATTGTAGGGTTAATTATGTCCAAGATCAGCCCTGCAGTAGAAAAGTTGGTTGCCAGATTAAGGGTATTGCACTCTCTGTATCCGTACTGACTGTTCTTGAACTGAATATGAGTTGGGGTATGTTCTATATGCTGTTGTCATTCTCTTTCTTAAAGAAAAACATAGCTATCGCTAATACGTTTTGGATGTGTCTTGATCATTATTAGCGGCCTGTTTGTAGGGGATTCATTGATTAATAGAACTAACAAACATGTCGTGAAGACGGATGGTTTTATTAAAATCGTCATATAGGCTAAAGATGCTTCAAAATTTATTAAAGAGTGGACATTGTAGGTTGAGATTCAGAAGGACATTTTTACTCAATCATACCAACGGTCAAACCCAGAAAGTTATATATGCGTTTATATAACTCTTTCATGAGTAGTCACCTGTGACACTGGAAGAGTATTTTTTTGTAAAAACAATAATAATTCCACCAAATCCAGTATGGGATCTGGCGGAAAATAGATGATAGAAAATTTATTTGCAGTTTACAAAATTATGCAATAATAAAATTAAACAAATAACCTGTAAATACAATCCCAAGGCCGACAATAGTAATAAATATTGCAAGCAGCTTCGGTTTCAGTACTCTCCTCAAAAGAATCATTTCCGGCAAGCTCAATGCGGTTACAGCCATCATAAATGATAATGCCGTTCCTGTTGCGACTCCTGCTCTTGTAAGCTCACTGACCAGTGGAATAACTCCTGCTGCATTTGAATATAATGGAATGCCGATTAAAACAGCAATAAGTACTGCAAAGGGATTGTCCTTACCGGCATATTCTGCTAGTGCTCCGGCCGGAATCCAGCCATGCATCACGCCACCTATAGCAATGCCGATGATGACATAGATCCAAATCTTCTTTATTAGATCCCATGTGAAAACCCAAGAATCCAATAATTTCTCTTTCATTGATGGATCTGGAATGTCTTGATCAGCTTTGACATTCATTTTATAGACATAGCCTTCGACGTATTTTTCAAGTTTCATCTTTCCTAAAATAATGCCGCCGACTATAGCAATCATTTCACCGGAAGCGATATAAATAAGCGCGATTTTCCAACCGAATAATCCGTATAGAAGCCCTAATGCCACCTCATTTACCATGGGAGCCGCAATTAAATAGGAAAAAGTGACTCCGAACGGTATCCCTGCTTCTACGAAACCGATGAAAAGGGGGACGGCTGAGCATGAGCAAAACGGTGTCACGATGCCAAGAAGTGCCGCTAGGATATGACCGATAAAAATGTTCCCTTTGTTTTTGGCAAGGATCTTTCTTGTTTTTTCAGGGGGAAAGAAACTTCTTAGAAAAGTTATTGCATAAATGATTATTAAGAGCAATATAAAGATCTTTATACTATCAAACACGAAAAAATTCAAAGCACTTCCAAGTTTGCTATCCTGAGCAATTCCAAAAATATTATAGACAAGCCAGTCGGCAAAGATCTGTATTGGCGTGAACATAAAGTCACTTCCTCTTTAAAATGGTCAGCGGAACATAATTATTTCAGTCATGGTTATTCTATTTTTATGATTCTGAGCTTGGGTTAAAGCTATTCTTGACAAGTAGAACGCTGAACGTCACCAACAGAAGCCCAAAACCATAGATGATAAACAGCGCTCTAAAGTTTGATGCAGCAACAATTTTCGCTCCAAGAGCAGTACCTATCCCACCACCACCCATAAAGCAGAAGGCGACGAGGGATGTGGCAACGCTTCTTGCTTTTGCTGCAAATTCTGTAGCCACAGTCAGGAAGGATGAATGAGCTAGCATGAAACCCAAACCCATCAGCCCAATTGCGATCACAACAATTGGCAGGGAATTTCCCAATACGATGAACAACAAATCCGCTAAAGAGGCAAAGCTAATACCAACAGCTGCAGTTTTCTTGCGGCCTATTTTTCTTGCTATTACTCCCGACTTCCTGCCTGCAAGTAATGCCATTAAGCCAAACGCAGTCATAACTATTCCTATCGCAAAATTATTTAATTCAAAAGTCTGCTTAATGAAGCCTCCCAGGAATGAAAAGGAACCAATTAAGAAGATACCTTCAAATATGACTAATGTATAGATAATTACACTTGATGGATTTTTGAGTACGTTTATATAAGGCATTATCGCCTTGCTTTCCTTGTTTTTTGTTGAAGGTATCTTTTTACCGATGGTAAACAGTAGGATGGAAGAAACAACGGCCAAAATTGCGTAAACTCCAAATACACCTCTCCAATTTAAAAAATATGCAATAGAGCCCCTGATCGCCATACTCAGCCCCTGTCCTAGAAAAGATATCCCCATAAATGTTCCTATTGCTGATTGTCTTTCTTCTATTGGGAACAAATCACCTATAAGTGCCAATGAAACTGGCATCACCGCTGCTGCAAACATTCCTGTTAACGCTCTGTATGCTGTTAAATCTGGCAGTGCAACAGAAAATGCACATAAGGTAGTCGCTATTGTAAACATTGATATTGAAAATGTGATAACCTGTTTCTTCCCGAATCGCTCTGCAAGATATCCATACAACAGCTGAAACAATCCAAATGGCAGCATGTATGCTGAAATTATCACTGAAGCAGATGTAACATCCACATTTAGGTTCTGTGCTATAGACGGAAGGATAGGTGAAACCACCCAATTGTCCGCCATTGTGACAAAACCCGCAAGGCCAAGTATCAACAGTATTTTTTTCTTATCCAAAGTATCATCTTCTTGTAAATTTGATTTTTAATCCATAGCTTTAGCTAGTTAATGCGTGAAAATAGTCGGCGTTTTATTGCCAAAAATAACAATAAGAAAAAGAAGGGTGGCGTTTTTTCGTAAAAAGATGGAAATGCCATTTGACCCCTTCTTCTCACCATCGGCATTTAGAAAAAAACAATAGGGTTAGGTTAATTTCTCTGTTTGATTAACTAGCAACTTCATCGCTTCCAGTGAAGCTGAAATAACCGTCGTACCCTTTACAAATCTGGCAGTAAGCAAGGCCTCTACAATCTCATCTTTGCTTATTCCTTGGATCAGCGCGCTTTTGACATATGAAATAATGCAGGTTTCTTGTCCTAATGCTGCAGCGGCGGCTATGCTCATTAGAAGCTTATATTTGTTTGGAACAGCGGTTTTGCTATACAGCCACTTTTTGTTGTTGACATGTTCAAATACTGCGCTTTCATCCAACTGACTCAATAATTTCATGGGAAGTGGAGTGCTTCCGGATTGTTTTTTCATTTGTTCTAGTAGGTCATGAATATTCATCATTTTTCCCTCAATCAAAAATTATTTTTTTAATAACCCGACAACCTCATCAACGGATAGAACTTTCCCCGCTGATACGACCTTCTCATCAATGGTTAGTGCAGGTGTACTCATGACTCCGTAACGTACAATTGAAGGAATGTCTTCAACCTTTTCAACAGTGGCATTGACCTGAGCCGATGAAATGGCTTCACGAACATTTTGCTCAAGTGCTTTGCATCGTTTACAGCCGGTCCCCAAAATTTTAATGATCATTTGAAATCGCTCCTTAATAATAAAAATTATAGATGCCAGACAAGATAAAACCATCCGCAAGGGATTTACTCGTGAGGTGTTGTTGATAGACAATTCAACGGTGTGCTTAATGTGTAAACAGTGAACTTCCCATCTTTTCTAGAATGGATTACTCCACCGCGTTCAAGAATTTTTAAATGATGGCTAATCGTTGATTGAGGCAATTGAAGCCCTGAAACGATCTCACACATGCATAGATCACTGATCAGTAACATGCCGACAATCTTTAATCGTGTCGCATCCCCAAGTGACTTGAACAGTTCAGCTTTCTTTTCAAGCGATTCATTGTTTCTTAGAAAAGTAAGTTTCTCTTTTGAACGAGCGATGAATTGCTTGATCTCTTCATCAGTTCGAATATTCCACGCTCTCTGTTCTGTGACCATTAAATAACCTCCTTCGCTAAACAAAATTATAAAACTAGTTGTATAGTTATGTCAACTGATGCTGATGTCATGAAGTGTATCAATTGCAGAAGATAAACGGGCAATTGCAAAAGTGACGTAAAAATAAAGGTCCACGCCTTGCAATATATAATCTATTGCTTATACAATTTTAATTTAGATATGTTTTCCAACAGATGAATGCGGCTTGGCACAGCTCTTAGTAAACGACTTTATTGTCAGTTAACAAAAAATCGATAATTGACCAAGGGAGAATGGTAAAAAGCTTCTCATCTTTTTTGATGGCTGAAAGGGTTGTAATCTGCATACCCTATAGGGTATAATGTGATTGAACATTGGCGAAAGTGTTGCCATGAATACGTGAAGCAGGAGGACCCATTGTGAAAAAGCGAATCATTATTGTCGGCGGTGTCGCCGGCGGTGCAAGTGTGGCGACACGGCTCAGGCGATTAAGTGAAGAAAATGACATTGTCATGTATGAAAAGGGCGCTTACATTTCTTTTGCTAATTGCGGTCTGCCTTATTATGTCGGTGGTACGATCCGTGAAAAAGACGCGCTGCTTGTTGAATCGGTTGAGAACATGGTCAAGGAATTCAATATTGAAGTTCACAACAACACAGAAGTAGTAGATATAGATCCGGAAAAGCACATCATTACAGTAAAAAATGTGTTGAACGGGGAAACGGCAACGGATCATTACGACCGTTTAATTCTTTCCACTGGCGGAAAACCGATAATTCCTAAGATCCCGGGACTTGATCAGGCGGATAATGTTTTCTCCGTACGGAATATACCGGATGTTGAGCGTATAAAGAATTATATCGATGCCCATAATGTGCGAAAAGTTACAGTGATCGGTGGCGGATTTATTGGTCTGGAAATGACTGAAAATCTTGTCGATCTTGGGCTGGAGGTCACACTGGTCGAAGCGAGTCCGCAAGTAATGGCACCGCTCGATTTTGAAATGGCGCAATTCGTTCATGAACAAATTGAACTTCATGGTGTGCAGCTCATTTTAAATGATGGGATTGCACGTTTTTCAGGGAACGGACATGCGGTAGTGCTCAGCAGCGGCAAAGAAATAGACACCGAACTAACCGTGATGGCGATCGGTGTACTGCCCGACAGTACATTGGCGCAAAAAGCAGGCGTAAAGACGGGCATAAAAGGCGCCATCGTTGTTAACGGGCATTTCGAAACGAATGTTCCGGATATATTTGCGATTGGCGATGTGATCGAAGTAAAAGATTTCATCACCGGCACTCAGACATTAATCCCGCTTGCCGGACCGGCCAATCGTCAAGGGAGGTTTCTTGCAGATTATCTAAACGGACTGGATGCAAAGAATCCCCCTGTGCTGGGAACAGCTGTGGCGAAAGTTTTTGCGCTCACGGTGGCAACCACGGGGAAAAATGAGCGTTTTTTGAAACAGGCCGGTATTTCCTATCGGGTGGCTCATTTACATCCCAATTCCCACGCTGGCTATTATCCCGGTGCAGCACCGATTGAATTGAAGGTGATCTATGATGAACAAGGGAAAATTCTCGGTGCGCAAGCGATTGGTACGGAAGGTGCGGACAAACGCATTGACATCATTTCGGCAGTGATGCGTTTAAACGGATCGATTGAGGATCTTCAATTGGTCGAAGTTGCCTATGCGCCGCCGTATGCCTCGGCGAAAGATCCGGTAAACTATGCTGGTTATATCGCGGCGGATCAGCGTCAGGGATTAGTAAAGACGATTGAATGGGATGAGGTCGATGCGCTGATTGAGAAACAGGCGTACTTCTTGGATGTACGCGAATCCTTCGAACTGGCTACCGGAAAACTTCCTGGCAGTCATCACATACCGCGAGGTGAATTGCGAGGCCGGCTTGCGGAGCTTCCCAAGGATCAGCCGATTTATGTGTATTGCTCTGTAGGGCTTCGCGGTTATAATGCGGCGCGAATTTTGGCACTGAATGGTTTTGATGTATATAATCTTGACGGCGGTTTGAAAACTTATGAACAAGCCAAATATGAGACGGGCCAAATGAATGCACAAGCTCATCCTGCAGCTCAAAGTGAGCTGTCTTCAACCATGGCAAAGCAAGCGCCTCAATGTACGAAAATTGAAGTAGATGCCTGCGGACTGCAATGTCCTGGACCTATTCTCAAGGTTAAGCAATCCATGGAGAAGATGAATAAGGGAGATATCATGCAAGTGCAGGCCTCTGATTTTGGCTTTCACAAGGATATTGTTGCCTGGGCAAATGCGACAGGTAATCAATTACTGACGAATGACATTGTCGGCAATAAGGTCGTTGCGACGGTGGTGAAGGGGGCCATGGCTAGTCGCGACGATGCTGCTCATGCGGTGCATACAGCCCCAGAATCTGGCGGTGCAACAACAATGGTGGTTTTTGACGGCGATTTGGATAAAGCAATTGCAACGTTTATTATTGCGACTGGTGCGGCCGCAATGGGTAAGCCGGTCACGCTTTTCTTCACTTTCTGGGGGCTAAATATTATTAAGCGACATGCCAATACGAAGATCAACAAGTCGGGAACTGACAAACTGTTCAGTATGATGTTGCCGAAGAATGCGAATCATCTGCCGCTGTCACGAATGAATATGGCCGGCATGGGCCCGAAAATGATTAAAAAGGTCAT
>NZ_BJMS01000102.1 GCF_006539285.1 Sporolactobacillus inulinus
GAAAAAGCAGGTAGATCCTTGTGGATCCACCTGCTTAATTTTTCACTCATTTGCGTTTCATCGATTCATTGCCCAATCAGAACAACAATCTTGGCTAGCTGTTTCTGTAACGTCCGGGATTTTCACGAGCGTTCTCCTCAGCCAGCTGGATCTCTTCCAATAGCTTCTGATGCAGAACCTGTGCTTCTTCTCCTTCAAGCACAAGTAACAGTTCTTTTTTATGGATTGAAGAAAGATAGGCCATCGTTTGTGGAAGATTATTTATTGGAAAGGTTGAGCCGCTTTCGGAAAAATAAGCACGGCAGCGACTTTTTTTTAACACTTCAAATAATCGGATAATCCGCCGTAAATTGATACCTCCAGGTGAAGTGAGTGGTATTTTGATCGATGCGAATTTCTTTGCCATGTTTTCAAATCACCTCTTGCTCTATTTCTTAGACACCTTCGGCTATCTTTATTATAGAGCATCTCACCGTGCATGCAAAAGTTGGGAACCAATGACTAGAAGAATGGCTTCATCCAGCCAAAATCTTAGGGCGATACCGATGCAGCCTTGCCACTGCCCTTCCCATGCTGCAGCTGATACATCGTGAAATACAGCCCGCCTTTTTGCAGCAACTCTTGATGTTTTCCGCGTTCAACAATTTCTCCTCGATGCAGCACGAGGATCTGATCCGCATCCTGTATTGTCGACAGACGGTGCGCAATTGCGATCGTTGTACGTCCCTTGCGCATTTTTGCCAGCGCTGTCTGAATCGCTTCCTCTGTTTCAGTATCGACGCTGGCAGTCGCTTCATCTAAAACGAGTACTTTGGGATTCAGTGCCATCGTTCTTGCAAAAGAAAGAAGCTGTCTTTGTCCGCTTGAGAATGTTGAACCGCGTTCGCCGACAGGTTCTTGGTATTGACCGGGCAGTTTTTTAATGAATCGGTCGGCTTGAACAAATTCTGCGGCGGCTTGTACTTGTTCATCCGTAATCTCATGATGGCTCAGTCGTATATTGTCATTTACATCACCAACAAACATAAATGAATCTTGAAGTACCAGCCCGATTCGTTTGCGCAGTTCTTCATCAGAGAATGCAGTCAGCGGTTGACCATCAATAAAAATACCACCGTGATGAATTGGATAAAAGCGCATTAACAAGTTAATGATCGAACTCTTTCCACTCCCCGTGTGCCCGACAAGTGCTACCGTTTCCCCCGGATTTGCGGTAAAGCTAATGTGCTTCAATACATCTGTTTTTCCATCATAGGAAAAGGTTACGTCGCGGAATTCAATACGGCCATCGGATACTTTAGGATTTGCATCACTCTCTTGAACCGGAGCCAAGCGTTTATCATCAAGTAAACCAAAGACACGTTCAGCCGAAACCATCGCCTGTTGAAAAATGGTCAATTGCTGCATAATCTGATTAATCGGATCAAAAAAACGATCAAGATAATTGATGAACGCGTAAAGAACACCGATTTTTACCACGCTGTCGAACGATTGGACACCAAAGTAACCGAGAATCATGATTAAGCCAATTAAATAAACGGAGTAAACGGCCGGTCGCAGCATCAAGCTATTTAGTCGAACACTTTTCAATAGCGCTTTTTTATGATCATTGTTTATCTTCCCAAATTCATTGCGCAGCCTTTTTTGCTGGCGCATCGCTTGAATCATTGCCATGCCCTGAAGCGACTCATTCAGCTTTGCATTGAGCTGACTCAGCTTCACACGTGTCACACGGTAAACCTTGGAGCTTAGCATACGGTACGCCCACATTAACAGAAGAAGAAAAGGCATTAGAATGAAACAGATTAACGCCAAGCGTACATCAAGGAAGAACATTCCGGCAAAGATACCGATCATCATAATCGTGCTGTTCACAATCGTCGACAATACGGTCACGTATAAATCCTTTATTGTTTCCGTATCATTGGTGATGCGTGATACAAGACTGCCACCTGGCGTCTGATCAAAGAAACGGAGGCCCAAATGTTGCACTTTTGCAAACACTTGGACACGCATCATCTGAATAATATTCAAGGCAATCTTTTGAAAAGAAATGACTTGAATATAATGAAACATGGCTGATACGGCATAAACCCCAATGAATGAAATTCCTAATAAGACAAGCGGTTCTGTTGGAAAGCGGCGCGGCGTTAAATAATCGTCGATAAAGATTTTCATGAGAATAGGTCCAAGTACATCAGCACCTGTTGCAATAATTAAAGCAAGAAATGCTGCCGTCGCTTTCCACTTAAAGTGCTTAAGATAGGACAGAAGCCGTTTCATCACGCCGCGTCCGGAGAATTGTGTGTTTTTTTCCTCGTTCATCCTTTCTCTCCCCCCTTCGAAACTATGGTTTCGAGTTGCTGATGGGCGTACATTTCTGCATACCAGCCATTCTTTTTGATAAGCGCCTCATGGGTCCCATGTTCGATTATCTTGCCTTCATCAAGAACGACAATTTGATCGGCATGTTCTACTGCACTCAAACGGTGTGCGGAAATCAATGTCGTTTTATTGATACGTTCATGTTTCAGTGCGTGAAGAATCGATACCTCAGTGCGTGCATCAACCGCAGATAGAGAATCATCAAAGATTAAAATTTCCGGATCGGCAAGCAATGCCCGCGCGATCGAGATTCGCTGTTTTTGTCCCCCGGACAGCGTAACCCCGCGTTCACCGACAACGGTTTCATACCCATCCTTAAAATGAAGAATATCTTCATGAATACTTGCCAGTTTAGCGACACGCTCAATCGCTTCACGTGAGGCATCCGGTTTGGCAAACGCGATGTTTTCTGCTATTGTCGCTGAAAACAAAATATGATCCTGAGGAACATAGCCGATTGCACCGCGCAATGCGTCCAGCGTTACAGAACGAATGGGCATCGCCCCAATGCTGATTTGACCGTCGATCACATCGAATTCACGGAGCAGCAGCCTCAGCATCGTTGTTTTTCCAGCACCGGTTTTCCCTACGATCCCCAACGTCTGCCCCTGTTTTACTGTGATGTGAATATCCGAAAGCACCTTAGCCTGATTGCCCGGGTAGGAATATTCCTTAATAGCATAAGTAATGGCGCCGCTCGGTACGTCTTCTGATGCACCTTTTTGATCCGTGATCTCCGGCTTTATCGCCAGGAGCCTGCGGATTCGATCATAAGACGCGCTCCCGCGTTCAACAATATTGAATAAGAAGCCGAAAGCAAGCATCGGCCAGACCAATTGACCTAGATACAGAGTAAAACTGGTTAAACCGCCAATGGTCATCGAGCCTTGCATGACAAAAACCGAACCAAAAATCAATGCAAGAAAATAACAGAATGCAACAATAAACGTAATGGTTGGATCAAACAAAGAGTCTACTTTAGCGACAGCAATATTTTTATCAACCACATCACGAGACGCCTTGCGAAATAACTGAATTTGCGCTTTTTCTTCGCCGAATGCTTTAATCACCCGGACGCCCGACACGTTTTCTTGAACTTTATCATTTAGGCCGGAAAAAGCAGCCTGCGCTTTACCAAAGCGCTGATGCAGTAAATTTCCATAATGCATCGTTAAGAGAACCATAATCGGCATCGGCAGCAATGTAATGAGTGTCAGTTTCCAATTGATCAAAACCGACATGGTTACAATGACCATGCCCCCCATGGTTATTGAATCAATTAAGGTGAGAATTCCTTCGCCTGCTGCGTTTTGAACAGCATTGATATCATTGGTTGCATGAGCCATTAAATCGCCAATGCGCCGTTTTTGAAAGAAATTTGGCGAAAGTTTCGTAAAGTGCTTATACAAGCTGTTCCTCAATTGATTCGCAAGGATGATCGAAGAACCAAAGATCAATTGGCGCCAAATATAACCGAAAGCATAATAGATGATACCAATAATGATAAGAAACAAGATCCACCTGATTAGCGTCATTGAGGTTAGACTTCTTGTTCGGATGTCGTCAACCAGGACACCGACAACATAAGGCGGGATCATTGAAAGAAAACTGGAAAGCATAAGAAAAATAATTCCGAAACCGTATTTCATTCGTTCTTGCTTGAAAAACCACCATAAATCAAAAAATATGCGCACACCGGAAACCTCCTTGTCAAACCAACCGTTTCATGAGCAATTCGCATTAGAAAACTTGGCTTTGCCAAGCCTCTGGCGAAGGCAAAGTCTTGGTTGCGACGGCCATGGACGGCCTAGTGTTCGGTGAGCCGCAGGACGCGGCGTTCTACCGAACCACTTACACTCGTTTTCTTAAACCTTTTATTTTTAATACTTTCTTTCTTACCCGTGCAAAAAAAGCCAAGGGAGAATTAAAGTCCCTTCTCCCATGGCTTCATCGAGACAGCAAAGCGCCTTAATCTGCCGTTTTGGTCTTCATTCGTGCAGAGGAAAAGAGTTGAACGTCACAACATCAGGATCATTCAGTCCATTAAGTCCTTCAGTCATTAGATGTCTTTTCATGACGTCCCCCTCCTTCTCGTTTAAAAAAGAATGATTATATTATATAATTAATTAAAATTGAAGTAAATAGCGAATTAAATGAACTTTAACCAATTAATAATTAACCGAATTTTTACGAAATAATCGCTTGTGGCTCGCGATTGATAGGCGGAAATTTTGCTGCTCATGAGCAAAAGCATAAAAAGAGAAGAGCGTCATCGCTCTTCTCTTTTTATGCTTTAATTTATGTTAATTTCTTTACGGTCTGCCTTTTTATTTTCTTTTTTCGGGAGTGTGATGCCGAGCACGCCGTTGCTGAATTCAGCTCTAATCGCGTCTTCATTAACACCATCAAACATGAACCGCCTTGTATAAGAACCTGTAGCACGTTCTTTACGAATGAAGCTTCCGTCCTCTGCTTTTTCATTTGACCTTTGCTCACGTGACGCGTCGACGGTTAGTACGCCTTGACTAAAATCAATATGGATGTTCTCTTTACTGAAGCCCGGAAGATCCATTTTCACATCATAAGCGTCAGGACGTTCCTGAACGTCTGCTGCAAATGATTGAAGACTGTTATTCCGAGAGAAGTTATGCCCCCATTCATCAAACCAGGAAGGTAAAAAGTCAAAGAATCCGTCATGATCTTTTCTTGTTGGATATAGTGTTGCCATGATCAATTCCTCCTTAATTGTTTCAAAGTTCTTTTGACCTTAAAACGATTCTTCTGTCTCATTTGATGCATCTTTCGATCACATCGCTTACCGCTCCTTTGCGTACTGTTTGAACCTAAGTACCGGGGTTTGGAACATGATCACGTTCAACCCTTACAGCTTTATTATAGCATTTGGTCAATAAAGGTCAATACTTAATTTGATCTTAATTGACCTTTTTGTCACACTGAAATTATGCGCTCCGTCCGTTATAATAATACATATTGGTTGGCGCGAAAGAATAGCGACCAGACCCGCAGTCGCCCGCGAAACCTATGAAACGGAAGGCAACAGACTCATTTGACAAAGCGTAACAGAAAGGAATTAACTTTATGACTAAAGCTTTAGTACTGGCTGAAAAGCCTAGTGTTGGAAGAGAAATTGCTCGTGTACTGGGCTGTAAAAAAACCGAACGGCATTATATCGAAGGCGATCATTATATCGTTACTTGGGCACTCGGTCATCTCATTGAATTAAAAATGCCGGAAGAATACGATCAAAAATACAAAACATGGCGCATTGAAGATCTGCCGATTATTCCCAATAAAATGGAAACGCGGCCGATCAAACAAACTCGCGCTCAGTTCCAAGCGATCAGCAAATTGGCGAAGCGCAAGGATCTGGACAGCTTGATCATCGCAACGGACGCTGGAAGAGAAGGCGAGCTCGTCGCCCGTTGGATTATTAAGACGATTCACTGGCACAAACCAATCAAAAGGCTTTGGATCTCGTCCCAAACTGATAAAGCGATTCAAGATGGCTTTCAACACCTAAGCCCAGCCAAGGATTACGATCAGCTTTATCAATCGGCCGTATGCAGATCTGAAGCCGATTGGCTGATCGGCTTGAATGTTTCTCGTGCCCTAACCGTCAAATATAATGATTCCTTGTCGGCAGGTCGTGTTCAAACACCTACTTTGTCTATGCTCCTTGAACGCGAAAACGCAATCCGTACGTTTAAGCCCAAGCCTTATTGGATACTGGGCGTCGATGTTGGCGGATATACGGCTACGTGGCAATGCGCAGATAAAAACCGCATTTTATCAAAGAAGCATGTAGCTACGCTAAAAGCCAAAATTTCCGGACATCCCGCAATTGTCCGCCAGGTAACGGTTAAAAACAAACATGAGCGCCAGCCGCTCCCATATGATTTAACCGAATTGCAGCGTGACGCGAACCGTAAGTTTGGCTTTTCAGCAAAAAAAACATTGAATGTTCTGCAGAACCTTTACGAACATCATAAGATTGTGACCTACCCAAGAACAGATTCTCGATATTTGACTCCCGACGTTGCTTCAACCATGCCGGAACGCTTAAAAGCTGTCTCATCGATGTATGGAAGAGAAACACGTTCGATTCTGCATAAACAAAAAGGAAAAGTCCTTGCCAAATTTGTATATAATGAATCAAAGGTCAGCGATCATCATGCACTGATCCCTACAGAACAGCCCGTATTTATGAGCGATCTGTCGGACGATGAACGTCGTCTCTTCGACTTAGTAGTACGTCGCTTCCTTGCGCTGTTTTATCCGCAGTATCAGTACCGCAGCATCCATGCCGAACTTGATATCAACGGTGAATCGTTCGTATTAAACGTCTCGGAACAGACAGATCCTGGATTTAAGCAGCTGAGCGCTCCATCAGACGCGCCGCATCCGCAAGCAAAGCTGCGTTTAACCCAAGCCCAGCAACTGCAGGTTCGTCGCATTCGCGTTGAAGATAAAATGACAGAGCCTCCGGCGAGATTTTCAGAAGCCGATCTCTTAACGAAAATGGAGAAGTACGGACTGGGCACACCTGCGACACGCGCCGATATCATCGAAAAGCTGCTTCAAGCTGAATCCGTTCAACGAATTAATGGACGCCTTTGCCCTACAGCAAAAGGAAAACAACTGATTGATCTCGTTAATAACGATCTTAAGTCGGCAGCACTTACTGCGGAATGGGAACACCAGCTGGAGCACATCGCTAAGGGCAAGGGAAATCCGCAGCATTTCATGACAAAAATACGTAAAAAAACGCAACAGCTCATTAATGAAGTAAAAAGCAGTGAAAAAACATATAAAATTCAAAATTTAACCGGTTCAAAATGTCCCGAATGCGGTTCATTAATGAAAGAGGTTCACGACCGCGATGGGGCGCGCATTCTTGTATGTATTAATCGCGAGTGCGGTTATCGCAAGCGTAGGGATCCCAAGCTTTCAAATAAACGCTGTCCAACATGTCATAAACGAATGGAAATGCATCACGGTAAAGCCGGACTTTATTTTCAATGTCGCTCATGCGGAATCATTGTAAAGGCAGACGAGTTGAAGCAAAAGGCAAACAAGAAAGAAACGCGGCGCCTGCTCCATCAAATGAACAAAGAAAGCGAACCGATCGGAAACAGCTTGGCCGATGCATTAAAAGCTGCAATGAAACAGAAAAACGAGTAAGAAAAAAAGCCGAAAGGCTTTTTTTTCTTACTCGTTTAAAAGACGCCCGAGCACTTCCCTGCGCGCGACTTTATCTCTCAGGTTAAATTTAACAGGCACGCATTTTGCTCCATGATTTTTTCAGATCAGGAATATACGAGGATATAATTTCGGCCATAACCTGGTAGCCTTTTGCGGTTGGATGTAATCCATCCTCGTTAATTAAATCGTTAAAGCTTCCGTTTTTCTTAAATGCGGAGCGAACATCAATAAGTTTTACTCCCGATTTAGCACAAAAATCCTTAAGTGCGCGGTTGTACATTCCGTGCCAATGCTCGATCCCGCCGCACAGTCCGATCCAATGACCGATTGAATGGCTGTAATGCTTCATCAATGTAGCGTAGTATCGCGCTGGATCTAACGGCAAAAGGCTCAGCACAACAGGCAGTGCACCGGACTCCGATATCCGTCGAATCATCACAGAAAGATTCGAAATATAGCGGTCTAGCGGCACAACCGGAACATGTTCCGAATCCGGAAGCTTCGCCACTTGATCCCATTGAAAATTGCAATCGTTTCCGCCGATATTAATGAGCACGATATCCGGATGTTCATCGAGCACATCAGCGTCCAGCCTCTTGATCAAAAGGTCGGAGTTATCGTTAAATACGCCCTTATTCACAACCTCATCTTCTTCGCCTAAAGAACTTTGCAGAAGCGCAGGATAATTATTACGAATGATCTTAAAACGGCCACGTATAAACGTAATTCCGCGCGTCACACTGTCACCAAAACATATCAATTTCATTATTGCTACCCTCCTTGCGACTGGCTTCCCTGTGGTCCACTCTTGTATTATTGCCTTCATAGTAACAAATAGAAAGGAGAATGAACAGTTCTATTGAGAAATATCTTACTTTTTTGAAAGAAAGATCCGATTGTCTGTTTTTTGGGGAACCATTTCCTTAATTTTTTGTACAAGTTGATAGATCACTTCTGCAAGCACTAGTCCCATTGCAATGGCTCCAGATAAAACAAATACTTTTTCTGCAAAATAAATCGCAATATCATAATTATTATCAACGGCACGGCTCATGACCGAATAAGACAGCCCCCCCGGAACCAAGGGAATAATCCCTGATACACTATAAAGTGTTACCGGGTTTTTCCAAAGTCGTGCAGCAACCTGACTCATCATTGCGATCACCAATGAAGCTGCAAAAGTTGCGAGCAAATCACTGCCTGTATTTTGAAACAGAAAAAAGTAAATCAGCCAACCAATCATTCCGATCAACCCGCCATGAAGAAGCGGTTTAAAGGGAATATTAAAGATGATTCCGAAGGCACAAGTGGCAAGATAACTGGCAATCGACTGGACGCAAATCACTGTAAACAATTGCACGCAAGTCACCTCAATTAAAGAAAAGCGCTGCAGTTACACCAATGCCAATTGCAAAGGCAGTAAGTCCTGCTTCCGCACTTTTCGATAGTCCGGCGACTAAATCGCCAGCCATAATATCTTTCACAGCATTCGCAATCGGCACTCCTGGAACAAGTGGCATAACTGCGCCAACAATAATCTTGTCAATTTGAAGCCCAAAACCTGTCTTGATACTGACGAGGGCGATCCCCCCAATGATCACTGAGGACATAAATTCTGAAAAAAACTTCGCCTTCGATAGTTTGTGAAAATAGATCATGCCTGCTTGGCCTGCCCCTCCGGCAATAAATGCAGGAAGCACATCATGCCATTGTCCTAAGAACATCAATAAAAAACAGCTGCTGGCAACTGCTGCTGCGAAAACTTGCAAAGGCACCGAGTAAGCAACAGTAGATCGATTGATACGTGATAATTCGCGATGAAGTGTTCTTAAATTTATTGCGCCTTGAGCAACCTGTCTTGATAAGGTATTGACTTCAGTCACCTTACGTAAATTCGTTGCACGATCTCTTATGCGGACAAGCTGAGTAACATCGTGGTTCTCAATTGAGAAAATAATTCCTGTTGGTGTGACGAAGCTTTGCGCTTCGTGAACTGCAAAGCTGTTTGCAATACGATTCATCGTATCTTCCACACGAAATGTTTCAGCCCCATTTTGCAATAAAATCTTTCCTGCCAACACACACACCGTTGCAACCTCATGTAAAAAAACTTCCCGGCTGTTCATCATTTGATGACCCTTTAAGAAACCATCCATAAGTCACGACTTCTCTCTATATTTTTGAGTATGCCCATTATAATATGAGCCTTCACGGTTAACAAGACTTTCACATTGTTTTAAAAGATGAAAAATGTAAAAGAGTTAAAAGCATGGTATAATAATTGATGAAAAAATCACTGATTCGTCATTCTATGCCGCTTGACGCGAGTGATTTGAGTAAAATGGCTTCATCACGTCGATACTTTATATGCATGCGTGATGGCAATGATTGGTGACCCCATCTTCATTCATTGTGCCTTCGCTGCATGGCCTATCGATTGTTAAAATTTGAGAGGAGTGTTTTCCACTAATGATCAAACTCGTATTGATCAGGCACGGACAAAGTGCTTGGAACCTTGAAAACCGTTTTACCGGTTGGACAGATGTCGATTTAACTGAAAAAGGCGAACAAGAAGCAACTGAAGCAGGAGAAATTCTGAAGAAAAATGGCTACACATTTGACCAAGCATATACTTCCGTACTCACAAGAGCAAACCACACATTATGGAATGTCATTCATGCATTGAATTTAACCTGGATTCCTGTTGAACATTCTTGGCGCTTGAACGAACGTCATTACGGCGCACTTCAAGGTCTGAACAAAGCTAAAACAGCTGAAAAATACGGCGCAGATCAGGTACATATCTGGAGACGTTCTGCCGACGTTAAGCCGCCGGCACTTGAAAAAGATGACGAACGTTTTGTCGCACAGTTGAACGATCCTCGCTATGCAGATCTTTCTGAAGCAGAACAACCACTGACTGAAGATCTTCTGGATACAGTTGACCGTGTGCTCGTTTACTGGAAGAAAGAAATCGCTCCACAAATCAAAGCAGGCAAAAAAGTCATCATTGCCGCTCACGGCAACTCGCTGCGTGCACTTGTGAAACATCTTGACAATATTGATGCCGATACGATTGTCGGCTTGAACATCCCTACAGGCACTCCGCTTGTTTACGAATTGGATGATAGCCTCAAACCGCTAAATCGCTATTACCTGACTGCTGATGGTCCGAGCGATAAAGAAGTTCTCCCGTCTGCAGAGACAAAATAAAGCTATTTTGCTACGCACCCCGGACGAGTTCGGGGTGCTTTTTTCATGGGAAAAGAAAGTAAATAAAATTTGCCATGTATTCAAACCAATAGAC
>NZ_BJMS01000103.1 GCF_006539285.1 Sporolactobacillus inulinus
TTTTGATCAGTAAGGTAAACATCTGCGCCTTTTAATGATAAACTAAGCATTAGAAAGTTTGTTCAGCGGACCCCGTGTTCGTGAACATTTAAAGGAGTGCTCATAAATGATTACAATGGATGATATTATTCGGGAAGGTAACCCGATTCTCAGACAAGTCGCAAAGGAAGTCCCGCTTCCTGCCACAGAAGACGAAAAAAATACGTTAAAAGAAATGCTTCAATTTCTAAAAAATAGTCAAGATGAAACGATTGCAAAAAAATACGGCCTGCGCGCCGGTATTGGTCTTGCAGCACCGCAAATTGCGCTTAGCAAGCGGATGATCGCTTTGTATTTGGATGATGAAAATGGCAAGCATTATGAGTACATGCTGTTCAATCCAAAAATCATCAGCCATTCGATTGAAAACACCTATCTTGATGGCGGTGAAGGCTGTCTCTCCGTTGACCGCGAAGTTCCCGGATTTGTACCACGGCATGCGCGAGTTAAGGTGAGCGCTTTTGATCTAAACGGTAAACCATTAACGCTTCGTCTTAAGGGTTACCCTGCCATTGCCATTCAGCATGAGATCGACCATTTGGACGGAATACTGTTTTACGATCGGATTGATAAGAAAGATCCGTTTAAAATTCCGGATCATGTGGAGGAAAATAACATCTATTAATCCGCATTGCTGATGCAAACCTTTGCAGTCCGTTTCCGTTTGATCTTAAGAAAAACCGGGTAAAAAGCGCCCGGTCCTTACTCTCCAACCATGTGTGATGGGCTCGTGTCTTTTCGGTGCTGAATCGTCGCTTCGGTTGCTCGCTGGCACGCTTCAACAAGGCGCGATCCCGCAGGCGTCAGAGCACCTCCGCTTTGATGCTCAGCCATGACACTGGTTTATTGGTTTGAAGACGGGCAAAATTATAAACTTTCTTACCCTGTAAAAAAAAGACCGCCGCGGCGGTCTTTTTTGCTTTTGTTTACAACAACCCTATTTCTTTCAATCCATTATAAATTCCGTCTTGATCGACCGGTGTAGTCACAAGTTTTGCTGATTTTTTTGCAGCATTTACAGCATTCCCCATCGCAATACCGGTGCCCACATAAGCAAGCATCTCAACATCATTATTCCCGTCCCCAAATGCGCAAGCATCTTCAGGGGTGAGATTCAAACGATTCAAAAGCTGTTTTATTCCAGCTGCTTTAGAGCCGCTTCCCGGGATAACATCCACGCCATACTCATGCCAGCGAACGTAACGAAACGCATTAAACGGGGTGTCCTTTAGAAAACGCGAATTATCAGCCTCTGAATAAAAAAGCAATCCTTGATAGATGGGATGATCCTCAGCAAAATGAGCATCTTGCTCTGGAAATGCGAAAGGCAGTTTCAAGCTTGCAATCCCCTTCTTTGCTTTCTCATCAACAGGGCCGGCCATTTTCATCGTTTCCTCATTGACTAGTGTCATCGACCAGCCAAGCTCGTCAGCCTTTTCGATCAGGGCATGCAGCGCTGAATCCTGAAGCGGGTTCGTATACACCGCTTCATCTTGATGAACGACATACGAGCCATTAATACTGATAAACGTATGGATATCCAGCTGCGCTCTGAGGTCGCGGAACATAAACGGCGCTCTGCCGGTTGCGATCGCAGTAATTACCCCGCCCTTTTGCAGCCGGTGCACGGCTTCTGCAGTAGATTCCGGAATCTTTTTATCATAGTCATACAATGTATCATCAATATCAAAGAAAACAATCTTCGGTTTCGACACGTCAAAAATCCCCCTTTTTTCTGGATCGAATCGATTCAAGCGAACCGTTCGTTCGATTCAAAACCCTCGTTCCATTATATCAGTTTAAACAAATAACATCGGCTTTCCGGTATGATTTTTCGCAGAACGTCAAAAATAAATCTAAACCGTTTCACATCGCACTGGCAAGCATTCCTTCAATTAAGAAGCTAGACAGTGAAAAAGATCGCCATTTCATATATAATGATTTGTAGAACATTTTTTTGTTGGAGGGAATACGCATAATGATTTACAAAGTATTATATCAGTCGTCTAAAGATGAAATCCCTGTCAGGGAACAGACAGAGACCCTTTATCTTGAAGCAGCGGACATTCGCGATGTTCGCAAAAAACTTGCAGACAAACCATACAACGTGGAATTTATTCAGCCGCTCACTGGCAAGTTCCTTGGTTATGAAAAAAAGTCTGCCGCATTTAAACTGGAGAAACTGTAATTTATGAAATTCGTTAAGAACCATCAAACAGCCGTTTTTTCTCTTGGCGGACTGGGAGAAATCGGTAAAAACACGTATGCTGTTCAATTTCAGGATGAGATTATCGTTATTGACGCAGGAATCAAGTTTCCAGAAGATGACCTTCTCGGTATCGATTATGTCATTCCCGATTACAGCTATTTAGTCAGGAACGCTGATAAAATCAAGGGTCTGTTCATTACTCACGGACATGAAGATCATATCGGCGGTGTTCCCTACCTGCTGCGTGAGGTCAATATACCTATCTATGCTGGAAAGTTAGCCGCAGGACTGATTCGAAACAAGTTGGATGAACACAATCTGCTTCGAACCACAGTGATTCATGAAATCACGGAAGACGACATCATTAAATTTCAAAAAACATCGGTCAGCTTCTTTAGAACCACACACAGCATTCCGGATTCCTATGGCGTCGTCGTTAAAACACCTCAGGGAAATATCGTTGAAACCGGTGACTTTAAATTCGACTTTACTCCGGTCGGCGGTCAAATCGCCAATTTAACCAAAATGGCTGAAATCGGCAAGGAAGGCGTTCTTTGCCTTATGTCGGATTCAACAAATGCGGAAGTACCCGGCTTCACCATGACCGAGCGTGAAGTTGGCGAAAATATTAAAGATATTTTCCGTAAGGTTGACGGACGGATCATTTTCGCCACATTTGCATCAAACATTCATCGGCTTCAGCAAGTCGTTGATGCCTCGGTAGAAGCCGGCCGGAAAATTGCCGTGTTTGGCCGTAGCATGGAAGCCGCCATTACCATAGGTGAAGAACTCGGCTATATCCATGCCCCTGAGGATACGTTTATCGACCATCAGCAAATCAATCATTTGCCGGATCAAGAAGTAACGATCTTATGTACCGGCAGCCAAGGCGAACCGATGGCCGCATTATCACGGATCGCAAACGGAACTCATCGGCAAATCCAGATTCAGCCTGGGGATACGGTGATCTTTTCCTCGTCGCCGATTCCGGGAAATACAGTAAGCATTAACCGGACCATTAACCAGCTCTATCGTGCCGGTGCCGATGTTATTCACGGAAAACTGAGCAATATCCATACATCTGGTCACGGTGGTCAGGAAGAAGAAAAATTGATGCTGCGCCTGCTCAAGCCAAAATTCTTTATGCCGATCCACGGAGAATACCGCATGCTGAAAAAGCATGTTGAAACCGCACATGCTTGCGGAATCCCATACGATCATTCATTCATAATGAGTATTGGCGATGTACTTGCTCTTGACCAAAATTCTGCGACTGTAACTGGCAAGATCCCTTCCGGCACCGTTTACATCGACGGAAGCGGAATCGGTGATATCGGTAATATTGTTCTTCGTGATCGCAAGATTCTCTCCGAAGAAGGTTTAGTTATTGTCGTTGTTAGTGCAGATATCGAAGCCCATAAGCTGCTTGCCGGGCCTGACATTATTTCACGAGGATTCGTTTACATGCGTGAGTCCGGGGACTTAATCAATGAAGCACAAAGCCTTTTGACTCAGCGTCTACAGGAAGTCATCCAACGCAATTCCTTGCAATGGTCACAGATTAAAAGCGAGGTCACGAATGTTTTGGCACCATTCCTCTATGAACGTACACGGCGCAAACCAATGATCCTTCCAATTATTATGGAAGTTGATGAAAAAGCAAACAAGCAAATGGAAAACAGCAAATAACACTGTTTTTTCATAAAAATGAAGCACAGCAGCCCTTTCGGGTCGTTGTGCTTTTTCTTATTTCATTATTCATGATGTTTCTGATCCGCTACATTCCAGCAGCGAATGCGCAAATAGCAAACCAACGTACCTATGCTAATCACAAGAGAAAAGACGAAGAACCATGCGGATTTCGCCCAGTTGGACAATCCCGAATTCAAAACAATATCCGGATAAACAAGATAAGGGAAATGAGAAACCGTATAACCGTATAAAGCAAAGAAATATTGAAGCATAACAAAAAGGAAGGTCCACGGATATTTTCTAAGAAAAACTAAGGTAACTGCAGCAAGCAAACAGATCAGTGAGAGGACAAACGGCCATAAACCATCCAAAGCCGCACTGAAATGTTCAGGGTTTTGCGATTCCAACCCCAGAAAGACAACGCCACTGGCCAATACGGTCGGCATGCTTAGAAACAGCGCGTAATTCCTAAAATGTTCTGTGAGCGGTTCGTTGCCCATTTTCCAGGCGAACTGTACAAGATACATAGCACTAATATAGAAGATACTGACAACCGCAATCAGTACAACCGACCAAAAGTATACATTGAACGTCAAAGATCGAACAAATGCGTAAAATGCTCCTGTTCCATAATCAGCAAAACCGCCCTCACTAATCACAAGCACAATGCTCAGAACAACGGGTATAAAAATTCCGATAATCCCATTACCGCTTGAAAACACGCGACTTGCCGTACTTCCTCTCGGTAACAATTCAGCAAGTGCAAAGAACGTTCCTTTTACAACGATAAGAACGATCGCAAGGCCACCGCAAAAAATAAGCGGGGTCTGAAAATTAAGGAGAATTTCCGGAGAGAAGCCAATCACAGCCGCAAAAATAAGCACAAAGCCGATATTCATGAATTCAGAGGTTGGAGACAGCCACCTCTGGAGCGGCGCGTAAAACCGTCCCTCATGTCCCAAATACTGGCCGTAGAACAGGTAAAAACCCATGCCAAAATCTATTGATGCCGCAATCATATATCCGTACATTATCGTCCAAAGAATAACTAGAAACACTGCTCCAATCATATGATCTGTACGCTCCAGTCTGCAAACACGCTTTCTGTTAAGTCTTCCTCCCCATTATACCAAAGAACCTTTGTGCTTCACGAAAAGATACACTGAAACGGTACAAATAAGCACCACTGCTCAGTTCAATTGGTCTAATGTATTGTGCCGGCTAAGCATCAAATGAACAGACCTTCCGTCAAGATTCATGAGCTCCTCTTAGTCCCCTGCTCCACGATCTCCCCTTCAACAAAATTAAAACAGGACGATCCTCTCGCCCTGTTTTTTCAATGACAGCAAATCAGTTGCTGTCCAAATAGTCAAAACTCGTGTTTTGCTGCTCCATGCGGATCATCCATTCTTCGTTTTATTCAGAACCATCAAAGGACAGTTTCTCCCTTGTTGAAAAAATATGCATCCTAGTGTGTAAAGAAAAACGATCCGCCCAAGTTTCACTCAGCGAATCGTTTTTTTATTTTCTATCACTATCACTCATTGCAAATTGAAATCTCCGGAATTTGTTCTCACTCTGATTTTGTATTTGCCGTCGCTTTTTTGTCCGATAATGAGGTGATCTGTTTTTTCTTTAAAGAGGAATCCGTCCAGATTAACTGTGCCTTCTCCTGACCCGCCGCGATAGTCAACGGACAATGAATCTGGATCCTGCGCAAAATTAATATCGATATCACCGCTCGCTACTTGCGCATCAATATCTCCGGACAATTGGTGACTTTCAATGTCTAGGTCGCCCGAATTAGCTTGTGCAATCAGAGATCCGCTGTACCTTAGAACATCAATATCTCCGGAGGCCGTTTCAAGTCGCGTGGACTTGGCAGTCAAATCGGACACGTCAAGATCTCCACTGTTTGCAGAGACACGGGCTTCGTTCTGGGCTTGATTATGCTGCATATCAATATCACCACTGGACGCCTGAACGATAAAATTCCCTCTAGACTTACTATTTTTAGCAGTGACATCTCCGGAGCCGGAAGTTAAAGACAAGTGTCCTGCCTGTAGGTCTTCAATAGAAAGATCTCCTGAGCCCACATCAACAGTAATTTGGTTATACGCCTGCTCCGGAACCTCGATGATTAGCTTTGACCAACCAATAGTGAAGGTGAAAAACGATTGATTCCGCACTGCAGTCACATGAAGAGCATCGCCTTCCTTATTGATCGCAAGCTTAACCCCTTGGATCATTTGCTTATTGCCCCAGCCCTTCACCTTGGCAGACAATTGATCACGATTTGTTTTCTTTACTTCAACATCCAGCGAGGATACGTCTACATTTATTTTCTTTATTCCATTGACCGATGCTGTTTTTGTTTGTGCGCTTGCTTTGCTCGTTTGGAAAAGATCTGTTGTTTGAAAAACAATCAATCCTCCTATAGCGCCGATAAGAATGAGTGCCAGGGCAATATAGATAATTTTTTTCATGATCGCTTCCTCCCTGTTATGAGATCCATGTTAAAACGGACATAACCGACACATGCGTGCCAAAGAAATTTACCGATGTAGCTCAATGCGATACTGAGCAGTAAGCCTACTCCGCAGCAAGCAAGCGATACGAAGAAGGTGAATAAAAAAGCATCAAAACCAGACTGAAAATAGGATAAAAGCGAAAGCAGCGGGCTGATCACCAGACAAATGGCACCAACCCATAGACCAATAAATCCGAAGAAAATGCCGAAAGCAGGTCCTGCAACAACCACCAGATTAAAAAAAATCAGGACCATAGCGAGCAGCAGCGAGCGCGTTGCTGACGTTGCCCCACCCTGTCTCGCCGGATTTGTGGCATAATAATCGGCAAGTTCCGCGTTAGCAATATCTTTTGGATCACCGAGTTCTTGAATGATTTCTTCTTCTGTTTTTCCTTCATTAGATCCAATCGTGAAATGTTCTTCAAAGTCCGCTAGAATTTCATCACGCTCTTTTTTGGGGAGTTCTCTCAGCAAGTGGTTCAGGTTACGAAAAAAATCATTTTTCACCATGTCCCGCTCCCTCCTTAATAAATTGATCAACCGCTTCGGAAAATTGTTTCCATTCGTCAATTAATGCATTCATATACTGCTCCCCTTCTGCTGTAATGGAGTAATATTTTCTTGGCGGTCCTTCAGTTGACTCGCCGAGATACGTGGATAGATAGCCTTCCTTCGTCAGACGCCGAAGCAGCGGATAAAGTGTACCCTCAGCCACTTCAATTTTTTTCGAAATGTTCTGAGCAAGTTCGTACCCGTACTGGTCTCTACCATCGATAAGCACAAGCACACAAAGTTCCAGAACACCTTTTTTGAACTGAACATTCAAGTGATTCATCCTTTCAAATCAAGATGTATTTATTGATCACTACTGATTATTATCTAATAGATGTCCAAAAGATAGCGTGATCGACTCGTTCATTCCATGTGTATAGAATAATACACTCTACTGATTAATGCAATATAGTTGGTCGGATCATTTTCTTACTCATTTATCGGAATTTGAAGTCGCCGGAACTTGTCTGTACTCTGACGGTGTATCTGCCGTCGCCTTTCTTGCCGACGATTCGGTGGTCGCTTTTTTCTTCATAGAGCATATCCTTAATACGCAAAGATCCGTCGCCTGAAGAACCACGATAATCCATCGTAACGGAATCCGGTTCCTCTCTTGCACTTAAAGTGTAAATTCAAGCCAGTAAAAAAATCGGAGCGAAAAAGATTATTTCGCTCCGAAAGATCTTTCGTTTTATTTTGTTAAAAACCTTCTCGAATATACGTACTGACAACTTTAACTCCTTGAGCAAGTGCTGCTTCATCGGGCTTAAAATCCGCTGAATGCAAGTTCGCTGTTTTTCCAACACCGAGCCAAAACATAAAGCCTGGAAAGTCACGCAAAAAATATCCGAAGTCTTCGCCGGCCATTCCCTCATCACAAAGTTCAAGAGGATACTTGTTCTGCCTGCAAAATTGAATAAACGGATCAACATATTCTTTACGGTTAAAGACCTGATAATAGTTGGCACCGTAATCAATCTCACCTCTACACTGATAGGCGGTTTCTACCGCCTGAACATGGCGCTCAATATCGGCTTTAATTGCCTTCATCGTTTCCTGATCAAGCGTTCGGATTGTCCCTTCAACACGCGCATGTTCAGCAATGATGTTCTGCTTTGTGCCCCCGGATATTTTTCCAATTGTTAACACAGCTGAATGAAGTGGATTCACGCGCCGTGCAACGATGGTTTGCAAACCCACTACAAAATGACTGGCAGCCACAATGGTGTCATGTGTCAGATGCGGACTCGCAGCATGACCACCCTTACCAAAGAAATCGATAAACAATTCGGAAGTATTGGCGAACAGAATACCCTCTCGTGTCGCTACCGTTCCTGCAGGAAATTCAGGGGATACATGCAATGCGAAAATCGAATCTGGTTTCCAGTTTTGGAATTCGCTGCTTGCCATAATGGGAAGGGCTCCTCCCGGCCCTTCTTCAGCAGGTTGAAAGATAAATAATACGTCTTCCTTCACCGGATGAAGAACAACGTCCTCAAGTGCCCCCAATGCGATCGTCATGTGAAAGTCATGTCCGCAAGCATGCATATTGCCTACATTTTTGGATTGAAAGGAATAGCCGGTATTTTCTTTAATCGGCAGGGCATCGATGTCCGTACGGAAACCAATGACCTTCGTTGGATGGGTTCCAGCCACGCGAACAAGCAACCCGGTCTTCCACTTTTTAATTTGTACACGTTCTTGAGGCAACTGTTTTATTTGATCAAGCAGAAACGCTTGCGTTTCCACCTCTTCAAAACCGAGCTCCGGAATCTGATGCAGCGCACGTCTTACAGCAACATAGTCCATATTTGGTCCCTTCCCATTTTTCAAGCGGGTTACCCGCATGATTATAATTGACGTAGTTCCTTCATGATCTCTGTTTTTGAACGCGTTTTTTCATCAATTTTCTTCAGGACACGAGCAGGAGCACCCACAACGACCGTATAGTCGGGAACATCCTTGGTAACGATGGCACCAGCAGCGACTACGGCGCCTCTACCGATGTGAACACCTTCCAGAACAACGGCATTCGCGCCAACAAGGACGTCGTCCTCAATAACAACCGGTTGTGCCGACGGAGGTTCCACTACACCAGCGAGTACCGCTCCAGCGCCGATGTGACAATTTTTCCCTACAGTCGCGCGTCCGCCAAGCACTGCGTTCATATCAATCATCGTTCCTTCGCCAACCACAGCGCCGATATTGATCACTGCCCCCATCATAATGACTGCTTGTTTGCCGATTTCAACCTTTTCGCGAATAAGCGCTCCCGGTTCAATACGGGCCTCGATCCCTTTGAGATCAAGCAGCGGCACTGCAGAATTTGCTGCATTGTTTTCGACAACGTAATCCTCAATTTTATCTTTATTGGCGGACAGTATCGGTTCAATAGCTTTCCAATCGCCAAACAGCGTTCCCGCTTGTCCACTAATAAATGATTTAACCTCTGCTCCAAATGAAAGTGAGCTTAGATCACCTTTTATGTAAACTTTAACCGGTGTTTTCTTTATGCTGTTTTGCAAAAAAGAAATAATTTCATGTGCATCCATTTGTTTCATAAAAGTCCCTCCATATAGTCGTTTCACTTGATATATTAACGAAAGTCAGGAAAAAAGTCCACGTTTCACCAGTTCAATAAAAGCATGAACCTGTTTCAAGCGTGTCGCTTTCTGATCATAGAGCAACCAGTTATCACGAACAATTGCTCTTCCCTGATGATCCTGTAACGGAATGCGCTGCACGCGATCTTGCTCGGTCAAACTGATTGACGGCAGCACTGCATAGCCGATTCCATGTGTAACCATCTGTTTGCACGTCTCGATCTGATCAACCAAAATTGTACGGCTCGGCGGTCTCAAATTTTGGGAATGCCACCAATTCTGAATCACTTGATCATAGCTTGAGTCACTACGAAATTGAACATAGGGACGATCATCCACGTTTAATTCTTCTAATCGCGTAATTTTTGAATCAACGAATTGAAGCGGATCAGAGAAAAGATGCAGTTTACCCCCGCTCCAATTCGGAGTTCCACGAACAATCGCCGCTTGGCATTCACCGCGATAAATTTGTTTCAGTACCTCACTTGACCAACCTGTTGCCAATGAAATTCTTACATGAGGATACTCATCAACAAAGGTTTTTAATACATTTGGGAGCCAGTACTGCCCGTTAACAGAAGACACCGCTAATTTCAAGGTCCCATAAATTTCCGATGCGTGAGCCCGTAGTTCCGCACGTGTTTCCGCCATCCGTTCCAGTGTGCTACGCGCAAATTTTTCAATGCGTTCTCCTTCTGCAGTCAGCATGACGCCACGTCTGGAACGAACAAACAATTTCGCGTTCCATTCTAATTCAATGGCATGGAGCCGCTGGCTTAGTGCGGGCTGAGAAACAAAGAGCCGTTCCGAAGCTTTACTCATGGTTCCTTCTTCAGACAACACGACGATGAGTTCCAGATCAGCGAATTTCATACCTCGTCCTCCAACAATTTTGTGTCTATCTGATTCTTGATCATACCACAAAATCGTTCAATAAAACCTTATCTAGTAGACAAAAAAAATAGACATGATATAATGTCTA
>NZ_BJMS01000104.1 GCF_006539285.1 Sporolactobacillus inulinus
TGAAAGCTGGAAGGTTAGTGATGACGGCAAATCGTATACGTTCACGCTCCGCAAGGGTGTTAAATTCTCCGACGGCAGTGCGTTCAACGCGGACGCGGTTGTTTACAACTTCGATCGTTGGATGAACGGCAAAGCTTCTGGAAAATTCGCTTACTTCCCGTCCATGTTCGGCGGCTATAGTGGCGACAAGAACCTGATTATTGATAGCGTTAAAGCTCAGAATGCTAATACGGTTGTCTTTACGTTGAAGAGACCGTCTGCACCATTCCTGCAAAACTTGGCAATGTCTCCATTCGCTATTTCAAGTCCGAAAGCCATTAAAAAATATGGTGACAAATACGGTCAATCTGCTGGTGTAGGTACCGGTCCTTATGTATTTAAGAGCTGGAAGAAAAACAACACAATTACTTTGACTAAGAACAAAAACTACTGGCAAAAAGGTCTTCCAAAACTTGATTCAATTATTTTCAAAGTCATTCCGGATAACAGCGCGCGTTTGAACGCATTGAAGAATGGCGAAATTGATCTTATGGACGGCTTGAACCCAAGTGATATCGATGGCATTAAAGGCAACAAGGATTTCCATGTTTCCTATCGTCCGCCGATGAACGTTGCTTATCTCGGCTTTAACGTTACGAAGAAGCCGTTTGATAACAAGAAGGTTCGTCAGGCACTGAACATGGCGGTTGACAAGGACGCGCTGAACAAAGCGTTCTACAATGGACAAGCCGAACCGGCAAAGAACCCAATGCCTCCGGTACTTCTTGGATTTGCCAAGGATCTTAAGGATTATCCATATGACCTGAAGGCAGCGAAGAAATTGCTGGCTGAAGCCGGCTATCCAAATGGGTTCACGACAACGTTGTATACGATGTCCAACCCGCGTGACTACATGCCGCAGCCTGCGAAAACAGCTGAAGCGATTCAAGCAACTTTTGGTAAAATCGGCGTAAAAGTCAAGATTGAAAACGTTGAGTGGTCTTCTTACATTGAAAAGCTGCAAAAAGGCGGCGCACCAATGTACTTGATGGGCTGGATCGGCGACAATGGTGACCCGGACAACTTCCTCTATACGCTGCTTGACAAAGACAGCGCGGGTACGAACAACCTATCATTCTACAAGAGTGATGAATTGCACAAGGTTCTTACTCAAGCACAATCAGAAACAGATAATGCGAAACGTGCTGCGCTGTATGTCAAAGCGCAAGAGATGATTCATGAAGATGCACCTTGGGTACCTCTTGAATATGCAAAGGCAGCACTAGTTGGTAAGAGCACGATCTCCGGATTCGCTCCAAGCCCAACAGGGACAGAACCACTAAGTGATGTAACCGTAAAATAATTTTCGATAACGAAACAAAACCCGCAGTCGTTAAACACGGCTGCGGGTTTTGTTTTGGTCATCACCGGGAAACATCGCCGGTTATTGCGTCAGTTTATGCTGAAATGCATAGATGACCGCTTGCGTGCGGTCTTGGACCTCAAGTTTGCTCAGAATATTGCTGACGTGAACTTTTACCGTTTTTAAAGCAATGAACAGCTCATCAGCAATTTCTTGATTGCTTTTGCCGCGTGCCATCAGCAGCAGCACTTCCATTTCTCGATTGGTCAGATCGTCATGCAGCGCTTTATCCGATCTGTGCTTCATGCGCGCCATAACTTTTTCTGTGACTTCCGGCTCGAGGACGGATTGACCGTTGTAGGTCGAACGAATTGCTTTTGCAATGTCGCTTGCTTTTGAGGTTTTCAGCAAATAGCTGGTTGCACCGGCTTCAATAGCCGGATATACTTTGTCATCATCAAGAAAACTAGTGACAATGATGATTTTGGCTTGCGGCCATTGGTCGATAATTCGTTTCGTTGCTTCAATTCCATCGACCTCTTCCATGACCAGATCCATCAAGACGATATCCGGTCTCAGTTTCAGGACCAGATCAATTGCGTCGCGGCCGTTGTCCGCCTCGCCGACGACATTAATATCCGCTTGCGCGCTCAGGTATGCGGAGACACCGATACGTACCATTTCGTGATCATCAACAAAGACAACATTAATCATTGTTTTCATCCCTTTCAAGGAGCGGCACTTTAATTTCCAGACTTGTGCCTTTATCCGGAACGCTCACGAGTTTAATTTGCGCCCCGATCTGTGCGGAACGTTCGTTTATGTTCTGCAGCCCATAGGAGCCTGGTTTTGTTTTCTTTGCATCGAATCCGATGCCGTCATCGGTCACGCGGAGGATGACAAACCCTTCACGCTTAATCAGCAGAACATCGAGGCTGTGCGCTTTGGCATGGCGAAGCGTGTTGGACACCGTTTCCTGGAGAATGCGGAAGAGCTGATCTTCAATCCCGCGCTTCAGCGAGACCGGTTCGATACTGGCGTTAATGGTCATCGGTACCTTTTGTTTCAATTCAAGCAGCAGTTCTTCCATCCCTTGCTTGAGCGCTTTGCCGTGCAGCTGTACCGGCCGTAAATGAAGGAAGAGCGCCCGCATTTCCAGCTGTGATTGGTGTATGGTCTGCTCCACAAGTTTTAATTGTTTTCCTTCCGGATCATCGGTGTTGGGGCGCAGTTCATTAATGGTTGACATGAGCATTGAGGCAGCGAACAGTTGCTGGCTGACTGAATCGTGAAGCTCGCGGGCAAGCCGATTACGTTCCTCTGAAACAATCTTTTGGATTGCTTTTTCTTCAATCTCTGCCTTGTCGCTTACGGTTTGTTGCGCTGCTTTTGTGAGCGCGCTCATTTTCGTGCTTAGCTGCTTCACGCGGTTCATGATCGGCTCGATCTCGGCTGAACGCGCAGAAAAGGACGCAGCCGCATGGCCTCCCTGACTTACCTGATCCATCGCGTCACGGATCATCGCCAGCTGCCGGCGCCAATACATCCCTGAAAGCAGCCCGGCAATTCCGCCGGCAAATAATGAAAGGATCGGTACGATAAAGAGAAACGGAAGATGCCAGATTTGCCGGCTCCATAACAGCGACCAGTTCGGAAGCGGAAAAGCAAACAGGAACAAAGCGCCAAACAAGATCAGGCAGACAAATGCGAAGCAGGTTCCGGTGACGATCTGGCGTTGAACCACGTTCATACGCGCTGCACCTCCAGACTGCCGGCAAATGCAGAAATCATAATTTTTACCTTTTGATCTGCTTGCTCATAACCCTCAGTCTGAAGAATCCGTGTATCATGAATCAGCTGAACTTCGTGATGATCGAAGAAATCGACCTTGCCAAGCACCACGGAATAGTGAAGTGCAGTTTCAACGCCATAGGGCACGAGAATGCGCACTCTACCGGCAAGATGGCGGATAAAGATCACCGATTCCTTCTTCGGCAGAATGGTGCGGCTAAGATCAATGATCGTATCCCCGGCACCGGTCTGAATATTGATGTCCTGCCATTCGAAATCATGATCCGGTGTTTCTTGACTGCCGAACCATTTATTGCGCAGCAGCGGCATGCGAACGGAAACGTGCTCCGAGCCGTTTCCAGGATGTTCCATGTCCGGTATGATCCGTGTCGGATGCTTCTTTTTTTGGATGAAATCGATCAGATAGCAAATGAAAAGCGCAATGATGAAGAGCTTAAAGACGAGCAGGTTCAAGAGTGTAAACCCAAGCCCAATCAAGCCGACCCAGAAGAGGATTTTTCCCTTTTGGGTTCGGCGATGGTTGCGCCCATAGTAGATTATGGCCCCGAATAAAAGGGTAGGGAAAAGAAATTCCCAGCCTTCAAAGAGTGTTTGAACGATTATGAGAAGCAGGCAGATCATCATGAACCAGCTGTATCGATCTTTTTTCAGTTGCTCGAACATGGTGCATCATCTGCCTTTCTGCTCTGTATATGTAGTGTGAAAAAAGGCGTTCTCCGCCTTTTTTCATTTTAACATCCTTATGTGGGTCAAGCGAGCGCGTTAAGACGGATTAATTTGCTTTATTTTGCTCAAGTTCGCGTTCGATTTCTCGGATACGCGCATCGATTGTATTATGGTGGTAGTTGCTCGTGACTCTCTGTTCCAGCCGCTCCAGATACAGTTCGCTTTCCTCGAATTTAGAAAAGGATTGCCCGAATGCACGCTCTGGATGGACGACCGTATTCATCCGATTGTTGATGTTTGCAATGTTTTCGCGACTCATCAGTTCCATCCGTTTTAAATGCATGTCCTTCAATTTACGTTTCATGGTCGCATACTTTTGCTCGAGCTGATCTAATTGCTTCACTGTTGTATCATAGGCATTCTTAAGACGTTCGGCCTTCTGCCTGTAATCGTCATGTTCTTTCTCAGCGAATTCCTGCAGCTCGTTCTCCGATGCGCGCGCGGCGATTTCCGCCTGGTGCTGACGTCTCGCTGCCATTTCTGAAGCTTCATGGTACGCTTTGATGAACTGATCTTTGAGCAGATATTGGCGATCAATTAATTCACGCACGCGTTTAACTTCTTTTTCACAGCTGCGCAAATGTTGATTGAGCATCGCAATCGGGTTTTTTTGTTCTTTTTGATCGAGCATATCATTAAGATCTGCAGAAATTGAGTCCTTTAATCGGGTAAAGAGATTACTCATTGTCAGTTGCTCCTTTATATGGATGATTTGTTTGCAAATTCTTTCCATTCTTTTTCAAAGTTGTCAAAGGGATCTTTAGGTTGTGGATCGGCTGTTTTATCGTTCTTTAGTGCTTTATAAGCGACGTAAATTCCGGCAAGCGCAGCCACACCGATTAGTGCCGGAACATTGCCGAGTGAGAAACAAAGGGCGATGATGCCGATGATGCCCCAAAAGAGCTTCACTCCGGTTGAATCTGTTCGGGTAAACTTCTTGAAGGCGAAGTAGAGCACCGCCAAGCTGATGATTAATCCGATCAGCGGTCCCACTTGTGTAAGCAGGATGATCAGGCTGACAGCTCCGAGCAAGTACAAGGCAATTTTTTTCATGTATGTGATCCTCCTTTCCATGACTTAATCATAGAAAAAAGATGCGGCGAGGATAATGAGCCGTAGCAGTATCTTATGATAAGTCTTTGGACTTAGCGGCAGCAAGCACCGGATCAAATAAAGAGGGCGTCTCAAAAGTCAGCGATCGACTTTTGAGACGCCCTTTCAGGGTATGGGATTGATGTACGACCACGAGCCAGCCTTCTGATTGCCTGATTAGTTCATTTGATTTGCTTTTTGGTGGAACGCTTGGTAGCTGGTAACTAAGCGATCAAGATGTTCGATATGCTGATTGTAATCAATGATGGTTGAAATGAGCGGAAGCAGATCCAGCCATTCATCGGTTTTTTCGGTAGAAAGATGAGAGAAGAACAAACGGGCAAGCGTTGCGCTTTGCTTATAGTCTTTCCGCGCTTGCTCTTCATGACGCTTGCGGCGAATTTTTCCATCAAATTTCAGCAGCACGCGCTCGTGGTAGGTCATTAAGCCGCTGAGCTGGATGCGGAGCGATTCACGGAAACCATCTGGAAGCAGGCGGAAGGCATTCTCATTGCGATCCAATTCGTTCAATAGATGGTGCAGCAACTGCGTCACATGAATCATTTCACGGAAAATGACCGTTCGCCGCAATTTAACCGATTTGATCCGCTTGCGAAAGGCACGCTCTTCTTTATACCAATGGTAATAGTTTTCGATTTTGAGCTTCCTGCTGTCGAGCTCAGCCATTTCCTGTTTGATTTTTCGATTATCCGAAGTTCCGCCGCTCAGCAGACGTGTCCATTTAATCAGCTGCGTCGTTTGCGTTAGAATCTGAGTGTAGAGCGTATTTTCATAATGAGGCGGGAAAATCAGCAAATTGACTAAAGTTGCTGAGATGACGCCAATACAGATCATGGAAAAACGGCGGATCCCTTCATAAAGGAAGGCAACATTGTCGCTCATACCGCTCGACATAATGAAGATCACGGTGACCATGGTCAGAGTCAGTGTGTGATGCAAATTAAATTTAAGATGCAGCGCGATCACAAACACAACGCTCAGACCAACGACGATCGGTGTATCACCGAAGAAAATGACGGCGGCAACGGCAATCAGTGCACCAATCAGATTCCCATAGATGTTTTGGATCATCGCGTGGATGGAACGCTGAACCGAAGGCCGCGTGGTCATTGCCGCAGCAACGCCGGCCATGATTGGCGACGTCATGCCTAATGCCATTGCAGTCATCAAGGCAAGCGTCACGGCAACACCGGTTTTCAAGCTGCGTGCGCCTAAGTGCATAACGGTCGGCCTCCTTTTCATTTGATTTTACCAAAAAAAGAGCGATAAAAAAAAGAGCGGATCGACCGCTCTTCGTTCGAAGGAAGACATTACCCTTTTGCAAGCTTCGCAAACGCATCGTCTGCAGCTGCCAAAGTGTCGTCAATGTCTTTTTCCGTATGCTCGGTTGTCAGGAACCATGCCTCATATTTTGAAGGGGCAAGATTGACGCCTCTTTCGAGCATTAATTTGAAGAAACGCCCGAACAGTTCGCTGTCGGTATCTTTCGCTTCCTCATAGTTTGTGATCGGATGGCTTGAAAAATACAAGGTCATCGCTCCGCCGATCCGGTTGATCACAACAGGAAGATGGTATTTTTCTTCATTAACTGCCAGCATACCTTCTTCAAGCTTTTTGCCAAGGCGATCCATTTCTTCGTAAATACCCGGTGTTTGCAATACTTCAAGACAAGCAATTCCGCTAGCCATCGACAGCGGGTTGCCGGCCATTGTCCCAGCCTGATAGGCCGGTCCGTTCGGGGCAACTTGATCCATGATATCACGTTTGCCGCCGTAAGCGCCGATCGGAAGTCCGCCACCGATGATCTTGCCCATTGCTGTGAGATCCGGAGTGACGCCCAAATAGTTCTGGGCACCGCCGTACATGAAACGGAAGTTGGTAATCACCTCATCATAAATGACGAGTGCGCCTGCTTGGTGGGCAATCTCATTCACCGCTTCAAGGAATCCGGGTTGCGGACGTACCATACCGAAGTTTCCGACGATCGGTTCAACGAGTACGGCTGCAATTTGTGATCCCCATTTTTCAAACGCATGCTGTAGTGTGTCCACATTATTGAACGGTACCGTGAGCACTTCTTGCGCGGTGCTTTCGGTGACGCCGGCTGAATCCGGAGAGCCAAGCGTTGACGGACCGGAACCTGCGGCGACGAGTACGAGGTCAAAGTGGCCATGGTAGCTACCGGCAAATTTCAAGATGATTTTTCTGCCGGTAAAGGCTCGAGCAACCCGTACGGTCGACATAACGGCCTCTGTACCGGAGTTGGTAAAACGCACTTCATCGAGGGAAGGAATTCCTTTCTTCAACATTACGGCCAGTTCGGTTTCCAGTCGTGTCGGCGTTCCGTAGAGTACACCGCGTTCGGCCTGCTTCTTGATCGCTTCTGTAATATGCGGATGCGCGAATCCGGTAATAATCGGTCCATACGCCGCCAGATAATCTATGTAACGGTTGCCGTCTTCATCCCAGAAGTAGGCGCCTTTGCCTTTTTTCATGAAAACTGGAGCGCCGCCGCCGACTGCAGCGTAGGCACGGGAAGGGCTGTTGACGCCTCCGACAATATTTTCGAGAGCTTCTGCATAGAGTTTTTCAGAAGTTTGCGTATTCATTGCGATTAATCTCTCCTTAACCTGTTCTAGGTTCTTTTTTGCTCCCCATAAGTATCCAATAACAGGCAGAAAATGACAAGCAAAGCGCGTCGAAAGCTAGTCAAACATGCGGTGGTTCATCAAAAACACAAAATGTTCAAGAATACGGGCGGTCAGTCCCCATATTGTTTTCCCTTTATATTCATAAAAAGGTTCGCTGATCTGAAGGTTGCGAAACGGATAGCGCTTACCCGCTACAATCCGTTCGAAGGGAAATTCGGAATGTTTATCAACCGTAAAGTTGAGCGAATGCTTTTCAGGAATCTGCTTCATCAGCCAAGGGAGCGGGATGGTAAAGACTTCCTGTACCTCATCAGGATTTGGTTTAAGCGGTTCATCCGACTCGATGACGCCGACAAATGGATAGAGGAACAATTCGGAGGTTGCGATGCATGTGCCCATCTGGCCAATGACCTGGATCGCCTCCTTGCGAATGCCCAGTTCTTCGATGGTTTCTCGCACCGCAGTTTCCCGCATCGATCCATCGATTTTTTCGCTTCGTCCGCCGGGAAAACAGATATCACCCGGCTGGCGCTTCAATTCAGCTGCCCTAACTTCAAGCAAAAGCGACCATGTATTGTTTTTATAAATAAGCGGAAGGAACAGCGCAGATTTTTTTGCCGTATCCTCGCCAATGATACTGCCATCGTTTTCAATTCGTCGTGTAATACTTTTTATATCCATAAAATCACCCGTGATCAGTCGTTTTTCCCTCTCTAGTTTATCATTTTTCGTCGCTTGCTGCCTGATCGCCGCCGAGCAGAAGCCGCTTTATTTCACAAGTGCAGCCGCACGGGTTATTATGATGAATAGAATGAATAATAGGAACGGGTGATGATGATGAAGGCATTTATTCATGAAGGTACTGCGGGGATGGACGGCGCATGCTTCGCGCCGAGCTTTTCTAATCCACCAGCGCCTAAATCAGGTGAGGTAAAGGTGAAAGTGAAGGCTGCCGGATTGAATCATCGCGACCTATTCGTATTAACCCGGCATCAGCCAAACGATCCGGCACTGGTCATTGGTTCGGACGGAGCGGGGGTTGTCTCAGAAGTTGGCGCCGATGTTCAGAATGTGCGCGTCGGCGATGAGGTGCTGATTATACCAAGCTTGGGCTGGCTGAAGAACACGCCTGCACCGCCGGATAACTTTGAAATTCTCGGATTACCGGACCAGGGCACATTTGCTGAAGAAATCGTGATTCCCGAGGTTCAGGTCGCCGCCAAACCGGATTATTTGTCTTGGGAACAGGCCGGTGTGCTCCCGCTTTCCGCACTGACCGGCTATCGAGCGTTGTTTACTCGAGGCGGATTAAAAAGTGGACAAACCGTCTTCATTCCGGGAATCGGAAGCGGGGTTGCGACGTATATGCTGCAAATGGCGAAGGCGGTAGGCGCAACGGCAGTCGTTTCCTCGCGCAGTACGGAGAAACTGAAGAAAGCGGGAAAACTGGGTGCAGATCTTTTGCTGGATAATGATCAGGATTGGGCGGCAGCATTGAATGGAGAAAAGGTGGATCTCGTGATTGAAAGTATCGGTGCGGCAACCTTTAATCGTTCGCTCGGCGTGCTTAAAAAGGGCGGTACGGTCGTTTCATTTGGCGCATCGGCGGGTGATGAGATTGCGCTTGATCTGCGCAGCTTTTTCTATAATCAATGGAATCTGCATGGCTCAACACTGGGAAGCGTTGAAGAATTTCATGAAATGCTTGATTTGTTCCGCAAGCACAAAATCAAACCGATTGTCGATCGATCCTATGATCTAGAACAGACCGGCGAGGCGCTGAGTTATCTGAAGCAATCGGCGCAATTTGGCAAAGTTGCAATCAAAATCAATTCATGATGACAAAGGAGAACAAATGATATGCTGGAGTTGGGTACGAAAGCACCGGATTTTACACTGCAAGAAACCAACGGGAAACCAATCACACTGTCAGACTATAGAGGAAAAAATGTTGTTCTGTACTTTTATCCGAAAGACATGACTCCGGGATGTACGACAGAAGCTTGCGACTTCCGTGATCAGAACAGCCGCTTTGAAGCGGTAAACACGGTCGTGTTGGGCATCAGCACAGATCCGATTGAACGGCACCAGAAGTTTGCCGATAAGCACGAGCTTCCCTTTACGCTTTTGTCCGATCCGAATCATGAAGTTGCCGAAACCTACGGCAGCTGGCAGTTAAAGAATATGTTCGGCAAGAAGTCGATGGGGATCGTGCGGTCAACGTTTGTTATTGATCGGGAAGGAACGATTCGCAAAGTATGGCCGAAAGTTAAAGTTGCCGGACATGTGGACGATGTGTTTCAGTTCGTCAAACAGAATCTCGTGTGAAATGAGACCTGCTGATTCTTAAAAAATGCTAATAAATGACAAAAGATCAGGACGCTTGTGTCGTTCTGATCTTTTCATTATGGTGCGTCTCAGTATGTTTTCTTGCATCCAAGGCAAACTAAACGTACCGCTTATATGGAAAAATTAAGGAAAAGCGCTTAACGTTGACAGGACAAGCATCGACCATGTACACTGAATATC
>NZ_BJMS01000105.1 GCF_006539285.1 Sporolactobacillus inulinus
AACTTGAAAAACGTGAAAATGTGGGATTTTGCTTTGAATAAACGGAAAACCTCCCCTTATTACCCCCGAAACGCGCTCCATTCTGCAGATAACTGAAAAAACTCCGCTTATTTTTAATTAAGGACCAGAATGCTTAATGAAACAGAAGTGGAGGAATGGAGATCATTTTTTATTCGCTCAAAAATGTCTAAGAACCCCTCATTTAGATGCGAGACCCCGCAGATTCCTGCCTGGTTGAGGAGGCTTGCGGTGCGCCTGATTTTCTAGATTTATATTGAAAGCGTTTACATTTTGGGCTACAATAAAAGAGGGAAATGTGAATAATTTGTGACAATCTCCTGTTTGCTTGGATGAGTTCTTCAAGATCAATTGAGGAGTGATTGGCCATGAGAAAGCGAATCGTTATTTTAGGAGCCGGGTATGGAGGACTGCGTACGTTAAAGAGACTGCAGAGGATGAAACCGAACGCCGAACTGATTCTTATTGATAAAAACGACTATCATTGCGAGAAGACATCGCTTCATGAAGTTGCAGCCGGTACAGCAAATGCTGATGAAATCTGTTATTCGTTACAGCAAGTCATCGATCCAAAACGGACACAATTTATTCAAGATACCGTTTTGCGTGTGGATCGGGAGTCGCGGAGGATTCAGTTAAAGGAGCACAAGCCAATCTCCTATGACTATCTAGTCATCGGACTCGGATTTGTACCTGAGTATTATGGGATTGAAGGGATGGACCGTTTTGGGCTTGCTATTTCCGACATTCCCTCCGTGATCAGAATCCGCAACCATATCGAGGATCAATTTAAAGCGTGGACTGAAGACCAGCGCTCGGATCGATTGGTGATTGCGGTCGGGGGAGCCGGATTTACCAGCTTTGAATTTCTCGGAGAATTGACACAGCGCATTCCGGAATTAATCACGCGCTATCAAGTAGATGCTAAACAGGTTCGGATTGTTTGCATTGAGCCAACGCCAAAGGCATTGCCGATGTTCAATCGACAGCTTGCTGCATATGGATCGCGCAAGCTTCGCAATCGCGGTGTTGACTTTTTAATTGGACGCGTGTGCGGATTTGATGGAGCGAAGATTTATTATCGTACGAAGGAACAGGTTCAATCGTTAAAGGCGGGCACCTTTGTTTGGACGGGCGGCGTCAGTGGGAGTGCAGTTGTCCGTGATTCAGGTTTTGAAGAGCGGCGCGGCCGGGTGCGTGTCATGGATGACCTATCGGTTCCGGGTCATCCGGAAATACTGATTATCGGTGATTGTTCTGCGGTGATTGATCCAGGCAGCGGGCAACCTTATCCGACAACTGCTCAAATCGCACTGCAGCAGGCAGATTGTGCTGCATACAATGTTAAAGCAATGCTGGACGATCGGCCGACAAAGTCGTTTGTTTTCAAGTTTAAAGGGACGGTTTGTTCACTTGGACGCGATGATGCGGTTGGAGAGGTTATGGGCAAAGGCTTAAAAGGCCGTCCGGCATCCGTGATGAAAAAGGTTATTGAAAATCGTTCACTGGTAAAGATCGGCGGGGTTGAAACCATGCTGAAGAAGGGCAGATTCAGTTAGGCCGCAGTCATAATATAAGGGAGCCTGCGTATGCAGACTCCCTTATTCAATAACCCCCGTAAATGTAACGCATCTCTTTTTTTTATTTTGCTTCAACTGTTTCTGGAATTTTTGCAAGTGCTTGATCCAGATCGTAGATAATATCGTCTACGGTTTCTACGCCGATGGATACCCGAATCAGTTCAGGTGTTACACCGGTAACCGCCTGTTCTTCTGGTGTCAGTTCTGCATGTGTGGTGCTTGCCGGATGAATGATCAGCGACTTCGCATCAGCAACATTTGCGAGCAAGGAGAAGAGCTTCACGTTATTAATCAGTGCTTTGCCGGCTTCACGGCCTCCTTTGACGCCGAATGTAAAGATCGATCCGGCGCCTTTTGGAAAGTATTTTTTCGCAAGGTCGTGGTACGGGTTATCTTCTAGGTCAGGATAATTGACCCATGTGATTTTCGGATGGTTGTTCAAGTATTCAGCGACCTTGCGCGCATTCTGAACATGGCGTTCTACTCGAAGCGAGAGCGATTCAAGGCCTTGCAGGAATAAGAAAGCATTTTGCGGGCTGATGGTTGCACCGGTGTTGCGCAGCAGCTGAACACGCGCCTTTGCGGCAAAGGAAGCCGGAGCGAGGTCTGCGTAAACTAAACCGCCGTAGCTTTTGTCCGGTGTCGTAAAGTCCGGGAACTTGCCGCTTGCACGCCAGTCGAATTTTCCGCCGTCTACGATGATGCCGCCGATCGCAGTGCCATGCCCGCCAATGAATTTTGTAGCGGAATGCACAACAACATCGGCGCCAAATTCAATCGGACGAACAAGGTAAGGTGTACCGAATGTGTTATCGACGATCAGTGGAATATTGTATTCATGAGCAATGTTCGCAACGGCTTCAATATCAAGGATGTTGATTTTCGGATTTCCGATTGTTTCACCGTAAAGCGCTTTGGTATTATCCTGAATCGCATTGCGGAAGTTTTCCGGATCATCCGGATCAACGAAGGTCACATCGATGCCGAGCTTTTTCAAGGTCACGTTAAACAATTCATAGGTTCCGCCGTACAATGTCGACGCTGCAACAATGTGATCGCCGCTGTTTGCAACATTTAAGATCGAATAGGTGATTGCTGCGAGTCCTGAAGCGGTTGCTAGTGCGGCAGATCCGCCTTCAAGCTGAGCGACACGCTGTTCAAAGACATCCTCGGTAGGATTCATAATTCGTGCATACACGTTACCCGGTCGTTTCAGTTGGAAAAAATCGGCTGCTTCATCCGCATCCTTAAAAACAAAAGATGTTGTTTGGTAAATCGGCACTGCACGTGCGCCTGTTGCAGGATCAGGCACCTGTCCTGCGTGGACCTGCAACGTTTCAAATCCATACTTGTGTTCTTCTGCCATGTGAATCGCTCCCTTTGTTCATTTCGAGTACATTAAATAAAATCTTAGAAGAAGGTGCGTGAGCAGATGATGAAAAAGCCGCTTCTCGCAGACTATTGAGAAGCGGCTTTTATCGCCGATGCTAGTCTTATCTGCCAGAAATTAATCTGCTGGAATTAACACCATACACTGATGTGCTGGTTGTCGGGCTTCTCAGGGCCAGTCCCTCCGCCGCTCTTGATAAGATTTATTTAATTGAATTTAGTTTAGCTTCGTGAGTAGAATTTGTCAAGATAAATTGAGTAAAAAGATAGGAATAATTATATTTAAGAAAAACTCAGTTGCCGATGCACTGTTCAATTGCGTGACCACGCGGCCTATCGGTCTGAATGGCAAAAAAGAGGGACTCATTGTGTCCATAGACAGGATGAGTCCCTCTTCTTAAATTGAGCCGTACTTGCTCAAAATTAATAAAGACCGTCGACGTCTTCTTTGGTACTGATATAAATATTCTTGGTTTGCGTGTAAGCATCGAGAATGCTCTTGTATGTTTCACGTCCGATTCCGGATTTCTTATAGCCACCAAACGGAGCGCCGGCAGGGAGCTGGTTGTAGGTGTTGACCCACATGCGTCCGGTGTGCACGCCGCGAGCGACACGCAATGCTTTGTTAATATCCTTTGTCCAAACTGCACCGCCAAGACCGTAATCTGATTCGTTCGCCAGTTTAATTACTTCATCGGCATCTTTAAATTTAATCACGGTTGCAACCGGTCCAAAGATTTCTTCCTGGGCAATGCGCATGGTGTTCTTCGCATCTACAAGCAGGGTTGGGGCCATGAATACACCTTTATCAAGGGTGTTGTCTGTCAACTGGCAGCCGCCGGTAACAAGTTTTGCGCCTTCGTCCTGGCCGATTTTTACGTAATCAAGAATTTGACTCAGTTGATGTTTGTTGACTTGAGCGCCCATTTGAACGCCATCTTCCCAAGGGAGGCCGACTTTTACTTTTTCGAATGCTTCTTTCAAAGCGGCTACAAATTTATCATAGATACCTTCTTGAATGAAGATTCGAGAACCGGCGCAGCATACTTGACCTTGATTGAATAGAATACCGAGTTGTGCACCTTCAATGGCACGTTCCCAAGGGGCATCGTCGAAGAAGATGTTCGCCGATTTGCCGCCAAGTTCGAGTGTTGCCGGAATGAGCCGCTTTGCGGCTGCTTCGGCAACCTCGTAACCAATCTGGGTGGATCCGGTAAACGCAAGTTTCGCAAATCCTTCGTGGTGCAGCATGTAGTCGCCTGAATCCGATCCGCGTCCGGTGATCACGTTCACAACACCGGCAGGAAGGGCTTGATCAAGGAGCTTCGCGAGTTCAAGCAAGCTGAGCGATGTTGAGGACGATGGGTGGATCACGACCGTGTTACCCGCGGCAATCGCCGGTGCAATCTTCCAAGCTGCCATCAGCAATGGGAAGTTCCAAGGGATGACTTGGCCGACAACCCCTAATGGTTCTTTTAAGTTAATTGTTAATGTATTTTCATCCAGAGCGTTTGCTGTGCCTTCTTCAGAGCGGATGACGCCTGCGAAATAGCGGAAGTGGTCGGCACTCGCCGGAACATCAATGTTAGTTGTTTCCCGGAGTGGTTTGCCGTTATCCAGCGTTTCAACAAGTGCAAGATGATCGGTGTTTTCGTCGATCAGATCGGCAATTTTCAGCAGGATGGCGCTCTTTTCCTGAACGCTGGTATCTTTCCATGTTTCAAAAGCCTTTGTCGCTGCTTCAACTGCAGCGTCTACATCGGCATGGCTAGCATCAACGAATTCAGTCAGCTTTTCACCGTTGCTTGGGTTATAGCTTGCGATCTTTTTGCCTTCGGAGCCTGTGACCCATTTTCCTCCAATATATAACTTATATTCTGAATCTACTGCGTGTTCCAGGACTGTGTCTTGAATGCTCATTGCACATCTTCCCTTCAAGTCAGAATTTAGTGTAATTAATATCACAGGTATATTGTAATACAGACGTACAAAAATTAAAAAGAAAACGCTCTCTAATTTTGAAATTTATGATTGGAGCACTCTGCCTCATTCAAAGGGATAACGGATCCCCCATTGATCACGGATGTTGGTCATCATCTGCATGACATCATTTGTCAGACGCGCGGTATGTTCCGTGATCGCTCCGCTGACCGCGGCATTCATGTGATCATATTCATAAACCATTGCCTTCTCGGTACTGCCGGCTTTGATTACTTCAGTGCGACCATCCGGATAAGTGAGGGTTGCTTGGTCTGCTCTTGGAAAGTTATCCACGGTAATGTAGGCTTTATCGCCGGTCACAATACCGCGTTTCGGCAGCTTTGCGCGCATGGTTAACGTGACGACCGCCATCTCGTCATCCGGATTTTTTAAAATAATCCCGGATTGTTCGTCGACACCGGTCTCAAACGGTTTAACCGTTGTTAAGATTTCATCTGGCTGACTGGTTAAGAAGAAGCGTGCAAAGGAGAGCGCATAGGTACCGATGTCGAGCAAGGCGCCGCCGGCAAGATCCTTATTAAAGAAACGATTCGAGACATCATAGGGTTTCAGGCTACCAAAGGTGACGTTGACCATCTTCAGGTTTCCAATTGCACCATTTGCGATTCGTTCTTTTATTTTTTGATACAGCGGCATATGGTAAATGGTCATCGCTTCCGCGACAATCAGTCCTTTTTTCTGAGCCAAAGCCAGAACCGGATCCAGTTGTCTGCTGCTTACGGTAATCGCCTTTTCACAGAGCACATGCTTACCGTTTTCCAGACATTGAAGCAGGTAGTCGTAGTGGTGGGAGTGCGGGGTTGCCAGATAAATAATATCAATGGCCGGGTCATGCAGCAGATCGTTGTAGCTACCGTAAGCATGCTTGATGTTGTGCTGATCGGCAAATGCTTGAGCACGTTCAATATTTCGTGAGCCAACTCCGTAAATTCCACGGCCGTTTGCTTGCAGTGTTTGTGCGAATTCAGATGCAATGGCTCCGGGACCAATGATGGCCCAATTTAGTTCACTCATGGATGGTCACCTCTTGAGTCGATTTGTTCAGCCACTTTATGCCGTCTTTGCCGGCGATCAGTGCCTTGGTCGCAACATTAACGAACAAAGATGTATCAATCACGCCACGAATAGATGCCAATTCACGGTTTAATTGACGAATGTTACGGACATTTTGAAAAAAAACATCCATTAGTGGGTGGCCGTTGTCGGAGATCGTGAATCCGTCTTTTCCTTCGCTTTGACGCATGACCGGTCGGCCGCCAAGCTGCTTGACTTGATGCGTGACATAGGCCTGCGCTTCGGCTAAGAGTTCAAGTACAACGGGCTTTTCAAACGTAAGTGTGGGTGCATACTTGGATTGATCCACGAGCAAGATATACTCGTCTGCCATTGTCGCAATCAATTTTTCCAGTGTATGAATGCCTCCACCGCTTTTCAATGCGTTTAACTGTTCATCAACCTGATCGCAGCCATCAAAAGCGAGATCAATGTGGTCGACCGCTTCAGTGTGAAGTACGGTGAGACCGTTTGCCAGACATAGCCGTCTTGTTTGCGTTGAAGGCGTGACGACTTGGATGTTTCGCTCGGGTTTTTCTTTAATGAATTGGATTAAATGACGAATCGTGCTGCCGCCGCCAAGGCCAACAATGGAATGATCAGGAATCAGAGCCAAAGCTTTTTTGGCACATTCCCGTTTTAGATCTGTTTCGCTCATGTTTACCCTCCCCACCACTCGCACATATGTGCACAAGATAAAAATATGTGCGTTGTGTACGGTGTAAGTATACTACGCGAATACCCATAGTTAAACTATTTTGTCTGCAATTCTGAAGATCGGTGTTACCTTATTCATTTTATAGGATAAAATGGTGACTTTTCGGTGGTTTTTATATTTTCCGAAAATTGGTTTGAAGATTTTTATAACTATAGTGTATAATTGTTATGTCATGATATCTGACAACTAGGAGGAGTTCCATGCTTAATCATAAAAAGGCGTTTAGTGTTGCGATGGGCGCAGCTTTTCTTATGGCTATGTCGGCTGTTGGCCCAGGTTTCTTGACGCAAACGGCTGCATTTACATCGCAAATGGGCGCTGATTTTGGATTCGCCATACTTGTTTGTATTCTTGTTGATATTGGCGTTCAGCTCAACATTTGGCGGATTATCTGCGTTTCCGGAAAACGGGCACAACAGATTGCCAATGAATTGGTACCGGGTCTCGGTTACGTGCTCACGGCATTAATTGTCATTGGCGGTTTGACTTTTAATATTGGCAATATAGGCGGTGTTGGTCTTGGTTTTAATGTACTCTTCGGCATTTCTCCAGAAAATGGTGCGTTAATTGGTGGAGCGATCGCGTTAATTATTTTCCTTGTTCGCAATGCTCTGATTGTCATGGATCGCACGGTTCAAGTCCTTGCGGTTGTAAAGGTGCTGCTCATCATCTTTATTGTTGCAATCAGCTCGCCTCCAGTTGGACAAGCTGCGCTTCATACCATCGCGCCTTCGCATATTGACTTTTATTCAATTGTGACGATCGTTGGCGGTACGGTTGGCGGCTACATATCCTTTTCAGGTGGACATCGACTGCTAGAAGGCGGACTTAAAGGAAAGGAAAGTATTCGTTACATCAATCAAGGGGCATTGACCGGCATTGGTGTGGCATCGTTTATTCGTGTCCTGCTTTTTCTTGCCGCACTTGCGGTCATTGCAGAAGGATTCAAGCTTAATCCGCTTAACCCCGCTGCAAGTATTTTCAGTGCAGCAGCCGGGAATTTTGGCTATAAATTTTTTGGGCTGATCCTTCTAGCTGCCGGAATGACCTCAACATTAGGTTCAACCTTTACTTCGGTGTCTTTCTTAAACTATTCGACAGACAAGGGCACCGAGAGCATTTTTCATAAATTGCGCCCGTTCTTAATTATTTTCTTCATCGTTTTCTCGACGGCTGTTTTTTATTTTATCGGCCGCCCGGCGAAGATACTGGTCATTGTCGGAGCAATTAACGGCCTGATTCTTCCTATTGCTCTAGCCATTTTATTGGTCGCTGTAACGAAGAAAAAGATTATGGGCGAGTTGTATAAGCACCCGTTATGGCTGACCATTTTCGGATGGATTATTGTTGTCTTTATGGCTTATGCCGGTGTTGAATCAGTGATTAAAGGCTTTTCATCACTGTTCTAAGGGAACGTTCAGCTGCATTCGGTGCATAGCTTTTCAATGAATCAAGTCGATGAATAAAAGGAAGGGACAGAGAATGAATCAAGTTGATCTGAATTGCGATTTGGGAGAAAGCTTCGGGCATTATGTGATTGGGAATGACGAGGCAGTGCTGCCGCTTATTTCATCGGCAAATGTTGCTTGTGGTTTTCATGCCGGCGACTATTCGGAAATGCGGCGCACGGTTCTTCGCGCAAAAAAGAATCGGGTGGCCATTGGTGCACATCCCGGATTGCCGGATCTAAAAGGGTTCGGCAGGCGCGAGATGGATATAACTCCGACTGAGATCTACGATATGATCGTGTATCAAATCGGCGCACTCCAAGCCGTTGCCGCAGCGCAGAAGGTTGATTTAAATCATGTGAAGCCGCATGGTGCATTGTATCATATGGCCTCCGATCAAAAAAAATATGCGGATGCTGTGGTTCAAGCGGTAGGTGACGTCGCCCCGAATCTGCTTCTGTTTGGTATGGACGGCACCTATCTGACGGCTGCCGGCGAGAACGCGGGCCTTCATGTCGTTTATGAAGCGTATGCGGACAGAACCTATCAGCCCGACGGTTCATTAACGCCAAGGTCTCAGGCGGATGCACTGATTACAGATACAGATCAGGCACTTCAGCAAGTGCTTGAGATGCTTCATGAGGGAACGGTCACAACTGTATCCGGTCGGAAAACCAAGGTGCGTGCAGAAACGATTTGCGTCCATGGCGATGGGGCTGCCGCACTTGCATTCGCAGCAACGATACGTGAAGCATTGCAAACGCGAGGAATTAAGATTGATTCTTGGAAAAAATAACGGTGAGGGTGAGTGGGATGAATGAATTATCTCTTGCTGATCGGACGCCGTCTGAAGTTCGCGCTTTGATACGCAATGGAGTGTGGGCGCGCCCGACCAGTGGTCTTTCAAATGGGTATGCGCAAGCCAATCTCGTCATTTTGCCTCAAAATATAGCTTATGACTTTTTATTGTTCTGCCAGCGTAATCCCAAACCTTGTCCGCTGCTGGAAGTACTGGATACAGGCAGTCCGTTTGTGAAACAACTGGCAAACGGTGCGGATATACGGACGGATATTCCCAAATATCGCATCTACCGTCATGGGGAGCTGTCTGAAGAGGTAGCAACGATTGGGGACTACTGGCAAGAAGATTTTGTTTCTTTTCTGATTGGCTGCAGCTTTAGTTTCGAGCAGGCATTACTTGAAAATAATCTTCCAGTCCGGCAAATTGAAGAACAATGCAATGTGCCCATGTATCGCACCAACATTGCCTGCGCCCCTGCCGGCGTGTTTTCCGGTCCCGTCGTCGTCAGTATGCGGCCGATGACGGAAAAACAAGCCATCCGGGCGGTACAGGTGACCAGCCGCTATCCCTCCGTCCATGGTGCGCCGATTCATTTCGGCAATCCAGCTCAGATCGGGATCAGCGATCTGGCACATCCGGACTTTGGCGATCCGGTGCCGATTCGGGATGGAGAGATTCCGGTCTTCTGGGCTTGCGGCGTAACGCCGCAAGCAGCGGTGATGAACAGCAAACCGGAAATTGCGATTACGCATGCGCCGGGCCATATGTTCATAACGGATCAAAAAGATACAGCGTACAGTATTCTATGATACGCTTGACAACATGCTTTGCGGCAACAAGCGGAAGCGACAAAGAAATGGATGACGGATGATCATGAGAACTTGCTGTTTTCGGCAAGTTCCTTTTCTTACACTGGTAAGAAAGGATAGAAAATAAAAGATTTAAGGAAACGAGTGTAAGTGGTTCGTAGAACGCCG
>NZ_BJMS01000106.1 GCF_006539285.1 Sporolactobacillus inulinus
GGAAGTTCCTTTCTAATTAGCGAAAGTTCCTTCCATGTATGATGGACTCGTGTCCTTTCGGTGCTGAATCGCCGCTTCGGTTGCTCGCTTGCCGCGGGCGCTCCGCGAACCTCCTCAGACATACAGGAATCTGCGGGGCCTTGCTGGCACGCATCAACAAGGCGCGATCCCGTAGACGCCCGAGCACCTCCGCTTTGATTCAACACTCTTGGACCTAGTAGCGCTCGCTCCTTCAGTCCAAAATCATAAACATTCTGAACTTGTAAAAATAAAAAAGAAACCAGGCTACGTTGCTGTGAACCCCAAAAGTTGACTGCTTATCGTCCAACTTTTTGGGGGCAGTTCGCGCCCTGGTCTTTTATTGTCCTTCTGCAATCCGCTCGAGTTCATGCATCAGACTTTATTATTTTAGCAGTGGTTAAGCTTCAACCTGATAGAGCGGCGTGCTTAAATAACGCTCGCCATTATCAGGCACAATGACAACAACTTTTTTACCTTTGCCCAGTTTCTTTGCAACCTGAACACCGCCGTAAATCGCGGCTCCACCGGAAATGCCGGCCAGGACGCCTTCTTTTCTACCTGCAAGACGTGCATACTCAAATGCTTGTTCGTTTGTCACATCAAGCACTTCATCATAAACTTCCGTATCCAAAGTATCGGGAACAAATCCTGTACCAATTCCTTGAATTTTGTGCGGACCGCCTTTGCCGCCGTTTAACACCGGTGAATCCTTTGGTTCAACTGCATAGACTTTGATGTCGTTAAATTTCTCTTTCAGGGCTTTGCCGCTCCCACTAAGCGTACCGCCGGTTCCAACACCGGCAACAAACGCATCCAGCGTGTCAAATGCAGCGGCAATTTCCTTACCGGTCGTTTCATAGTGTACCTTTGGGTTTGCCGGGTTCTTAAATTGCTGTGGTAGGAAATAGCCTTTTTCTTTAGCAAGTTCTTGTGCTTTTTCAATTGATCCCTTAATGGCTTGGGCTCCTGGGGTTAGAATGACTTCCGCGCCGTAAGCCTTAAACAATTTGCGTCGTTCAATGCTCATTGTCTCCGGCATAACCAAAATCGCTTTATAGCCTTTCACTGCAGCAACTAGAGCCAATCCGATACCCGTATTGCCGCTTGTCGGTTCAATAATCGTATCGTTCGGCTTCAATTTTCCTTCCTTTTCAGCCGCTTCAATCATAGCCAATGCGATCCGATCCTTCACACTGCTTCCTGGATTGAAGTATTCAAGCTTTGCATACAGCTCTGCATCGTTTTCATCTGTTAAGTGGTTGAGACGAACAACAGGCGTATTTCCAATCAATTCCGTAACCGAATTTGCAACAGTCATGAAGTATCCCCCTCTTAAATCCTTAGTAATCATGTATGATTTATATACTATATTAACAGTACATCATGCGAGCGTCAAATAAAAAAACAGCTTTCTCTCAAAAAAAGAGTGCCTCTCACTATTCCTAGCGTTTGAGACACCCTTCTCGCTTAGTTCTTTTTAGCAATTAATGCATGTAATTCAGCGGCGCTAAATTGATAATGTGTTTCACAAAAATGGCAAACGACCTCTGCTCCGTGGTCTTCGTCAATCATGGCTTGAATTTCCTTGTCGCCAAGGCCTTGAAGCGATTGGCTAAATTTCTCCTTTGAACAGCTGCAATGAAAAGCTGCCCCGTGCTTCTGCAGCACCTTGTAATCCCCGTCCGGGAAAAGGTCGTCCAGCAGCTGTTCCGGTGAATGGCCCGCATCAATTAATTTTGAGATTGGCGGAATCGCTTTTAGCCGCTCTTCCAACCGATCGATCGCTGCATCATCGGCACCGGGAAGCACTTGAATAATAAATCCACCCGATGCCTTCACCGACTGATCCGGATTAACAAGTACACCGACACCGACTGCTGAAGGGATTTGTTCCGAGCGGGCAAAGTAATACGTAAAGTCATCGCCAAGCTCTCCGGAGACAATGGGCACACGTCCGGTAAAATTCTCCCGCAGTCCAAGATCTTTGACGACACTCAAAAAACCATTGTTCCCAACCGCACGCGCAACATCAAGTTTTCCATGAGCATTCAATTCAAAATGTACTTGGGGATTAGTTACATAGCCGCGTACCCGACCGTTTGTATCCGCGTCGGCAACAATCGCTCCAATCGGACCGCCACCTTGTATCGTAACCGTTACTTTTTCATCACCTTTTTCTTGTGCGGCCATCATCATCGTTGCGGTTATCGTTCGCCCTAGCGCTGCCGTTGCCGTCGGCCATGTCTGATGGCGTTTTTGTGCTTCGTTAACCGTCTCCGTAGTCACCGAAGTGATCACGCGAAGGTTTCCGTCACATGCGAGTGCTTTAATAAAATAATCGCCCATATGCAGACCTCCATTCATGTTAAGCGTTTTGCAGATAAATAAGATAAAGTCCTTTAAGTGTCAGAAATGGATCAACATGATCAATCATATCGGTCTCATTCGAGATCAACCGGCACAACCCTCCGGTTGCGACCACAACCGGATCGCCCGCTGCCTGCTTCTTCATCCGTGAGACAATGCCTTCCACTTGTCCGACATAACCGAAAAGCACACCGGACTGCATGGCGTGAATCGTGTTCCGACCAAAAATGCTCGGCGGTTTCGTAATTTGAATCCTTGGCAATTTCGATGCACGCTCATACAATGCCTCCGTCGCAATATCGATTCCAGGTGCAATGGCGCCGCCAATATAAGATTGTGTCTCGTCGATGTAGGAATACGTTGTCGCTGTTCCAAAATCAATCACAATCATTGGTGCTTGATAGTCATGGATTGCAGCGACTGCATTGACAATCAAGTCTGCACCAAGTTCTCTCGGATGTTCATATTTCAAATTCAGGCCGGTCTTAATTTCAGGGCCGACAACAATCGGCTGTAGGTGAAAATATTTTGTACACAGCCGTTCTAACGCGAACATAATCGACGGCACTACTGAAGAAATAACGACTCCGTTGAAATCCGCAAACGAAAGTCCCGCATATTTAAAAAGATCGTTAATCAGCATACCAAACTCATCTTCAGTTCTTTCACGGTTGGTCGATACGCGCCAGTGATTGGTCAATACACCGTCGGCATAGGTGCCAAGCACAACATGAGTATTCCCAACATCACAAACAAAGATCATCTTTTTTCCTCCTGTTTCACAGCCGTGTGGTTGGTTAACATCTTATTAACTCGGCAAAACACTTATCCCTTCCTGCCCTGTATGAAAAAAGGAGACGCTCCCTAATCTGGAGAGTCCCCCTTTATTTATGCAACAGAAGCTTGGAAATCAGAGCTTATGCTCGTCATCCTTGTTCACCTGATCTGATGAATCGGGTTCGGTCTTCGCCTCAACCGGGCGGTCATCTTTTGGATGAATCGTCACTTTAACGTCAGTAGCAGGTTTTTCTGCCCCCTCATCCGGAGCAACCGCTGTCGCATCTTCTTTATCGCTGTCTTCTGAAGCATAACGCGTCTTGCTTGGTTCAATATACTTCCCGGTTTCATACAACGATTTGATCTGCTCTTCTTCCAGTGTCTCCACTTTGAGCAGTGTCTGAGCGATCAGTTCCAGCTTATCGCGATGTTCCGTAAGCAGCTTCTTGCAACGGTCATATTCCAACTTAACCAGACGCTGCACTTCCTGGTCAATCTCAAAAGCAATCGCATCACTATAGTTCTGTTCGTTTTGAATATCACGGCCGAGGAACACCTGTCCGCTGTCATTATTGCCAAATTGCATTGGGCCAAGCTTATCGCTCATACCGAATTCAGTAACCATTCGCCGAGCAAGATTGGTTACACGCTGTAGATCATTGCTTGCACCTGTTGAAATTTCCCCAAACGTAATCTCTTCAGCGACGCGTCCACCGAGCAAACCACAAATCTTTTCGAGCAGTTCCGGCTTGGTCATGAAGTAGCGGTCTTCTTTCGGCAGAGAGACGGTGTAGCCGCCAGCCTGACCACGAGGAATAACGGTAACTTTGTGTACTTCATCAGCACCCTCAAGTGCAAGGCCAATGATAGTGTGCCCGGATTCGTGATAAGCGACAATGTTCTGTTCTTTTTTCGAAATAACCCGCGATTTCTTGGCAACGCCGGCAATCACACGTTCAACGGCTTCATCGATGTCTTCCATGTTGATTACCTTTTTATTGGCCCTAGCCGCAACCAGCGCTGCTTCATTCAGCAGGTTTTCCAAGTCGGCGCCCGAGAAACCTGGGGTTAGTTTTGCTACAGTCTTTAGATCAATTTCTTTCGCAAGCGGCTTGTTGCGGGCATGTACACGAAGTACTGCCTCGCGGCCGACAAGATCCGGACGGTTAACCGGAATTTGGCGATCGAAACGGCCCGGACGCAGAAGAGCCGGGTCCAGAATATCCGGACGGTTGGTGGCTGCAATGATAATAATACCTTCATTGGCACCGAAACCATCCATTTCAACGAGCAGTTGGTTCAAGGTTTGTTCGCGTTCGTCATGACCGCCGCCGAGACCGGCACCGCGCTGACGACCAACCGCATCAATTTCATCAATGAATATAATACATGGCGAATTCTTCTTTGCCTGTTCAAACAAGTCGCGCACACGCGACGCACCGACACCGACAAACATTTCAACGAAATCCGATCCGCTGATTGAGAAGAACGGCACGCCCGCTTCACCTGCTACCGCACGCGCCAGCAAGGTTTTACCGGTACCTGGGGGGCCTTCAAGCAAAACACCTTTTGGAATTCGTGCACCCAAAGACACGAACTTGCGCGGATCTTTCAAGAAGTCGACAATCTCGACAAGTTCCTGTTTTTCTTCATCCGCTCCGGCCACATCTTTAAATGTAACCTTCTTCTTATCTTCCGAATAGAGCTTCGCTTTGCTTTTGCCGAAATTCATTACTCGGCCGCCACCGCCTTGCGCCTGATTCAACAAGAAGAAAATCAAGAAGAAGATAATTGCAAAGGGAATTAACGATGTGACGAACGTTAACCATCCGTTTGCACGTTCCTCCGGTTTTACATCCAACTTGTATTGCGCGGCCATATCCGTAACTTGGTTAACGGCCTTGTCGCTTGCCGGCAAATAGGCCTTGAACGTAGTATTTTCATCAGCGCTCTTCAAATGTCCTGTTGCTGCATAGACACTGCCTTCCGGTTGTAAGGTCAGCTGATCTACATTACCCTGACTCAGATTGGTTTGAAAAGCACTGTAGGTCATCGGTTTCACGGTGCGGTTTGTTTCCGTCAGCCAGCTTACGATGCCGATGATCACTAAAGCAATAAATAAATATATGATAATATTCTTAAAAAGTCGATTCATGCCTTACCTCCTCCCGCTCTAAAAACAATCATATTTTATAGTACCACATACAAATGTTGCCACTCAACAAATTACATTTTTGCCATCGGCGGGCCTCGTTTCGACTTCCGCCCTGTTTATCGCTTCCTTATCACTGATAGATCTCAGGCTTCAGCACACCGATAAATGGAAGATTGCGGTATTTCTCGGCATAGTCGAGACCATACCCCACTAGAAAGGCATTAGGAACCGTGAATCCTGATAAATCAGGAGCGATCTTCGCCTTCCGTCCTGACGGCTTATCCAAAAGCGTCACAATTTTAATGGACTTCGCTTTCCTCGTTTTAAATAGTTCGACCAGATAGCTCAAGGTAAGTCCGCTGTCAATAATATCCTCAATAATTAATATATCCCGGTTTTCCACTGATGTATCCAAATCCTTAAGAATCTTCACTTCACCTGATGATACGGTAGAATTGCCATAACTGGATACATCCATAAAATCAATTTCAATCGGAACGGTGATTTTTTTGATCAGATCAGCCATAAAAGGAAGTGCTCCTTTTAATACGCCGATCACGAGCGGAAAAGACTGCCCGTATTCTTCCGAAAGCATTACTCCGAACTCACTGACCTTCTCTTGTATTTCACGCTCCGTAATTAATATTTCCTTGACGTCATCCTTCATGCCTGCGTCCTCCCAAAACCTGAAAACGGTATAAATTTAAGCTTCACGTATTCTTTTTTCTCTGAAGTCCGGGGTGATGGTAATGCAATGCCCCGTTTCAACAGCGGCAGCCACAGTACGCGGCCTTTTGAATCCGTGATCAACGGCCAACGTTTTCGCTGATTACGGTCAACTTTTTCGTTAATAAATATACGCTGAATTTTCTGCGAACCCGTCATTCCATTGGGTCTCATTCGGTCGCCGGAGCGTATCGTTCGCACATAAAGCGGCAGCGAAACGACTTCTGGATCAAAAATAAGACAAGAAGCATCCGTTGCACAATGTTTCAGAAAATCAATAGTTAATGTGTCTGCTTCAAAAATACCGGACCGACAATTCGTTTGACCGGGAATGGATAATTTGATTGGTTTGCTGACCTCATCTTCTGTCGGCAGAAACCCGATCATGCAGGTTTCATACGAGACGCTTGCCGTTAAGCCTCCGGGAAGAGTCATGTTTCCCGAGGAACGGCCGGCGTGCAGAAACTGTAGTAGGCCTTCAATATGTATTGGCTGGTGCATCGGCTGCAGCTGTTGATTTGTGTAGAGATAACATAATACTAGATGAATTGTCCGTCTTTGTAAAGCAGGATGAACAGCAAGAAGATTAGGAATTGAAAGCGCATAGATTGATTTTTGTTTTTTTAAAGTAACCGATTTCAACTGCGACTTAGCCAAATCGTTGAGCAACGATTCATCCTCGGTAATCCGCTCACTTTCGTATTGAAATTTAAGATGAACTTTAGGATTTTCCTTTTTTAAAAAAGGAAGTACATATTTGCGAAACCGATTTCGCGTATGCACGTCTGATTGATTCGAAGGGTCGTTTCTTGAGACAATACCGTTTGCGGCACAATAGCGTTCCAGATCACGCTTTGTCTGTGAAAGAAGCGGTCGAACAAGTTCTCTTCCGGCAAAGGGACGGCGTACAGGAATCCCCGCACGGCCAATGCCGACTGTCCCACGCACCGCACGCATCAGCATTGTTTCCACCTGATCGTCTCCATGATGTGCCAGAACCAGCGCATCAGCATGGAAGGTGTCCATTGCTTCCGCGAAAGCTCGATAGCGCAACGCACGCGCAGCGGTCTCGAGGCTGATCTTTTGCGCACGGCTCCATGCACGTGCGTCCACCTTTTTCCCTATAAAAAGGATATCCCTTTTCGCGCAAAAACATGCGACATAATTTAAGTCTTCGCTGCTGTCCTTTCCGCGCAGTGCATGATCCACCGAACAGACAGCTAGTTCAAGCCCCCATTCACGCTGCTTTTCCGCGAAATAAAGAAGCAGCGCCATGGAATCCGCACCGCCGCTGACCCCGAGCAGCAGCCGGGATCCGTGTTGAATTAAATGATGGCTCTCGATAAATTGCGTCACGTTTTCATTAACGGTCATCGTAAAATTCTCCCTTGCCTCCGGTCACCTTTTCATACTAGCATAGAAATTTCAAGGAAAATAGTATCCGTGCAACGAGGTCTTCGCTCTCGTCAAAAGACTAAGCGCAACCAAGTTTTCTTTATAATGTATGTCCACCATACGCTAAAAATCACATCACATGAACTACATCAGGAATAAATTCCCGAGTTTCTTGGGTTTTAGAACTTTTTGAGTTACGCTATTCCTGATTAGGGTACACTCTGATTATGATTCCTTTGAGAGCCATGATTTCTCACCTCTTTTCGATAAAGATATTATAACCTATGTTCCTAATTTATGGTAAAGTATCGGCATAATATCAGTTGATTGAGGCGTTGAAAATGCTAATACATGGAAGAATCAATGTCTATGCATTCACCTTTCATTTAATTCATTTCTGTGAATTAATTCACGGGCTTTCTTGCCTGTCACATCACGTAAATAACAACAAATAAAATATAGGCAGTAATTAATACGGAAGCAGCTGCCCAGGCCGGCCGCCAGTTGTTTTGATTACGCTTGATCGCATGCCTCTGCTGCCGGTGCTGATGCCGCTTCACTTGCGGCGACACCGGTTGCGGACTTGCCATGATTTCGAGAAGCAGTGCCTGCCGCAACTCTTCTGCGTGCGTATAGTGCCCCTGCACCCCCTGCAGGAGTGGACGGTGAATCGTTGCAAGCTTAGGGTTTGTTTTAATTAAATGAATCAGCTGCTGCTGCGGTGCGCGTGATCGCTCGATTCGTTTTCCTAGTGCTGCATTGATTAAGATCATCACACAGGAAAACAAGTCATAACTGGGTTCCGCGCGGCGGCTGCCAATTCCCCAATAACCGCGGTCAAAAAACTCCGTATATTCACGGACAGATCTGCCAATACGGGTCACACCACCAAAATCAAGGCAGCGAATGGAATGGCCCGGATGCATCAGGATCAAATTCTCCGGCTTCAGGTCGCCGAAAATATAGCCGGCCTGATGAAGCTGGCTGAGTTGTTTGAGCAGCTGCAACATGTACACAAGTACCCAGTCAAACGGTTTCCGTTTCAGCGCTGAAGAAAGCGATTCGCCCTTCAGATATTCCATTGCACAGAAACCAATGGTCCGTCCACCACGCATCCAGTCGTCGCTATCATACAAAGAAGGCCCCAGAGGACCTCCTTGAAGCGTTTCAAACTGCTGAAGCACATGTACCTCTGAAATCAATGAGGCGCGGTCTTTGGCTAACTTGATGGCGATTGTACGCGTACCATCATGCCCCAGATATACCGTTCCTTGAGCACCGCTTCCTAACCATTTGACCAGCCGATACTGCTTTCGGTGCCATTTGCCGATGATGACCGTACCTGCTGCAAAGCGCAAGTCATCTCGGTCCGTCATCATAGGCCTCATCATCATTGCGGAAGAACCCGTGTTTTCTGGAAAGCGAAATGAAACTTTTTATCGCTTCTTTAAGCGCCGGTCCGGTAGGCGTTATCCCATGCGAGCTGATTTTATCAAAAGTACGTTCAATATCATCCAATTGAGGTGTCCAAGCAACCACCTTTTGAACAGATTTTCGTTTCCCGGGAAATAAATACAAACAAAATTGATTTTCGCCCATTCGTGCCGATAAGCTGAGCGATAGATCGGTCAACGCTTCGCGTACCGTTGGCAACTTGTTTTTCATGCTGGCGCTGGTATCCACAAGAATACAAACTTGAAGATCCGATGTCTCTCCAACTTCCTCAACAACTTCCATGACTTCGCCGCGTTTTTCAGGTGGGAGATCTTCCACAGTACCCGAATCACCGAGGATATCCTGCAGCTGCTGATTGATCACCCCAGTGATCGTCTGAGTCATCGCCTGTTTGGTCACCATTTGAACCGTTTGGGCCAATTGTTTTGTCTGAACAATCTGACTGATCCCGCCACCTGCCTCAGCAATGTTTTCGATTTCATGAAGTCCGTGGCCATCCTCGGTATCATATTTATCCAGCACGCCAATGACGTTCACCGTAATTCCCTGTTCACGCGCCAACGCAGCCATTGCAACCGGATCTTCTCCTTCATTGGAACATCCATCCGTGATTAATAGAATTTGCTTTAACATGCCTTTCTTCATCGAACTTTTCAACTCCTCCTTGAAACTAGCATTATGATCGACAGGAAAAGTAGATTTTATACCGTTCGATTAGAAAAACCGGGCGAAAAGCGCCCGGTCCTTAC
>NZ_BJMS01000107.1 GCF_006539285.1 Sporolactobacillus inulinus
ATAATTGGAGAAGGATTCGTTAAAGGAGGCGCTAGCGATGGGTTTTGAAAATGAAAAGGTAATCAGTGTTCGCATTTTGGTTACAGGCCGCGTTCAGGGTGTCGGATTTCGCTATTTTATCAAACAGACTGCCGCTCAGCATTCGGTCAACGGATGGGTCAGGAACAGGGACGACGGTCGTGTGGAAATTGCTGCCGAAGGAACCCGGCAGCAAGTAGACGCATTTATTCAAAAAGTAAGACGCGGCACCTTCTTCGCACGCGTCAAAGCTATGGATATTCAGATGCATCAGCCTCAGAACTACATTGGCTTCGAAATAAAAGCAACGATGTAAGCGAAGAGGAGAGGGCTGCTGTTTCAGTCATGATGAGACTATAAACGAGGAACAGTGACTATTTATCTTGATGATCTATCAATATATTGATAGAATTTTCATATACTAACCTTTTAGAAGTGTGCGCATGCCTGAGATACGACCAAGTTCTGATTTGCGAAATAAGTACAATGAAATCGCACAGTTTTGCCATGAGCACTCTGAGCCTGTTTATCTTACGAAGAACGGTAAAGGTGATCTGGCGGTAATGAGTATTGATACCTATGAAATGCTGACGGGCAGGTTCGAACTTTACAATTTATTAGCAAAAGGTGAAGAAGCGATAAAAAAGGGAAAATCGATTCCAGCCGATGAAGCATTTAAACGAATTGAAGATGGTTTGAGTGAATGAGTGCCTACAATTTAATGTTGAGTATACCTGCACGATTCACTTTACTTCCTGATCCATATTTAGCCTCCCCGAGGGATCCGAAAGATAGTTGTTGACCGTTACATTATTTTTTATCTTATTCACGAAGAAGAACACGTCGTTACGATCAGTCGAATCCTTTATGGTAAGCGAAATTGGGAACGGTTGTTGTAAATTCTCCACGATATTTTTTTGAGTGCTAGCTTTTTAAGCGGCTATTCCTTCAATTTTTTATGAAAAGCGACACCATCGATTAACTTTTTTGTTATGAAATTGTTATTTGTGCTATGGCAAGTAACCGGCTCCTGAGTGGCAAATGCGATAGTCATGGGTCTTCTTTAAGCTATTGGCAGAAATAGAAATTGGAACAACAAAAGCACCACAGCTACGCAACAGGGATAACGAAAATGGTAATGGGCTGGAATTGGAGGAAGGCGTTGAAAAATAGAAAAACAGTACTTGTGTTTATGGTACTGATCATGATGACAGCCTTTTTTGCTGGCAGACACGTTTACTATAGGCACCAAGCGGAGAAAAAATTAGATGAATTTATCGCAGCTTATCCTTTTCCCAAGGGCAAGGTAACTATCGACAAACTGTATCAGCCAATGAAGGAAGCCCATGCTTATGTGAAAGAGGTCCATATTAACCGAAAGCCAGATAATTATTATGTTTTTAGCTATAGCAGAGATGATCGGAAGGTTGATTTATCCGGTGTGCTCGACCATGGCGAGTGGTTTGGCATGGATGATGCCTTGTATCAGAAGCTAGATTATCAGCCATCACAAGAGTTTATAAAGAAATATAAGCATCAGTAAAGCCAGAAAACGCAAAAAAAGATGGTCAAATGACCATCTTTTTCACAGTCATAATGAACGGTGATCGCGACAGCTTTCGTGTGCTTGACATTAGCTGATTTACAATCGATGCGGGAGCGCGCATGACCACGCATGATCGCACGCACAAAATATGCGGGACCACGCATGATTTGTGCGGTTTTTTAAGTGGGATCATAAGTCATAATTACATTGTTATTAATCAATGGTCTTTAACTAAATTGGTGAAGGTGGTGGTTCGATGCATTGGTATTTTGATGTAATTAAGAATTATGTTGGTTTTAGTGGGCCGGGCGACGCGAACCGAATTTTGGATGTTTGTACTCGTTAACATTTTTATTACCATTATTGCAGAACTGATTGATAAGTTAATTCTAAATGGTTTGCTGGTTTTTTCCACTTTGTATAATTTAGCCGTTTTAATTCCCACTTTTGCAGTTGGCGCTCGACGGCTTCATGATATTGGAAAAACGGGTTGGTGGCAGCTGATCGGAATTATACCTGTATTAGGATGGATTGTTTTGATTGTGTATTTCTGTACGGATACCCAGGATAAGAAAAATAGTTATGGACTGAATCCAAAAGAATCTCTACAGAAATAAAATCAATATAAGCGTAAAAAATGGTTGATCTCTGACAGGATTGACCATTTTTTATAAGTAAAGAAGGTTAATGATTCTGCCTTGTCGTACTATGATAAGCGGCAAAATACATCGGGGAAATGATAGGAGAGTTAAAGAGGAGTCGCATGAAAGAGATGGTCGCAAACGCAACGCTGCGCGATACATCCAAGGATGATGGGATTCAAGGAGGGGTCATGAAAAAAAGAATAGTTTTCCTTTTTCTTGCCGCACTTTTACTAGTGATCGCGGTTTTTCTGAGTACATATAAAGTTTTCAGTTTTCGGGAGAATACGGCGCTTAATTGGGTTGGAAAAACAGAAGACGGCGGATGGGCAGCTGAAATCCATTATGATAAAGGGCAACAAACCTACTCGGGTTATGTATTCTGGAATGGGTCGAAGGATCATTTTAAGCAACTGGAACAGATGAACCTACGCTATTATGACGGGTCGAAATTAATCATGTCAATCCATCATGCTGAACGTGAAGTTGAGGCGCAGAAAAAAATTGTTTTTGTTGAATTTACCGAGCAACCAAAGGGCAAAGCAAAACTGATATTCAGTTACTCTGATTCCGGGAAAAAAGTAAACCAAGCGATCGTTTTTCATGCGACAACCAAGCATTATCCTTTCTATTCCTCTAAATGAAAAGGAGCAGATCGATCAAGTATCTTCGTGCTCTATAAACGCGTGATTGTTGCAAAAAAATTGGCTGATCAAAAAAAGAATCTTCCTATATAATATTGAAGACTTCCGTGAGCAGAACAGAAAGTAGTCGGATGGGCCAAGAATTTACATGCTATTACCAAGCGGCGATGGAACGACTTTTCGTTTAAGCTGAGCGGCGGCGAGAATCTGCGCAAGGTTCAGAGTCGCGTAATTGTGCGCTGAATCGGATCTTCAATTGAACAGGACAGTCGCACTCTGGTGTTGGGTAGCTATGGCAGAGAACGCAGCACAAGCGTTAACGCGTTCGATGGTTGCAGCATGTAATGGCGTGGATCGTGAACGTGACATTCATACCTACAACCTGCAAGCGGATCGAAACGGTCGATTTTTTTCAGAATCAGCGAATGAGCGACTCTTTTACCAACGTTAATCATGGTGAGCTTCTGTACCGGATTTTGATGCCATGCGCTGCCGTTTTTCGTGATGGGTTGACTCAATTGAATCAGGGGATTAATAGCCGGGCGGGTTGCAGCCTTGGTTTTAACTGATTTTGCATGGTGTGGTCCGCTTGAGGAGAACAATGACAGGTTTTCGAAAGCTGCCGATTCGCGGCGAATCAGGAAGAATGAACGCAGCACCCGTTGTTTGCTCGGTAGAACGTGTAATGCCGCACGCAGATGAAGAAATGCTGCCTGCAAGTACAGAACAGCAGTATCTAATTTTTGAACGGTGCTCATGGAATTTCTTCGCACATAACCACGGACGAGCATACTGCAGAACAAACGGACTAAGAACCATCCGACATTCATTTGTACTTTTAACCTCATACCATAGGAACTGTTCATCGAAAGCTACCCCCTTGTTTTTTAATAAGCAAAATAAAAGCCGCCCATTCGTTTGAATGGGCGGCTTTGCCTGAACCCATTCAACGCGAATCTGGGTCCAAGCATTCGTTAAGTTGTCAACGGATGCCGGGACCCTAGCTAATAATAATAATGGCTTTAATCATGCGTTGTAATGGACGATTCATCGCAAATGGCTCCTAACCGGAATTGTCAAAATTTTAGTATTGTCACTATAGCATTCTTGAAAATTTGTGTCAACAGAAAATAATCAAAAAATTGTCGTTATTTTTAAAAGACGTGGCAGAGCCCGTTAAGAAAAGCAAAGACACAGTTTTGAGTTGCATGGCCAATGCCTTACCGTCGATCATGCCGCGCTGGTATCAATCAGTGTTCGGCAAGTGTTTTTGCTCGAGCAAGAAAAATTTGAAAAAAAATTGAGTTGTTTTTCTTCCATAAGAGCACCCAAAAACCTATGGAAAAAATGGACGAGAGGGGGTTGACTGATTTTTTTTAAGTGATTAACATGTGAGCCAACCCCAAAAATTTCCGCTTCGGTTTTCGAAACCAATCCGGAAAGCGGGGTAATTGAGGAAAAACACAGAGAAGGATGAAGAGCCTCGGAAACAAAAAGGCAATCAGAAAAAGAGAGGAGGAACCTAAAAATGACTGAAAAAACAGAACAGCGTACCGAAACAGGTGCTGATCTGCTGCTCCGATTAATCAAAAGGGCAGGGACAGAGGTACTGTTCGGCTATCCGGGCGGTGCGGTACTACCAATTTACGACGCGGTTTATCGACAGCACATGCGCCATGTGCTGACGCGACACGAGCAAGGCGCCGTACATGCGGCTGAAGGCTATGCCCGAGTTTCCGGGAAACCGGGAGTCGTCCTGGCGACGAGCGGGCCCGGCGCGACGAATTTGGTCACCGGACTGATGGATGCGCTGATCGACTCGCTGCCGCTGGTTGTGTTTACCGGTCAGGTAACACGTCGGGCGATTAACAGCGACGCGTTCCAGGAAGCTGATGTCGTCAGCATGACTGCAGCGGCGACCAAGCATAATTTTCGCGTCCATAGCGTGAGTGAATTACCGCGAGTGGTTGCCGAAGCCTTTTATTTGGCGGCAAGCGGGCGTCCGGGACCGGTTCTGGTCGATCTGCCCAAAGACATTTGTGCCGGGCAGTTGGGAAAAGTAGCAGAGCCGTCCGCTACGGTTCAGCTTCCAGGTTATCATGTCCCGGAACAAGCGGATGCTCGCGTGGTGATGCAGCTCGCTGATGCATTGGCGAAAGCGGATCGTCCGCTACTGCTCGCCGGCGCCGGTGTGCTTCATTCTGGAGCATCCGAAAGATTGCGGCGATTGGCTGAACATTGCCATTTGCCGGTGGTAACCACTCTTCTTGGACTCGGCAGCTTTCCAGCATCGCATTCGCTTTCTCTAGGCATGGGCGGGATGCACGGAACGTTTGCCGCCAATATGGCGCTTTCCGAATGCGATCTGCTGCTTAATATCGGCGCGCGCTTCGATGACCGATTGACCGGAAACCTTGAAAAATTTGCTCCGAAAGCTCAAGTCGCCCATGTCGATATTGATGCATCGGAAATCGGCAAAGTGATCAAAACGGATTTTGGTCTTGTCGGCGATGCTGGTACGGTACTCGTCCAATTGGAACAAGTCTTGGATGGGCCTTTGCCTAGCCATCACGACTGGCTGAATCGTTTGCACGGCTATGCCGATGCGCATCCGCTTCACTATGGCCCTGTGAAAGCAAGTGATCCGTTGCTGCCACAATTTGTTATTGAACAGATCTGCCGATTTGCTGGGCCGGATGCCATCGTTGCGACGGATGTTGGACAGCATCAAATGTGGTCGGCCCAATATTACCGTTTCGAAAGACCCGGAAAGTTTGTCAGTTCCGGCGGTTTGGGCACGATGGGGTTTGGTCTTCCGGCGGCCATTGGTGCACAGGTTGCCTGCCCACAGACTAAGGTGGCGGCAATTCTTGGCGACGGCGGTTTTCAAATGACGCTGCAAGAGTTGGCAGTCATTGCCGAACAGAGACTACCCGTGAAAATTTTTATTCTAAACAATCATACGCTCGGAATGGTGCGGCAGTGGCAGGAATCCTTTTACGGCGAACGTTATGCGGAATCGATTCCGGAAATGCAGCCTGATTTTGTCCGGCTTGCGGAAAGCTACGGGATCCGCGCGCGGCGTTTAACCGATCCAGCTCAGGCTGCCGAAACCGTTGAAGCGGTGTTTGCAACGGATACTCCGGCTCTGGTTGATTGCAGGGTGAAGCAGATGGAAAATGTGACGCCAATGGTTCCTCCTGGCAAAGGATTGATGGAAATGACGGGAGTGTGAACAGATGGAGCAGACAGTACGGGTTGAAACGGCAACGAACCCTGATGTTCTGGCGCGGGTCACGATGTTGCTTGGACGTGGCAATTTGTCGATTGTCGCCATGCGTGCGGAACGTAAGGGCAAACATTTCTACATGCGCCTGACGCTGACAGCAGAAAGCGCAAACCAGTTGAAGCGGTTTGTCAGCCAGGCAGCAAAGCTGATTGATGTGTATGATGTTACGCCATGCAGCGAAAAGAATGGTTTGCTGGAGGCATCTAACTGAAACTATTTAACTATTGGCAATAGACAAAAAAAGGAAAAGGGGAATACGAAAATGACAGCAAAGGTTTACTATGACAAAGATATCAATGAAAATGTACTGCAAGGGAAAAAAGTAGCGATCATGGGCTATGGCTCTCAAGGACACTCACAGGCTCAGAACTTGCGTGACAGCGGCTTCTCCGTGACGGTCGGCGTAAGGCCGGGCAAATCTTGGGAAAAGGCGGAACGCGATGGATTCCCGGTGAAAACGGTTCGGGAAGCGGCAGCAGAAGCAGACGTTGTCATGATGCTACTGCCGGATGAACGCCAGCCTGAGGTTTATTACAAGGAAGTTGAGGAAGGTCTTGAACCGGGCAATGCTCTTGCATTCTCGCACGGTTTCAACATCCACTTCACCCAAATCGTTCCGCCGAAGGATGTTGATGTATTCATGGTTGCCCCTAAAGGTCCAGGCCACTTCTGCCGTCGTGAATATCTGAATGGTGGCGGCGTACCGGCATTCTACGCCGTTCAGCAAAACGCGTCCGGTCAAGCAGAAGAACTCGCACTCGCATGGGCGAAAGGGCTTGGCGCAGCGCGTGCCGGTGTACTGAAGACCACATTCAAGGAAGAGACGGAAACGGATCTTTTCGGCGAACAAGCAGTACTGATGGGCGGGCTGACGCATTTGATCGAAGCCGGATTTGAAACGCTTGTCGAAGCGGGGTATCAACCGGAAAATGCTTATTTTGAAACCTGTCATGAGATGAAGATGCTCACCGACCTGATCTACGAGAACGGTTTGACCGGGATGCGTTACTCATGCTCCGATACCTCCAAGTTCGGTGACTTTACCGTTGGACGCTATGTGATCGACGACGGTGTCAAAACGCGTATGAAAAAAGTCCTAGAAAATATCCAATCCGGTAAATTCGCTCGTGATTGGGTGCTTGAAAATAAAGTCGGCCGCCCGATGTTCAATTCACTGCAGCAAAAGGAAAACAACTCGGAACTTGAACGTGTTGGACGCGAACTGCGTCGCCTCATGCCTTTTGTTAAGGATGGAAAGCAGGACAGTGAAGACATCACAGCAAACGTTACACAATAAAATGCAGTTGACCCGACGTGGACGGGAGAAAGGGTGAAGATCATTGGGGATTATGTGTCGCTCGCAGCAATTCAAGAAGCCTGTGAAACGCTGATGCCTGTTGTGCATCGGACGTCGCTGATAGAATCGGCGACATTGAACCGCTTTAGCGGGGCGCATCTGCATCTGAAACTGGAAAATATGCAGCGAACCGGATCATTTAAACTTCGCGGCGCATTTAACAAAGTGGCTCATTTGTCTGATGAAGCGCTGAGTCGCGGTGTTGTCACCGCCTCTGCCGGTAATCATGCACAAGGCATTGCCTATGCAGCAGCACGACGCGGGGCTGCGGCACGAATCTTTATGCCCAAACAAACGCCTAAGGCTAAGATTCGGGCAACGGTCGCTTATGGCGCAGAAGTTGTACTTGCGGGTGCATCCTACCAGGAAGCGTACGAAGCCGCGCGCATGGACTGCCAGACAAATCATTCTGTTTTCGTTCATGCATTTGACGATAATCAAGTGATTGCCGGACAAGGCACCGTTTCAGCAGAAATGCTGGCGCAATGTTCAGATCTGAATACGGTACTTGTACCAATCGGAGGTGGCGGTCTTGCCGCAGGAACTGCTTGCTATCTGAAGAGTGTCCGGCCGAGTGTACGCGTGATTGGTGTTCAATCGGATCACGCACCGGCGATGTATAATTGTTTTCATCACGAGAACAAGTCGGCAAATCGACAAACGCCAGGCATCGCTGAGGGCATATTGGTTGATTGTCCTGGTGAACGTACGGTTCCGGTCATCCAACGCTATCTTGACGATCTCGTCACCGTCTCTGATTCAGAGATTGCCCAGGCAATGGTACTCATGCTTGAACGCAGCAAGCTGCTTGTCGAAGGTGCCGGCGCCGCAGCACTTGCGGCGGTACTTGCCGGCCGGGTTGATGTGCGCGGCCAGCACGCCGGTTTAATTGTCAGCGGAGGCAATGCCGATCCGGAGGAATTGCCGCAGATTCAACACATGGCTGCAGAATCTGTTTCAAAGGTCGGCACGCTTTGAAAGGGGAAAAGCTGAATGATTATTGATGCGAAAAATATCAGCTGGGTACGCGCAGATCATACCGTTCTGAAACATGTCGATTGGCAAGTGCACAAAGGGGAGCATTGGTCGCTGGTGGGGCTGAATGGTTCAGGAAAAACAACCTTACTGAAAATGGTTAACGGCTACATCTGGCCGACAAGCGGCACGTTGTCCGTGCTCAATCGTCCGTTCGGAACATGCGATTTGCGCGAGTTGCGCAAGAAAATTGGCTGGGTAAGCACTGCACTCGTTGATAAATTCAGGGCAGATGAACGACCGGAAACGATTGTTTTGAGCGGTAAATTCGCCTCCATTGGTCTTTACGATCAGGTATCGTCCAACGAGCGCGAGAAGGCGCATGAGTTATTGCAGAAGCTGGGCTGCGCATCGTTTGCGGGCAGAGCATTTGGTCTTTTGTCGCAAGGTGAGAAACAGCGCGTGCTAATTGCCCGCGCCCTGATGGCGGAACCTGAACTGTTAATTTTGGATGAACCATGCAATGGGCTGGATCTGTTTGCCAGAGAACATTTACTGGCTCTTGTTGCACAGCTCGCAGCCTCAGAGGATGCACCGACAATGATTTTTGTAACCCATCATGTTGATGAACTTCTGCCTTGCTTTGATCATACACTCCTGCTCAAAGCAGGGGCTGTCTTTCAATCCGGTGCGGCAAGTGACGTCATGACGCCCGAAACTATGAGTGAATTTTATGACTATCGCGTTTCCGTGCAGCAGCAAAACGGACGACTCGCCGTGTCCCTGCGTGCTTAATCAATTCGATGGATTCAATCCTTTTAACTCCAGTAATTTTACTGATGCTTTTCTGTTTCGCGCATCTGCGCGTGTACGGAGAAGCTTTTTTTTATTAGGTGTCATAATAGTCAAACCGATAACACAGTAGCTTGGACGAGCATCAAAAGCAGAGAAATCCCGAAGTTAAAGCGAAATCCCGAAAAGTTAAAGCAAAAACCCGAAGTTAAAGCGAAACGGTGAGGACTGGGGCGCCGTGGCAAGCGAGCAGCTGTAGTGTCGTTCGTGGACAAGATTGATGGTTCAAAACTGCGTCCTGTGGAGGTAGAAATCTCTGCTAAGTGTACAGGATTTTCACTAATTGTAAAAGGAACTTCCGCTAATTT
>NZ_BJMS01000108.1 GCF_006539285.1 Sporolactobacillus inulinus
AAAAAGCGCTTGTCGCGCTCTTTTTGAAAAAGGCTGCGCCTTCCGGTCTACGGATCGCCGGATGCACCTCGAAGCCTGGTCCCTCTCCTCCGGCAACACTTGTGTCACGAACGAAGACGATGTTCACATTTTCTTGAACGGCTTTTTCAATCACTGCATTAATCTTTTGAAGCAGGATTTCTTTATTGCCAACGCCGGGTTCGCCGGCATCGCCGTCAATCAGCGCTTGCTGAGCATCAATAACAAGTAACGCTTGGTTCATCGGGGCACGCTCCTCTACTATTTTTTTCATTGTAGCATAGTCGATTGATGAACATGCGACCCGAACCATTCTTTTCGAATTCTCTTTTTCCGCAAGCGAGCATGCGGGTTGGAGCCGTATAGATTTGATCAATACTGACAAGGAAGATGCCGAAATGTAAAGATTTTTAAAAATTTTTTCTAAAAAAAACTGTCTTGAACGCCGGTAGGACGAACAAGACAGTTTTATTGAAACGTTATTCACGGGACCAATCGATCGGAATTGCATAGTCAATCGGATCGACGAGACCGGCTTCTTGAAACCCTTTAATACGCAGCCGGCAGCTGTCGCAAGTCCCGCAGGCTTTATCGCCGCCATTATAGCACGAGGTCGTCCGTTCATAAGGGACGTGCAGCCGCGTGCCGAGGCGAATGGTTTCCGCTTTCGTCAAGTGCATCAGTGGTGTTTCAATAGAAATTTTGTGATCGGTGACGCCGGCACGCGTGGCCAGATTGACGGTTTTGGCCATACTTTCAATAAATTCCGGCCGACAGTCGGGATAGCCGCTGTAGTCGACCGACGAGACACCGGTGAACACGGCCGATGCGCCAATCACTTCGGCATATGCGGAGGCCAGCGCCAGAAAAATCATGTTGCGCGCCGGCACGTAAGTAATCGGGATGCCCGGATTTTCTTCATTTTGCGGCACATCCAGCTGTTGATCGGTTAATGCACTGCCGCCCAGCTGCTTGAAAAAGTCCAGATTAACAATGCGATGCGTGTTGACTTGAAAATAGTCGGCAATCTTTCGCGCCTGTTCCACTTCCCGGTCGTGACGCTGCCCATAGCTGAACGTCATCGGCCAGAGCTCGTAACCTTGCTCTTTGGCGACGCCCATACAGGTGGTGCTGTCGAGACCGCCGCTTAAAACAACAACCGCACGTTTTTTCATTGGCGGATGCCTCCTTTTTATCGGTTATCAATTTTTTCCGGATACATATCATGGCGGCTCAGCCGCTCAAAGGCGACCTGTTCCCAGCGCGTGCCCGGCTTGCCATAGTTGACATACGGATCAATGCTGATGCCGCCGCGTGGGGTAAATTTCCCCCAGACTTCGAGATATTTCGGATCCATGAGATGAATCAGGTCATCGGCAATTTTATTCATACAGTCTTCGTGGAAATCGCCGTGATTGCGAAAACTGAACAGGTACAGTTTCAGCGACTTGCTTTCCACCATCCGTACCGCCGGAACATAGCTGATATGAAGCGTTGCGAAATCCGGCTGATGGGTAATCGGGCAGAGACTGGTGAATTCCGGAAAATTAAATTTTACAAAGTAGTCACGGTCCGGGTGCGCATTCTGGAAGCTTTCCAGCAATCCCGGATCATAGTCAAAGCTATATTTTGTCCCTTTATTGCCAAGCAGGGTTAAATCTTCCTTGGATCGGTCCATGGTATCGGCCCCTTTCATTCTTTGCTAAGCCCATAATCCGTATGAGCTGCTCTGCTGCGAATCCAGTGAACAATGAGGTAAATCAGCGGTACGCCAACAACCGCGTAACCGAATTTAAGCACGTATTCGCTACCGATCGTTGACAGAATCGCGGTAACGGGCAGAATGCCGGTAAACCCGACAAACATAAAAACGGTCGAGTCGGCCAGCTGGCTGATTGCTGTACTTAATAAACTGCGCAGCCAGAGCATTTTGCCCTGCGTGCGCTTTTTCAGTCCGGTAAAAATGGCAATATCCAGCGTTTGCGAAATGCTGTAGCCGCACAGCGAGGCAATGACGGTGCGCGGCATTGCACCGAGAATCTCAGAAAAAGCTGCCTCATTTTTCCAAAATGGCGCCGGTGGAAGATGAATCGCTGCCTGCAGCAAAACAATAAAAAGCAAATTGGCGAGCAACCCGATCCAGACGATTTTCTGAGCAATCGATTTGCCCCAACATTCGGTAATACTGTCAAGCACGAGAAAAGTCAGCGGATAGATGATAATACCCGAGGTCATGGAAAGGCCGCCAACAGAGAAAAGCTTTGCGGCCACAAGATTGGCTGCGATCAAGCAGGTGACAAACACCATCGCCAGAACGATCAGCTTAAAGGGGATAAAAACAGATGATTGAGTTGATACATGTTGCGGTGCGTTCATGGTTATCACTCCCGTAGTTTTTTTGGTAAGGCAGAGGAGGGTTTCGAACTCTGCCAAACGTGCAACTCCTTGATTATAGGCGCTGTTCTGGAATAATGGCAAGCACTTCATGAAAAAATGACGCATTTATTCGGGACGAAAAAGACGACCATCCCGAGGTTAAAGCGAAATCCGCCATAGTTAAAGCGAATCGCCCAATTCTTAAAGCGAATCTACTCAAAGTTAAAGCGAATTCCGCAAAAGTTAACGCCCTGTTAATCAGCATCGCTCCAAATCAATGTAAATTTTGCCGCGTCCGGCTGATTTGGCGCGTTTTTCACGATACAGCCGATTGAGCAGACGGCTGACGGTTTCAGGCGTTACGCCGAGATATCCGGCCATATCCTGCTCGGTCATCGCATGACGGATCAAGGTCCAGCCGCTGGAAGCCGGCGTTCCTGAGGTGCTTGCCAGACGTTTCAGTAGGGACAAAAGCTGATTCAGTGCTGGTTCAAGCACCGAATCGGCATAGCGATTCATCAGTTCCCGGCTTTTCTTTGCGAGAAATTCGGTCAGGCGACGTTCAAGCACGGGGTAACGAAGCATCAATTTTTGCATGTTCGTCCGACTGATGACGAGCAGCAGGCATGGCGTAATCGTTCCGCCATTAGCCGGATAATGACTTTCATCATCCGCCAAACCGACATGCGGGAACAAATCGCCGCTTGCAAACAGGCTGGCGATCCACCTTTTTCCTTCTTTATTCTGATGGTACGCATGGACCAGACCATCGACAACAAAAAAGTAATCGGTTAATGGTTCCCCTTGAACAAAGAGCAGTTTTTTATCCTCAATCCGTTTTATCCGTCCAAATGACGCGATCTCCCTCAGCTGCTCATCGGTAAAATTCTGAAACCAACCGGTTGCTTTTAAAACAGACATCAATGTCCCCCCCTTTTATCATTGACCCGCCGGCATGCGCCAAACGCGCGACCTGGCTCCCTCGCCTTGCCAGCACTTTAACCGCAAAACGAATCCGCCGCACTGCGGTCATTTGCTCTCCATTCACACAAACTTGATCTCGATCATGTTTCGTTTGCCAACATTATTATATAGTATAGGTGATACAAATTCTCAATTAAACAATAAACCATCCATTTAATGATAAAGGGGCGTTTTCAGTGCAACTGCTTACATGTGAAACTCATTCCGCTTTAAAAGAACGACTGTATCATGATGAATACCAGACCGTGATGCACCTCTCCTTGAAAAAAGGCCAAAGCATTCCCGAACACCATGGCGGTGACGCAGCCGTAACGGTCATCCCCGTTCGCGGCGCAATCGTCTTCACCGCTTCCGGACAATCGGAACATCTGGTACCGGGCAAGCTTGTCCATTTGAACGCGCAAGAGCTCCATTCGCTCAGTGCCGAAGAAGACAGTGATGTGGTACTCGTGAAATCCGCCGCCGGTCCGGTAGGCGGCTGCTAATTCGCATCAAGAACAAGGAAGTGACTGCTTTGGAAGAAAAACAACATCAATACACACGTGTCGATAAGGATACCTGCATTTCCTGCGGTGCGTGTGAGATGGCTGCTCCGGACATCTTCAACTACGATGATCAAGGGCTCGCTTTTTCAATCATTGACGGAAATAAAGGGATCCAGCCGGTTCCTGAAGAATTATTAATAGATTTAGAGGATGCCTATGAAGGATGTCCTACAGAATCGATACTTGTATCAGACAAACCCTTTTGACCCTACAGGTGATGCATGTGAAACGAAAAATTAAACGAATCTATGAATCCGTTCAGGATGACGATGGTTTGCGCGTTCTCATCGACCGTTTGTGGCCAAGAGGTGTATCGAAAGCCAAGGCGCAGCTCGATGAGTGGATGAAAAATGTCGCGCCAAGTCCCGAGCTTCGCACACAGTTCAATCACAAACCGGAGCGCTTTGCAGCATTTGCGCAAGCATACCGGCGCGAATTGTCTGAGGATGCGGAGAAACAGCAGGCCGTGCGCCAGCTGCTTGACTGGAACCGCACGCAAAATGTGACGCTGCTTTATGCGGCGAAGGATCCCAACTGCAACCATGCGCGCGTTTTGCTGCATTATCTTGACGAGAAAGAAGCACCTGAACAATCATGACACCAACAATAATCGGCATTCTCGGTACAGAGAATCGCAACGGCGTGACCGCGCAAATGCTGGATGCTGTTCTCGACGGTGCACGCCAGCGCGGCTGCCGCATCGATACAATCGATTTAAATGACTATCGGTTAAGCATGAATCCGGAAGATTCTGAGGCACGTGACGCCATGGCACAGCTGGACGCGCAGCTCAAGCAGGCAGATGGTCTCGTGCTCGCTTCACCCACTTACTGGGGCGACGTATCCGGGTTGATGAAGCATTTTCTTGACTGCTTCCGTCCTCAGCTCGTCCGCTTCACGAAAAAAGGGGAACCCCTCCCTGGTGATTATCGTGGAAAAAGCTATGTACTCTTGACCAGCTGCTACACCAGCAAGAACGTCAACCGGTTCAGTGGCATCACGGATCAAACGTTTCTTACGATGGATCGGCCACTTCAGGCAGCCGGCATGCACCGGCTTGCCGAAGCGGTATGTACGGATACATTCGGGGTAACCACCTTGCCGGAAGCAAAACAGGTGGCCTGCAGAGCGATCGGTCAGGACATGCCGCTACGTATCCAAAAAGGAGGATTCACTTTGAAACGCTACATTCAGCTTTTCTTTATGCTGGCCTTCACCATTCTGATTGTTATGGGGATCCAGCAAGGATTGGCGGCGATGCATCTCATTCAATTGCACCGCTTTTGGATCAACTATCTCTCCTTTGTGATTCTGAGCTACCTTTTTCTTTCCTTAATGCTCCGCTATTTCGCCGTTCGCAAACACCGGCGCACCTAAAGCAAACGGTCGTCCGCTCATGATTGAGCGGGGCGACCGTTTTTTATTAATACTCAGTTGACGCTACGTGCTTTACGGGCATCGATGATCCAGAAGTACATGCTGATTAAGATCAGAACCATCATGAGTGCGCTATAAATGAATACGGCATTGTTCAAGCCGACCCAACGCGCGGCAAATCCGAGGCCAAGGATCGGCAGGCTAACGCCGAGATACGTGACGACGTAAAACGAAGCAATAATGTCGCCGCGCGAAGCATCCGGGGAAATATGATTGGTCAGCGCAAGGCTGCCGGCAAAGGTCGGACCATGGCCGAAACCAATCAACAGTGTCGTTAAAAAGAGAAAGACAAGCGATTTTGTTTCAAGCGTCACAATGAGCGAAGCAAGACCGAGCAGAGTCACTGCAAAACCGACAAGCGATAAGCGCTGAAGCGGTAAATTTTTCAAGACGATTTGACTGATCGTGGACACACTGAGCACAAGGGCAACAATTGCGCCGGCAACAGCCAGGTTGGCGCTGCCGACAAGCTGTTCGGTGTAACTGGGAATAATCGACAGCATCAAGCTCATCAGCGACCAAGCGATGAATGAAGTGATGCCGGAGAGATAAAAACGGCCGAAAAGTTCACGCGGTACCGCCGGACGATGGATCCGAATCGCCTCCGGCCGCCTTACTTTTTCACGCATATAGAAAAGGCCGAGAAAACCGGGAATGGCGAGGAACATATGCACAAAGTAAGCAAGCTTCATTGGATGCGGTGCATATTCGCCAAGTAACCCGGATAAAACCGGACCCAATGCGTTGCCGATCGTTACGGCCATCGAGCCGACAAATGCGGCTTTAATCCGGTTTTGTTTCGGATCGAGTTCGGTCAGAGCGGCAACGGCCACCCCGTTCAGCATGCCAACAGAAATCCCTTGAAAAATACGTGACACAAGCAGCAGCGCAAAATTTGTGGAAAAGGCAAAAAGAAGTGAACCGACAACGGTGAAGAACACGCCGGGGATCAGCAGTTTTTTGCGTCCGATTTGATCCGACAGTTGCCCGGAAAGAATGATCGTCGGGATGACCACAATGGCGTAACTGGCAAACAGCAACGTCACCATGCCGACGGATAAATGCCATTGGGCGCGATACAAGGCCAGCAGCGGTGATGGGATATTAGTGCCGAGCAGCGTGATAAACAAGCTGTAGGCCACCAGCCAAAAAGCGACTCCGCGTTTTGAAAGAACGGCACTCAGGCTGCTGCGGGCAGCATGTCGGGCAACGTTCACTTGAAGCACGTCAGCAAGACTGCTTAGTTGCTGGATCACGTGCTCAATGAGCGGTGGTTCCGATTGCAGCGTAATTTTCATTTTTGAGGTGCATACTTTTTTGTTGGCGTCAACGGTTAAGGCATCAATATTTAGTCCGAATTGGCCAAAGAGTTGCGATACCTTTGCCAGTATGCCCGGCTCGTTCTTAACCGTTACAAAGATGCGATGCTTTTCCATGCAGCGTCCCCCCTTCTCGATTCGTTTCTTTTATGATATCATTCGTTTAACCATACATTAACTATCTGTTTTATCTCGTTAACATACCTTTTAAGTATACATAAGAAGGTGAAGGAACATGGACTTGAGACAGCTCCGCTACTTTTTGGCGATTGCCAAAGAAGGACAAATTACGCGTGCCGCGAAAAAATTATCTATAGAACAGCCACCGCTCAGCAGGCAGCTGAAATTGATTGAAGAAGAGCTCGGCGTCGCCTTGTTTGACCGACAAGGCAAGCGGATGCGCCTGACTGAAGCCGGCGAAACCCTGCAGAAACATGCAAAAGATATGCTTCGGCAAATGGACGACACCATCACAGAAGTCAAAGAAATCGACATGGGCCTTCAAGGACGGCTCAATATCGGTTCTGTCTTTTCATGCGCCTCCCTTCTTCCTGAGAAAATCGCCTGTTTTCGAGACCGCTATCCGCACGTCACCTTCAAAATTCTCGAAGGAGACCATGTTGTTTTGGGCGACTATTTGGCCGACCGCAGTATTGAACTCGTCGTCACACGCCTGCCGTTTGAATCAAACGATGATCACGCCAAATACGAGACGTTGCATCTGCCGTCCGATCCGTTTGTGATGATCGTCCCTAAGAATCGAAAATGGCAGCAAGCCAAATCTCATTTTCGTCTGAAAGATTTGGCAGCGACACCACTGATCGCTCTAAAAAGCGATAAGACGGTTCAACTCAATGAAAAAATCGTAAACGAATGCCTCCGCCTCGGCTTTAAACCGAATATCATCTGTGAATGTTCCAGTGTATCGATAACCATTGCACTCGTCACAGCCGGAATCGGCGTCACGATTTTACCGAAATCTGTTCTGACCGCCTTTTCCATCGCCGACATCGACATGTTCGAGCTGCCGGATATCACGGCTCGGTCGGAGGTTGGCATCATCTGGCTGAAAGACAGCTACTTAACGAAAAAAGCAAAGCGATTTATTGATCTCTTTCGTCAAGAATCCGGCCATTAAACGTATGCCTGGTGACGGTTCGCCAATCGCCCTTGCGCATGCAGCACTTCCGAAAACACCTAAAGGAGACAAGAAACGTCATGAAGATCAGAAAAGTCCGCAAATCAGATTTAGCGCAGCTCATCGAACTGGAAAACAGCGGTTTTACTCCGGAAGAAGCCGCAACCAAGCAAGCATTCATCACCCGTATTGAAACCATCCCCGACACGTTCCTCGTCGCTGAAGAAATGAATCAAATCATTGGCTACGTCAACGGACCGGTCATTTCCATGCCGCATATTACCGATGACCTGTTTGAACAAACCATACCCAATCCGGATCGCGGCGGCTATCAGAGCATCCTCGGACTTGTCGTCGCGCCGAATTGCCAAGGAAAAGGCATTGCCTCCCAGCTCCTGCGCGCATTGGAGGATAAAGCCCGTGAAAAAGATCGCTTGACGGTGACCCTTACCTGCCGCCAATTTCTTATCCCTTTTTACGAGAAGAACGGCTACACCAACCAAGGCATCGCCGCATCCGAGCACGGCGGCATGAAGTGGTTCAATATGGATAAACCGTTAAACGAATGAGGCGAGAGCATCCGCGCTCCCGCCTCATTCAACATGCCATTAGTGATGAACTTTCGAGTGTTCCGGTTTAAACGTTTTGCAGTCGGTTTCTTCGGTTTTTGATGCTTGGTTTCCTTTGTGACTCACCACATAAATCGCGTTTGCGGAACAGTGGTTTCCTTCATCCCAGAACGTGCAGTTGTTTACTTCGCACAGTACATCTTTTGCCAAAGCGGATCACCTCCCACGATTATTATGATCACCCACCCGAAATACATGCAGCGGCCCCTTTTCCAGCAAGACAAGGGTGGGTAAATTCAATCTAAAGCCTCAACGAATGGCGTTAAAAAGACAATTCTCATAGGTATTCACGATTTTTTCACGCTCCCAAACCATTGATGTTTCACAGAAAATGACCAAGAATCGAAACTATTTCATTTCCATGCTTTTTGTTATAATTTTCTTAATTATTAGCAGGATTGAAAAGATGAATTTTATTCACAAGTGGTATGAACTGATATGGTGGATTCCCTCTATGTTGGTGTTTTTACTTATTTTAATTGACAGTTCTGTGTTTAAAAGTAGCAATTTTTCTTATTGGACAAGGTTTGAAGGTCGTTTTTGGTATTTCAAGTTTTAAGCATTAATAGGTGATGCAAAATATGGCAGGCATAGACGTGTATGGACCCGCCTCATTCATTGAAAATAAGAGAAATGAATCTATTTTACTTGGATTCGTCGGACGATCATCGGGAGTAATTAACGTGAAGTAATCTTTCTTGAGGAGTCAACAAAACACCAGTATGATGGATAAAAGCAAATAACAAATCCTCACTTGGAATGTTCATTAAATAATTCCACAATAGTCATGAGCGCTTTCGTAGTCTTATCTTGAGCGGCTTCAATCTTTGATAGGCGGACATTCGTTTCAATTTGAGCCGTTTCCAAGTTTCCGATCCGGTGGTTCATAATCGATTGTCCGTCACACAATTCACTTAGACGTTTGTCCATTGATTCAAAGTGTTTGTCCATTGATTCAAAGCGTTGATCCATTG
>NZ_BJMS01000109.1 GCF_006539285.1 Sporolactobacillus inulinus
CGGTTACCCGCTTGCCGCGGGCGCCAGAGCCCCTTCGCTTTGATTCTTGGCCAAGACACTGGGCTATTGGTTTGAAGCCAGGGCAAAATCCTATACTTTCTTATCCTATTAAATAACTTATTAACGTATGTCTGATTACTATCCTATTCAGAGACACTTCAAATTATTTCTCCATGATTGAAAAAAATTTTTGTTCCTATGACAATACAAATTCATCAAATGGTATACTAAATAAAAGAAAGCCTTACAATTTTTACCGGGTGAGTAAAATTAAAACTATTTTGCTCGTGTTGCTAAACCTTACACTTCAAAAGAACAGCATGTTAAAAAGTTGCCGTGCCATGCGATCAGGCACCCCGAACAAGGCTGTCCCTATTCTATTTTTTAGTCACTTACATTTTTCATCGTTTTGAGAACACTTGGATCAGCAACAAAGTCGGTCGGAAACCGATCGCATTGCTTCCATTAATACATAGAAGTCTTTCAAATAGAAAATAACAAACGAATTCATTCTGATTTTCGTTGAATTGGAGGATAAACATGACGCTCAACATCCTATTAATCGATGATCAACGGCTTGTGCTGATGGGGCTGAAAGAATTGCTTGAAAAGGAACCGGATATGCATGTGCTTAAAATCGTGCATGAGCCCAAAAATCTGGCAACACTCGTCAGAAACACGGCACCAGACGTACTGATTATCGACCTTCTGCTTAAACAAACAAACGGAATCGAATTAACAAGGATGGTAAGGAAAACAAATACAGAAGTGAAAATTATTATTCTCTCCGGGTGCAACTGCGATGAATATGTAGCGTCAGCAAAGCAGGCAGGCGCAAACGCGTATGTTACCAAAGATAATTCAACTAGGGAACTGGTTCATGTGATCCGTGCGGTCATGCAAGGAAGGAAAGTCTTTCCTTTAGTTATGTCAATCATTCCTAATGAACCGCTCACGTCGAAAGAACTCACTATTTTAAAATATATTGCTAACGATATGACAAATTATGAAATTAGCAAACAACTATCTATTAGTCAGCGTACCGTCGAGTATCACATTTCTGATATCCTGAAAAAGTTGGGTGCAGAATCACGAGTTGGGGCCGTTGTCCATGCCATAAAAAAGGGACTGCTGGAGCTGTAAGCGCAGCAGTCCCTCAAAATCTAATTTGTCTTATTTGAACCGCCGGTCGCCATCATAAGAAGTCAGAATCTGGTACAAGTCCGGTCGGCGATCACGAAAAATTCCCCATTCAAAGCGCATCTCTTGAAGCTTATCCAAATCAAATTCAGCGACTAGCGTTGTTTCACTTGTCCGGTCCGCCTCGCAAAGCTTGTTCCCTTGGGGGCCGGCAATAAACGAAGATCCGTAGAAGGTAATTTGTGAATCGCCATCTGCTTCAGTACCAACGCGATTTGACGCGATCACAGGAATTAAATTCGATGCAGCATGACCGAGCATACAGGCCTGCCAATGTTCCTTCGAATCAATCGACGCGTCATACGGCTCCGAACCAATTGCTGTGGGATAGAAAAGCAGTTCGGCACCCATAAGCGCCATGCAACGTGCCGATTCAGGAAACCATTGATCCCAGCAGATTCCTGCACCAATTTTTCCAAACTTTGTCGACCAAACTTTAAACCCGGTGTCGCCAGGATTAAAATAAAACTTTTCTTCATAGCCGGGGCCGTCAGGTATATGACTTTTTCGATAAGTACCGAGCACAGATCCATCGGCATCAATCATCACCAGCGCATTGTATAAGGCATTATTCTTTCGTTCGTAGAAACTCAGCGGCAGAACAACACCAAGCTCGCGCGCAATCTTCGTAAAGTGCGCGACTGCCTGACTGTCTTCCAGTGATTTCGCCAATGCGTAGTATTCGGTTTTTTCTTTTTGACAGAAATAAGGAGTCTCAAACAGTTCCTGAAGCAAAATGATCTGTGCGCCCTTAGCTGCTGCCTGACGTACCATCGCTTCCGCTTTATGAATATTTTCTTCAGCAGACCAGGAACAGCTCATCTGCGTTGCCGCTACTTTAACTTTTCTCAATTTGTTCCACTTCCTCTCTTCCGGTAAGCCGGCATTTGCTGCGTGGCACAATGGACATTTCCGCCTTCACCGATAATTGCTGTACCGTCAACCGGACGAATGCGCCGATCAGGAAATGTTTCGGAAAGAATGGTGATTGCTTGCTGATCCGTTTCCTCGGCATCATCACCGAAAACCGGCAGGATGATCCCTCCGTTGACAAAATAGAAATTTAAATAACTGAGTGTCAACCGCTCGCTGCCGTTCACTCGCTTCGGTGGTTGCGGCACGCGAATCACCTCAAGCTTCCTCCCTTTGGCATCAAGCATCTGTCGCAGTCGGGCAATATTTTCTTCTGTGATCTGCCAATTCTCATCGTTCGGGTCGCCGCAGCTTTGAATTAAGATCTTTCCGGGCGCAGCAAAACAGGCAATATTATCTACATGGCCATCCGTCTCATCACCGGAAAGACCATTCTTAAGCCAGATCACTTTGCTTATATTGAGATACTCTTTCAGTATCTGCTCAATCTGCGCGCGATCCAGCTCAGGATTCCGATTAGGGTTTAGCAAGCATTGTTCCGTTGTCAACAGGCTGCCCTCGCCGTCAACATGAAAGGAGCCCCCTTCCATGACCAATGGCGCATCATAGCGTTGAATACCAAGTTCATCAAGCAGTTTCGCTGCCAATGCATCATCAAGGTCCCAAGGAGTATACTTACCTCCCCATGCATTGAAGCGCCAATTCACACCCGCAAGCTCCTCTTGTTCATTAATGAGAAAAGTCGGCCCATTATCACGCACCCAGGAGTCATTATGCGGAAGGACGCGCAGATTAATGGGGTAGGCAGAAGGGTGAAGAAACGAAGTTACCCGCTCTTCCTCGTTCTCATTAATAAGAAGGACCACAGGCTCGAATTCAGCAATCGCCTGAGCAAAGGCCGCGTACCCACGGCAAACCGGTGCATAATTTTCCGGCGCGCACATCGAGGCACGTACCGGCCAAGAAAGGAAAGTGCACGCATGAGTTTGCCATTCAGCAGGCATTCGATAAGTTAATTCTCTTGGGTTCATCAAGTTCGTTCCCTCATATCTCTATTTAAGTTGTCCTAATCTGTATGTTATCATAGAAAAGCGAAAGAAAAAGCGTCTGTTTTTCGCCTTTTTCAGTCAGAAAAAATAATGAAATGCAACCCTACCCCGTTCAACCAAACGATTCATGTGAAAGCGAGGAGCGCGAGATGCAGGACTGGATTGTGACCTTCATGGAAGCACATGGTTATACCGGTGTTTTCTTAATGATTTTATTAGAGAACGTCTTTCCGCCAATCCCTTCAGAACTGATCCTTACCTTCGGAGGCTTTATGACCACAAAAGCGCGACTGACGATACCGCTTGTCATTCTTTTTGCCACAGCAGGTTCAGTAGCCGGTGCTGCGCTGCTCTATGCGATCGGCCGCATCTTCAGCATTGACCGGCTGGAGCAGGGCGTCGCTCGCTGGGGACATCTTCTGCGTTTGAAACCCGGTGACCTGACCAAAGCGAGCCGCCGTTTCGAAAAACACGGCTATCGAGCGATCTTTTTTTGCCGAATGATCCCACTCATTCGCAGCCTGATTTCGATTCCCGCCGGCATGGCACGGATGAATTTCCTTTTTTTCCTGATCTACACCGCAGCAGGAACGTTGATCTGGAATACCCTTTTAGTCGTACTCGGTGCCGCATTTGGAACGTCATGGGACAAAGTCGTGGAATGGATGGATCTGTACGCGCATCTCACCTATGTGGTGATTGGTGTAGCTTTAGCTGTCTTGCTTTTCTATTGGATCAAAAAAAGGCGCAGAAACTAAATGCGGGCATGATGAACGCCGATGATTCGTTTGTGCCAAGGAAGCAGCCAGCGATAAATAATAAAAAAGTTGATTAATGAATAATGCAAGCCCCAATACAAATGACGGTAGTAACCGGCGTTCATCGAAAGCCATTCAATAAGCAAAGAGATAAGCGTGAATAGGATGGGCAGAAGCCATCGTCTTGCCTCTGTCCAATAGTTTAAATAGATGATCGACAAACAGGATGGAACCGTACTGATCACAAGGAGATCGGCAATACCGATCCCATGATTGCTTCCAAAAACAAAGGCCTCAAAGTAGATTGAGGTAATAATGTCCAAGATCCATGCAGCACTGCATACGATTCCGAACGTCATATAGATCTGTCGCCATGTGAGCTGCCGTTTTTTCATGACTAAAACATAAAGAATCAAGAGCAGGGCGATCACTAATGGGAACCAAATGCCCTTCGCCTGCAGGTCCATTCGTGTAAAAAAATATGCATATCAAAAGAGCTCCTTTTCCTACTTTTTAGCACTAGTATCCGGAGCTTGTACACATTTCATTCCGATTGACGGACAAATAAAGACCATCGTTATCGTTCGTTCGGATAATGCCCGCGACAAATACTGTTTTTTCCGTTCTTTTTCGCCCCATAAAGTGCGTTGTCGCAAGAAATATAGAGCCGTTCGGTATCCGTATAGGTATCTGGAATCAACGTCAGCAGTCCGATACTGATCGTATACGTCAAGGATTGATCGGGTAGGTGGATTTCGGATGCGGCAATTTCTGCGCGAATCCCTTCCGCCGCCTCTTCGGATTGCTGCTCATCATACCCCGGCATCAAGATGGCGAATTCATCGCCGCCAAAACGCGCGAACAAATGCTGCGCGTCAACCCTGCCAAAGATGCGGCGTGAAAGACTGCGTAGCACCCGATCACCGACATCATGACCGAATGTATCGTTAATCAATTTAAACTTGTCCACATCAAACAGCATCAGAGAAATGGGCTGTTGTTTTTTGCCATGGCGGTAAATCGCGCTTTGGGTACGCTCAAAAAACGCGCGGCGATTAAGCGCGCCCGTTAAATCATCATGATTAGCCAGGTTCAACAGCTTCTCATCCGTCACTTCTTTTAGCAGCAGAACAAACCCGGTTCCGCCGAGAATGAGCGATAGATTAAGGGTCAAATAGGCAAGGCTTGTCACAAATGAACCGCTGAAGAGACTGTGATCAATCGCATGATGCAGCAACATAATCGAAACCGATCGTCCAAAGTGAGAAACAATAACAACAAGATACAAAAAGCCGATCAGCCTCATGAGTAGCGAATTACCGGTTCCAAAAATCATGCGAAACACAGGTAACAGCAGCAACACGCCGAGACATATTGCTGCAAAGGCCACCCGTAAATTCAAATCATTATTCGTAAACAGAATCAGATGAAAAGAAACGATGCTTGCCGCAGTGATCCATTGATAATAGTGGCGTAGCCGCAATGTATATGTGCGCGTCAACTGCAACAGCGCGCATGCCTCCATTGCAAAGCCGGCAAAGAATAGACTGTTGCCAAAAGCGGCAGCAACCCGATCCAGCACTCCCTCATTAAAGAGCACAATAATCCAAGCCGCGGTCTGCAGGCACCTGCCTTGAAAAAACGTACGCAGGATCTCCTCATAACGATGCCTTAGCAGATAAGCGCCAATCATCAACACCACCACTGCATTTCCGGCAATGATAAAGCCAAGGTAAAGCTTTAAATTCATTAAAAGATTCATGAATGTTCATCCTTTTCTTCGGGAACAACTCATTTATTTTAGCAAAAATTGCTGACTTATTATAGATCCTTTCGAGCGATTTCACCAATGATTTAGAACTTCTCTCACATGGGAATTCCCGCCATTTCTAAGTAACGGGCAATGGCGCCAATGCAGAAAGCATCGTTGACTCATTGCCCCGACTGCACACGACCATTCTTGATTCTGTTCGATTCTTCAGCGTTTCGCGTTTCATTTCTTTACCATCATCACGGCTAAAATGATAAAAAGCGCTTATACTAACGTCGGGAGGTGTGTGTTTTGATGCGATTACTTATGGCGGCTGGGATTCTGCTTCTATGCCAACAGCCAGACTTTCCCAATAAACTGATCATGACCAATCATGGAAAAGTTGTGATGAAAGCGGATCCTGCTAAGCTTTCCGTTCCATTTCTTCCGCTCATCGATCAAAGAAAGCTCGATGCATTCACGCAGCGTGTCGCTCGAAAAGTCGATCAAGCGCCCGTGAATGCAAGGATCGGCAACAGCGGTGCGATTATACCCGGAAAAAATGGAAAAACATTAGATCGTCGCCAATTTACAGAGCAGGTTTACCACCACGCTTTTAGCCACGACCAATCAAAACTAAAATTACCGCTCCTCACCATTTACCCAAAAGTTGACGATGAACTTCTGTCACAAATCCGTGAGCAGCGGATCAGCGCTTATCAAACCTTTTTTAATGCCGGAAATAAAAGCCGTTCCCATAATATCGAACTTGCGGCCAAAGCACTTGACAGTCATGTTGTTTTTCCCAATGAGATCTTTTCATTTAATCAAACCGTCGGCATGCGCACCAAGGCGAAAGGCTACCTAAGTGCCAAAGTCATCGTCCGCGGCGAATACGTCGAAGGAATTGGCGGCGGCATCTGTCAAGTATCATCAACCCTCTTTAATGCCGTAGATCGCGCCGGCTTAAAGATTGTCGAGCGGTATTCACACAGCAAGCGGGTCGCTTATGTACCTGAAGGCCGCGATGCCACGGTCAGCTGGGACGGACCGGATTTCCGTTTTAAGAATACATCGAATCAGCCCGTTCTGATTCGCGCCCATAAATATGGCGGAACGATTGCCTTCGCCCTCTACTCATCCGACATGATTCAACTGTCGAAACGCGACGTACCTGAAGCATCAAAACGGGTACCGAAGGAGATTAAGAAAGAAAAGGAAGGCGACAAACCAAAATCACCAGATACTCCTTAACAAAAAAACAAACGGTTCTGTTTCTGGTCTCTCAGCATCATCTTACCAAGGCCCGGCTCATCGATTGTCGGCATCCCTGGATTCAGCGCCTCGACCTTTTACGGATTCCACATCGATACACGTAGTGAAAGGTTTGATACGAAATTCAGTCGGTTTGATACGAATTTTGCTACGTTTGATTCAACTTTTCAGGTTTGATGTTTCCTCCGCGGTGAGTGATCCACAAGTCGATCGTGTATCATTTCCTAGCAACAAAAAAAGAACGAAGCTGAGCCTCGTCCTGTTCTAATCGTTTTTCTTATGAGATTCGTGGTTATTTTTTGACGACACCGAATTGATCAATAATATATGGAGCAGTTCCTTTTATGCGGTCGATTTCATAGACCACAACGGAGATCTTCTTTTTATCAATTGTTACTTTTGAGAAGTTTTGGATTGCCCCGCGCACCGGTCTTGAAGGATCACTTGGATCAAGCCCGTATTTCAAGGCGTGATTTTCTTCAGCCCGGACAAATTTGCTGTAGAACGCTTCGCCGAGTTCAGGGGAAGTATTTTTCTTGTACACTTTTGGGCCAGCAGTCGCCGGGATGGAGTAGATCGTTCCGTCCGGATTTACTGAATAGGTCATCTGCTGACCATTCACCCATTCCGTAATCGTCTTTGGATGGGTTGCCTGGTTATCTCCATTGATTGGCAGCGTACGTGCATAGATATGATCATGACCCTGGATGACCAGATCGACGCCCAGCTTGCCGATCAGCGGCGCAATTTTGTTGCGCACGCCGTTTTCGCCAATAATGTCCGCGTCGGTTGCGTGATTGGACGTTGTATACGGTCCTTTATGGATCAAGACCACTGTCCACTTCGCGCCGTTTGCTTTGGCTTTCTTAATATCGTTAGTCATCCAGTTTACTTGTTCCGGTGTGAAATCGCGATACTGCTCTGAATCTTCATTGCTATTCAGCACCGTAAAATGGGTATTGCTGTAGTCGAAGGAATAGTACGCGCCAGTCGTTGTATCGGTGTTTGACGTCGCCGGTTTCAAATTAAAATGATCGATAAACGCACGGTTCTTGCCTTCATGGTTGCCTGCAGCCGGAACAACCGTCGTGTTACCCCAAACCTTCTGACTGTTATTGATCAGCCAATCCCATTGATCCTCAACCACACCATTATCCACAAAATCCCCGGTAACGGTCATGAAGTCAAAATGCTTAACGGTTGCTGCAGCCTGCTTGAACGTATCTGCGGCCAGCTGTCCCTCTTCTTCGGTCTTCGCTTGCGGATCAGTCAGCTCTAGAAAGGTGAACGCATCATTTTTCTTTGGTGCTGTTTTGATCACGCCAACCATGCTCCAGATCTTCCGCTTCGCATCGCCGACACGGTAATAATATTCTGTGTTCGATCGCAAGCCTTTTGCTTCAGCCTTGTGCATGCGTTCCTCACTGTCGTTCGATGAAATCGCGCTTGTCCCTTTGAACGTCAGCGCTTTTTTGAAATTCGGCTTCTTTTTGCTCTTGCCGTTCTTCTTCACCAGCTGCAGATCGCTCTGGGTTGAAGCAAGCGACGTATACCACGTAAACCCCTTGGTCGTTCGCGCGTCCCCCGTAAATGTCGCAACCACTTTTTTCACCGCCGGATTCGGACTTTCCGCAGATGCACTGCTTAAGAAACCTGATGAGCCAATCGCGAGTCCCAGCAGCACGATCAAACCAACAACAATGGATACCACTTTCCGTCTAACCATTAAACAGTCAACTCCCTATGTTTTACTCGATTTTCGACCTCATAGAAAAGTTTAACGGATGGAAATTAATCGGAAGAAAACACAAAATGTTCTTTATGTAAATCGCGGGTAGATCCACCTAGGCGGAAAGACTATCTGAGTTGATGAGGCATGCCAAGGTTTTTCAGTTTGATCGCTCTCCTGATCAAGCGGTCACCTGAAGCTACAACAATGCGAAAACATGTATAATCGTACATGTACGAATCTGATTTGAGGTGATTTCATGCGCAAGACTTTATCCGTAGTTGCAGCTATTTTAGAAAATGATCAGCACGAGATTATGTGTGCGCTTCGCTCCCCTAGAATGTCACTCCCAAATCAATGGGAATTTCCTGGTGGGAAAATCCAGGAAGGAGAAACACCTGAGCAAGCGATTGAACGCGAAATTCGTGAAGAACTCAAGTGCAGCATAAAAGCAAATCGTATTTTCCTTGTTAGTCATCATGACTATGACACATTCTCGATTAATCTAACTGCAATTCGCTGCACACTAAAAGAAGGAGTTCCAACCGCCCATGAGCATTCAAAACTGATCTGGCTGAAACGTGAAAATCTTAACGCTCTTAAATGGGCACCGGCCGATGTAGCGACCATGGAACAACTCGTGAAAGAACAACAAGAAAAACCAAGCTGTCTTTATCCTTAAACCACTCTGAACGCGGCTTTCATTCATCAACAATATACTTGAAAGACACTTC
>NZ_BJMS01000110.1 GCF_006539285.1 Sporolactobacillus inulinus
AAAAAAAACCGCCGATCAGTGCCGGCGGCCCAAAGATGGCTTAGATTTTCAAGAACTTGCGTACCGAGTTCAAGCTACCCCAAACGCCAATCAAAGCGCCAATGGCCACAAGCAGCAAGCTCAAATTGGTAACCATCGTATGATATGGAATCAGCTTGATGAACATCTGCTGCAAGTCGCCCCCAAGATTATAATAGGCAAGTCGGTACACAACCATAACCAATACAATTGGAATAATTGATCCCATCACACCCATGACAAGGCCTTCGATGAAGTATGGCCAGCGAACGAACGCGTTTGTCGCGCCAACCAGCTTCATGATTTCGATCTCGCTGCGGCGGGCAACGATGGTCAGTTTGATGGTATTGGCAATCAGGAAAACGGATGTGAACAGCAATCCGAGAATCAGCACAATCCCTACATTTCGCGCAATTCTGATGAAGCTGAACAATCTTTCAACCGTTCCTTTACCGTAGCGGACATCGGTAACATTAGGAAACTGTACCGCCTTTTTCGCTACTGCAATCGTCTGCTCCGGCTGCTTTGTTTTTAAAATGAACGCATTCGGCAGCGGATTTTCTTTCTGCAGATCGGTGAAACTCTTCTTATCGTTTCCAAGGCTTTCCAAAAGATTGTTCAAGCCTTCTTTTTTCGACTGGAAGCGGACTTCCTGAACGTTTTTGATTCCCTTCAGTTCTGTCGCCAAAGTCTCTTGCTCGGATTGACTGATTGACTGGTCCAAGTACACGCGCACTTCAACGTCACTCTCAATGTCGCCGGCAATTTTATTCAAGTTGAACATGACCATCAGGAACAGTCCGACCAGAACGAGAGCCACCGTGACGGCACTGACGGATGCGAAGGTCATCCAACCGTTTCGTCCTAGACTTTTGAAGCTTTCATTCACATGTCTTCGCATCGTTCTAATCTTCATAGCCGTAGTCCCCTTCCTGCTGGTCGCGCACAATCATGCCGCCTTCAAGGCCCAATACTCTGTGGCGCACCTTGTTGACAATATCGCGGTTGTGGGTTGCCATAATAATCGTTGTCCCTTGATCATTAATCCGTTTAAACACGTCCATAATCTGCCACGAGGTTTCCGGATCAAGGTTTCCGGTCGGTTCATCGGCAATCAATACCGGCGGCCGATTCACAATCGAGCGCGCAATCGATACGCGCTGCTGCTCGCCTCCGGAAAGCTGATTTGGAAAAGAACGCAGCTTGTGCTTCAAACCAACGAGATCAAGCACATCCATCACACGCTTCTTAATCTGGCGCGGATGTTCCTCAATAACTTCCAATGCAAACGCCACATTTTCATAGACCGTCAGTTTCGGCAGCAGCCGAAAATCCTGAAACACGATCCCGATCTTGCGGCGCAGATAAGGAACCTGACGTTCACGCAGACTCGCGATATTCTTGTTATTGATGAAGATTTTCCCTCGCGTCGGTTTCAATTCTCTGAAAATCATTTTTATAAAAGTCGACTTCCCGGCCCCACTCGGACCAACGATGTAGACGAATTCGCCCTGCTTGACAGACAGATCGATGCCGTTCAGCGCCATGACCCCATTGGGATAGGCTTTCCAGACATTCTGCATTACAATTGCGTCACTCATACCGTTTCTTCCCCCAAAATCCTTTTTCTCACCTTTTGTCGCAAAACCAAAAAATCTGTCTGATTATACGTTTCTATGTAAAACATTCGCATCCATTGAGAAATTGGGAGGGTTACCCAAATTGAAAATAAAAGACGCGCAAACTCCCATTTCATTCGTAAATACGGATGCAAACCATCCAACACTAAACATTATAGCATCCCATCCCCGACAAATTCCGATGAAAATTATTACAATTCAATTTCAAAACAAAAACGAATGATGTCGAAGGATCGGTATAATCGTCGAATTATCGTGAAGCGCAATAAAGGACAAAAAAATCAGGCTGCAGCGGCTTAAAATGGAACAACACTTTCGCTTTGATGCGGTTTTGAACTGAGACTGACGGGCGCTCCAGCTGCTCGCATCAACAGAACACGACCGCGAGCCCCCTCTGGCTCGCGCTTAGTGTGTCTTGCGCCGAATGACCTAGGATCAGCATAGATTGACCTACAAAAAAATCAGCTTCTCAGCTGATTTTTTCACACACTTTCCTGTTTTTCGTTTTACAGAGGCGGTTTAATTCGCGTTTTCAAGGGCTAATTGAATGGCATGGTCGGTAATTTCCGTAACGCTGATGCCGGCTGCTTCCATCATGCGCGGGTAGCGGCTGTAGCTGGTGAAGCCCGGCATTGTGTTGACTTCGTTAAAGACCACTTCATTGTCAGGCGTCAGGAACAGATCGACCCGCGCAATTCCGGTGCAGCAGAGCGCGCGGAAAATCGCTTTCGCAGTGTCCTTGATCTTTTCCTGCACCACTTGAGGCAGCTGTGCCGGTACATGGATGCTGGCGTTCTCAAGTCCGGTCTTCTTGAACATGTCCTGATGAATGTGGAAATAGCCGTTCGTCACAACGATTTGATCGACTTCACCCACCGTCAAGTCATCGCCGTGTCCGAGAATCGAACACCCGACCTCGCAGCCGTCGATTCCTTCTTCAATTCCAATCTTCATATCATACTTCTGCGCTTCACGGATCGCTGCCATAAGCTTGCTCTCTTCCTCAACCTTTGTGACGCCGTATGAGGAACCGCCGCTTACCGGTTTAACGAATACCGGATAATTGAAACCGGTCATCCCTTTTGCCAACTGCTCCTCAGAAATCGCACCGGTCAAAGCAATCGACTCAGGGACGCGGATGCCGGCTTCTTTCACAACGCGATGCGAGACGTCCTTATCCATGCACATCGCCGAGCTCAAGACGCCGCAGCCAACGTAAGGAATGCCGGCGAGTTCAAGCAGGCTTTGAATCTTGCCATCCTCGCCGTTTTTGCCGTGCAATACCGGAAAAACAACATCCAAATGAATCTTCTCGGACATGCCGCCGACTGTTTTCAAAAGGCCATGCTGACTTGGATCAGGAAGCAGCACAATCGGCGTACAATCGGATTGCTCCCATGTGTCTTGTGGAATCGCTTCCAGTGGTCCATCATAGAGCTTCCATTTTCCATCTTCGGCGATGCCAATCAGAATCGGTTCATATTTTTCCCGATCAAGATTTGTAATGATTGTATGCGCTGATTTCAGCGAAACTTTGTGTTCTGATGACTGTCCGCCAAAGAGAACCCCAACAGTTATTTTTCCCAATGTGTCCGACTCCTTTTTCAAACCGGTTGAATGATTTTTTTAGTCAAAAATTCAATGGCTTACTTTTTCATCATACGCAAAAATGACTCGTCTCTGCTTCATTATTTCTCAAGCCGCACATGCAACATGTTGATTTGAATCCGATCGTTCACAGATCGTTCATTTTCAAACTTGGACACCATCAGCTGCGCGTATAAAATCCTTTTCCAAAGACTTCCGTCGCATTCGTGATAATGAAAAAAGCATCCGAATCAATCGAGCGAACGAGCTGTTTCAGATGGGTCAGCTCGCTTTGCGAAACAACGGTCATCAACATCGGCCGATCATCGCCGGTGTAGCCGCCCTGGCTGATAATCCGCGTCACACCGCGGTCAATCTCTTCGAGTATCCCTTGACGCATTTCATCCTCTTTCTCAGAAATAATCAGCGCCATTTTCTCGGTATTGAAACCGAGCTGCACCACATCAATCATTTTAGCGGTGATATAGATACTGATCAATGCATAAAGTGCCGCCTCAAATGACATGAAAAATGCCGAAGTCAGCACAATCATCGCATCCAACAGCGACACACAGAAACCAAGCGAGATACCGCTGAATTTCTGAACGATCTGCCCGGCAAGAGCCGTACCGCCGGTTGATCCGCGGCCGCGAAATACCATGCCAAGACCAACACCGGTACCGACACCGCCAAACAAAGCGCCGAGCAGCGGACTGCCCGTTGCCGCCGGAACATTCGCCGTAACAAAAATAAAGAACGGCAGCATCACGGAACCAAGCAGCGTCTTCATCGTGTAGTCAAGATAACCGAAACTGCGCCCGAGCACAAACAACCCCAAGAAAAACACGGGCAGATTGATCGCCCAAAGCACATAGGACGGCTCCCAACCAAGCGTCCAGTGAAGAACAATGCCGATTCCGGCTACACCACCGGAGGCGATATGCGTCGGCAACATAAAAGCATTGAACGAAAGGCCGACAACAAACGATCCAAAAATGACCCATACATAATCAAGAAGCATTGCTGTTTTCCCTCGGTTAGGAACAGCATGCTTGTCTCTCTTTCCAAACACCTGCATGAAGTTCAATACTCCTTCTTTCGAAAATGGCCGAATGTGTCTATTTTAAGACAGAAATCGCCATGTGGTCAACAAAAATCAGATAGGAAATCATTTTATCGAAAGGGACCATTGCTTCAAATCGTGGTGCAGGAACAAGCTAGATATGCGTTTACATTGATTGGATACGAGTTTTCGTTCGTTTGATACAACTTTTACCGCAGTTGATACGAGTTTGGATCCGGTTGATACAAGTTAAGGTGTTAGCCTAACTTCGATACGCGTTTTCAACGGTTCGTTACACGTTTCGTTATTCGTGACGATTTTGATGTGGTTCTTTATATCTTTCGTTGATAACGCTGTCATTTTGTCTGCAATCACTATAATAACCGGATTTAATTCTCCGAAAACAAGAAAAAACAAGCCGCGCCTGGTTCTTACT
>NZ_BJMS01000111.1 GCF_006539285.1 Sporolactobacillus inulinus
CGGTTACTCAGCCTCCTCAGACAGGCAGGAATCTGCGGAGTCTCGCTTGGCTCGCATCAACGAGGCGCGATCCCGCAGGCATCTTGCATGTGCGCGTTTGACGCACTGTTTTTTGTGTGACCAAAAATCGCCTACTTTCTTTTCCTACGAAAAAAAGGAACCGGATCGCCGGTTCCTTTTCGATTATTTGATTCATAGGTGGAGTCGGAGGTAGGCATCGATGAATGGATCGATGTCGCCGTCCATAACGCGGTCCACGTTGCCGATTTCGACGTTGGTGCGGTGATCCTTAACCATTGAGTATGGGTGGAACACATAGGAGCGGATCTGGCTGCCCCAGCCGATTTCCTTTTGTTCGCCGTGGAGTGCAGCCATTTCGGCTTCCTTTTTCTCCTCTTCCAATTGAAACAGGCGCGATTTCAACATTTTCATCGCTTGATCACGGTTTTGGAACTGTGACCGTTCCGACTGGCAGCTGACAACAATTCCGGTTGGAAGGTGCGTCATGCGGACCGCAGACGATGTTTTGTTGATATGCTGTCCGCCGGCACCGCTGGAACGGAACACGTCGACTCTCAAGTCTTCCGGACGGACTTCGATTTCAATATCATCATCGAGTTCCGGCACCACTTCGCAGGAAACAAACGACGTGTGTCGGCGCCCGGCTGCGTCAAACGGTGAGATGCGCACTAAACGGTGAATCCCTTTTTCCGCCTTTAAGTAACCGTACGCATCGGTTCCTTTGATGAGCAGGGTGACACTTTTGACGCCGGCTTCATCACCCGGCAGGTAGTCAAGCGTTTCGACCGCGAAACCTTTGCGTTCCGCCCAGCGCGTATACATACGCAGCAGCATTGACGCCCAGTCTTGAGCTTCGGTACCGCCCGCACCGGGATGCAGTTCCAAGATCGCGTTGTTGCGGTCGTGCGGAGCGCTTAGCAGCAGCCGCGTTTCATAGCGATTGAACGCGTCCCGCGCTTCGCCGAGCGACTCTTCCAGTTCCGCTTTCAGATCCGCATCGTTCTCTTCTTTGACTAACTCGTAAGCCACTTGCAGATCTTCGAATTTGTTTTGCAGGTCGGTCAAACTGTCAACCTTTCCCTTCAATTCGTTGGATTCGTCGATGACCTTCTGCGCTTTTTCATTATCATCCCAGAAGCCGGGCATCGACATTTTCTCATCCAATTCGGCGATCCTTGCTTTCTTGTTATCTAAGTCAAAGAGACCCCCTAAACGCTTTGAGACGGGTTTCCATCTCATCAATTTCGTGTTTCATTTCTGGTAAATCCATGTTCATCCTACTTTCTTACCCACAGATCATTTTCCGTGGCAGTTTTTGTATTTTTTACCGCTGCCGCATGGGCATGGATCATTACGGCCGACGTGGACTTTGCGCTTGATCGGCTTCTTCTTTACCGGTTCGTCGTCCTGGCCGCCGGAAATCACGCGTAAACCGTGCGTTACGTTTTCACGCTGAATCGGCTGTTCCTCGCGCAACTCTGCCTTCATCAGGAAGTTGACGATTTCTTCGTCGATGCTGGCGACCATTTCTTCGAACATCTTGAAACCTTCAATATTGTATGCACGGTATGGGTCGACCTGACCATAGGCGCGCAAGTAGATGCCTTCGCGGAGCTGTTCCATCGCATCGATGTGATCCATCCACTTGGTATCTACCGTACGCAACGTAATCACGCGCTCGAATTCACGCAGCCGTTCTGGCGTAAAGGACGCTTCTTTTTCGTTATAGCGCGCAATCGCCTTTTCGTACAGATCATCGATCATTTCTTCCGGATCTTTACCGTCAAGATCCTTCAGCGAAAGTACGCCTTCGCTGAAGATCATCCCATTCAGGTAAGCGACAATCGCTTGAAGATCCCAATCTTCCGGTACTTCTTTTTCCGGTGTATGGGCGTTCACAACGTTTTCGATGACCGACTTCATCATGCCTTCAATTTCCGGACGAAGATTTTTCGATTCAAGCACTTCCATACGCTGCTTGTAGATGATTTCACGCTGTTGGCGCATAACATCGTCGAATTTCAACAGCTGTTTACGCGCATCGAAGTTATTGCCTTCGACACGTTTCTGAGCGGCTTCAACTGAACGGCTGACCAGCTTGCTTTCGATCGGCGCCGAATCGTCCATGCCGATTTTTTCCATCCAGCTCTTTAATTTATCAGAACCGAAGCGCTTCATCAAGTCGTCTTCAAGAGACAGGTAGAAACGGGATTCCCCCGGATCACCTTGACGACCGGAACGACCACGCAACTGGTTGTCAATACGGCGTGATTCATGACGCTCGGTACCAAGGATAAACAGACCGCCAAGATCCGCAACCCCTTCGCCAAGCTTAATGTCGGTACCACGACCGGCCATGTTGGTGGCGATCGTTACCGAACCCGCTTGGCCGGCATTTTCAATGATTTCTGCTTCACGCGCATGGTTCTTCGCGTTCAAGACGTTGTGCGGGATACCTTTGCGCTTCAGAAGTTTGGAAATCAATTCTGACGTTTCAACGGCTACGGTACCCACGAGCACCGGCTGGCCGCGGTGATACAGCTTCGCAATCTCTTCAACAACCGCGTTAAATTTACCCTTTTGCGTTTTATAGATCAAATCCGGATTGTCTTTACGAATCATCGGTTTGTTAGTCGGAATTTCGATAACATCCATGTTGTAGATGCTCTGGAATTCTTCTTCTTCGGTCTTCGCCGTACCGGTCATACCGGAAAGCTTTTGATACATCCGGAAAAAGTTCTGCAGCGTGATCGTTGCCAGTGTCTTGCTTTCACTCTGAATATCAAGACCTTCCTTGGCTTCAATCGCTTGGTGCAGCCCTTCGCTGTAGCGACGTCCCTGCATCAGACGGCCGGTGAACGGATCGACAATCACAATCTCGCCGTCTTTAACCACGTAATCCTGATCGCGATGCATGATCGCATGTGCCTTCATCGCTTCACTCACGTGGTGATTGATGTTGACGTTTGAATAATCGTATAAGTTCTTGATGCCGAAGAATTTCTCTGCCTTCGTCATGCCTTCTTCCGTCAGCTGCACGGATTTCGTCTTCAGATCAACCGTGTAGTCCTGCTTCTCGGTTAGGAGACGGGCAAATTGATTGGCGCGCACATACAGATCGGTCGATTTCTCCGCATTACCGGAAATAATCAACGGTGTCCGCGCCTCGTCAACTAGTATCGAGTCGACTTCATCGACGATCGCGAAATTCAACGGACGCTGCACGCGTTCTTCCTTATAAAGCACCATGTTGTCGCGCAAGTAGTCGAAGCCGAATTCACTGTTCGTCCCGTACGTAATGTCGGCAGCATAGGCTTCCCGCTTCTCTTCCGGATTCAAGCCGTTACGGTTCAGGCCGACCGCCATGCCGAGAAAGTTGTACAACAGCCCCATCTGCTCCGCGTCACGCGACGCCAGATAGTCGTTGACCGTAACCAGATGAGCGCCCTTACCTTCCAGCGCGTTCAAATAAAGCGGCATTGTCGCAACGAGCGTTTTCCCTTCACCGGTTTTCATCTCGGCGATATTGCCTTGATGGAGCGCAATCGCACCAATCAGCTGAACGTAGTAAGGCGTCATGCCCAGAATACGCGTTGATGCTTCACGAACAACCGCAAAGGCTTCCGGCAGCAGCTCATCAAGCGTTTCGCCATTTTCCAGACGCTGCTTGAATTCCGGCGTCTTCGCCTGAAGCGCATCATCACTCAGCGCCTTATAGTCATCAGCCATGTTGTCAATCTGATGCGCGATTTTTTCCATCTTGCTGAGTTTGCGGAGACTCGTATCTCCGAGCACTCGTTTAAGCATTCCTATCATGCCTGCATACACCTCATTTATTATTTCTGATTTGGCGAAACTTGCCGCACCCTCAGAGTCATTCCTGTGTCAAAAGTTCGCGTTCGAACCTGTCCGAAAAAAATCTTCATCAATATGTTCTTTATTTTAACAATATTCCCCTATGGTGACAATTGCCTGAAAGCGAGAACTGTGTCTGCGGCCAGCGCATGCAGACTCCCCTATTCAGATGTTCGCAAAATCGCTCCATTTTCAGGGGCACGCATTCCACTCATTAGGTAAAAACCAACATTTTCTATTATACGTCAAAACGGGCGCTATGAAAACAGAGCGGGCCGTTTGGAGGTGGGGCGGACGCTAGTTCCCGGGCTGGTTATCCGTCGCGTTTGGCACGTTTATCAGCCAGTTTCGGGATTTTATCGGTCAGTTTGCGATTTTTATCAGTCAGTTTCGGGATTTTATCAGTCAGTTTGCGATTTTTATCAGTCAGTTTGCAGAATCGTCTGTGCTGTCGAAAAAACGCTTTGCCTAAGAAGGACTAGGCTACGCCTAGTCCTTACTTCCGCAGGATGCGGCTTTCATTCATCACCTTGTGCATGAACGACACTTC
>NZ_BJMS01000112.1 GCF_006539285.1 Sporolactobacillus inulinus
AATTATATTATTATACATAGCAAAAAAAGTGCCTGTCAATCCTTGGTCTGAGCGGGTTTTGAAAAAATAATCTCACCCTTGTTCGATAATAGATAATCACGTCTGGCGATTTCGCCAATATAGTCCTTATCATGAAGCAGCTTAATTCGTTTCTTCACGTCGGACGCCTCATGCTTCGATTGGTTCAGCTGCTTTTGCAAACCTTTTTTGGTCTGCATGGCTTCGTTAATTTGGTGAGATTGTGAAATCAATGAGGAAATCATGAAGGTGCTAAGCAGAGCGAAAACCACAAGGAAAGCAAGCAAACGCCGCATTAATCCTTTTTGTCGTTTTCTTTTTCTTTTTTCATTCAACTCATGTGACTGCAGATAATTATTTTGCAGCCGAGTAACCCGCTCAACGCCCGCACTTTCCATTTTATTCCCCCCGATCATTTCCGCTTCACAAGAAGTGATATCCACTGCCCAATTTTTTGCCGGATCTGTATTTGTTTCTTTGTTACAAACAGGAGAAAACGGTCCGGAAGAATCATCCGGATGATGCCTCTTAGCAGTTTCAAAGGAACAGCAAGCAGAAAGAGCACAATTCTTATCGCAGTGTTTACTGTCATTCTACACAATCTATACGTAAGCATCAATAGGAAAAAGATCGGATAGATCAATAAACGATAGACAGATTTTGCCGTAAACCGCCCTGTTCGGACAACCATAAAGACTATTTTGCCGAAAAGCCGCATAAAAGGCCTCTCCAAGAGCGCTTTATAAAAGGAAAAACCAAGCGCAATGGCCAGGAAATAATAAAGACGCAGCTGACCTTCATTCATCGGCAGCAGAAATGAAAAGAGCAACAGCGCTTGTACGATCCAAAAGAGAGGGTCTGAAATGAGCAGAATCCAACGGCGCCCTTTCCTCGGATGAACAAAATGCTGATAGACGGAAAAAGAGGCGCCAAACCATATGCCCATGACAATCATCAGCATGAGCGTCGCATATTGTTCTCCCAGTGTCATCGAAACAGCTTGCTGAAGAAGCCTTTGTGCGCTTCTCCGCCCTGATCATCCAGATAACTGATTTCAATAATATGCCCCTCAATTAAAACTTGTCCCTGATCAACATTCAGATTCTGCATTTTCAGACCCGAACCCCGAACAGTTAGATAACCCAGCACGGTTTCAAGCAGAAATTCTTCATGGTCAAAGCTTTCTACATGTTTCACACCGGTGATCTCAATCGACTTTCGGTCCTTCACCACAATGTTCTGATTTTGTACTGGCTTGTCTTTATTAGGGATTGGCGACGAATAGAATTGACTCAATGGACTCCCCTCCTCTAATTCTTACATTATGAAGGAGCTGTCCCATTTAGAACTTAAGCGAAAGGCGTGTTATTTTTGCACCACTTCATAGAGCGAAGCCGCTTCTTCTTTTTTAACAACCTCTTTAAGCTGGAGAATCCGAACCGTCATCGGTCTTTGCCCAAAGTGCAGCGTCAGCACATCGTCGACCGCAACATTCGTGCTCGCCTTTCCCGGCTGTCCATTAATGTCGACACGCCCTTGATCGGCAAGTTCTTTCGCTACCGTTCGCCGCTTAATTAAACGGGAAACTTTTAAAAATTTATCTAATCTCATTTTTTCACTGCATCCTTAAATTTATTTCCCGCTCTGAATCCGGGTACGCGTGTTGCCGGAATCGTAATGGTTTCGCCCGTTTGTGGGTTGCGTCCTGATCTGCTGGCACGTTCGCGTACTTCAAATGTACCGAATCCGACGAGTTGCACTTTTTCATTTTGTTTCAACGCTTCGATCACTTGGCTCAATGCTTCATTAACGATAGCCTCGGTATCCTTTTTCGCAATGCCTGTTTTGTCTGCTACTTTATTAATAAGTTCATTCTTATTCATGAAAAAACCCTCCAAATCATTAATCGTGATTTCCGCTACTCCCAGCTGTTGCCTTATTTGTCCCATTTTATCATATGTGGGCCATGGTTCACAGTTTCGATGATCGATGTGCCGCCTCTGCATCATGCTCCGTACGGTCTCTGCGCTTCGTCAATGTCGCTAAAAAAGGAATCCGTGCCAAGTCACGCGCATCAAGAAAACGAAAAAACCAGATCAGAGCAACAAAAACCACACCGCCTATCATAGCGGCAGACAGCGCGCATACTGCTGCTGCCGGTCGCGAGGCTAGCGGTTCTGTAACCCTGTACATCGCTTGCTTCCACACAAAAACGGAAAGTGTCATCCCGGCAATCGCCGACGCCAGCTTAACCAGCATCAACCAAGAAAACGCACGCGTCAAACCGGCACGCTGTAAATAAAACACGTTCAATCCGGCTGCGATAAGCGTACCCGTGCACGTTGCCAGTGCTGCGCCGACAATAGAAAAGCGGGGAATGAGCAGAACGTTAGCCGCCGCTTTCGCACTCGCACCGACAATCAAGCAAAAAAAAGGCATCCATGGCTTCCCGGCCGATTCCCAAATTCCTGAGGCGGTCAGCATCAGCGACAGGGTGAGCATCGTCAGCGCAGCAAGGGCGAAGGCAAGCGTTCCGTTCGCGTTCCTGAAAAGCATGATGTTCGCTTCTCGGCTGATCGACATAAGCCCGGCTGCTGCAGCTGCACCAAATGCAAGGCTGATTTTGAGCGCGAGTGCCGCTTCGATACGAAAATCATGATGCTGACGCTGCACCGCAAGCTGTGAGAGTCTCGGCACGATTGCTGCGGTCAGCGAGGTTGCCGCAATCATCCCGAACTGAGTCAAGATATAAGCACGATCATAGATCCCTTTTACCGCACGCGCATCAGCAACCTGTCCCTGTTCGAGCAGGCGCAGTACCGTAAGCGAATCAATCAGCTGAAAGAACAGCAGCGGCACCGCAAGAACGGAAAACAGACACCCGCTGATCATCAACTTTTTTACCCATCGCCATCGAACCGAATGATCCGATGAGAACAGCAGCCTTTTGACTGCAGCTTTTTTTTGTGGCACAAAGCACATTAAGATCACTAATGACACAAGTGGCGCAAAAGCTGAGCCGGCGGTTGCCGCAAACCCAAACGCGTAGGGATCTCCATGAGTAACAAACAAGTACCAAGATACACCGAGAATAAAACAAACCCGCATCGTTTGCTCGCCAATCTGAGACAGTGCAGTCGGCAACATATTTTCTTCATTCCCTTGAAACGTTCCGCGCAAAAGGGCGACCAGCGGCACAAACAAATAAGCCGCAGAAGCAACACGAATCAATCCGGTCAGATGACGGTCGCCCATGATGGCAGTCAAGAAATCAGCGAAGAAAAAGAGCCCGACGAAAAAGAAACCGCAGAGCAGCAGCAGGGCCATTCCGGCATGCCGCGCTACTGTAGCCTTCTCTTTAGGTTGGCCGGATGCTTCTGCCATATATTTAGAAACCACAATCGGGAAACCTGTTGTCCCGAGTGCCGCAGCGAGCGCGTAAAACGGATAGACTTGCTGATAGACATAGAAGCCGACGTCACCGGCAAAGTTTTGGTATGGAAGCCGGTACAACGCGCTCATCAGCTTCACCAATAATGCAGCGGCGGTTAGAATCAGTGCGCCCTTCCATACGCGATGGCTTCCCTTGTTCTCTTGATTCATAGATGTTCCTGCTTTTCTCAAGAATTATAAATAGGATTATATCATATCTTTCCTCTTCAGACGGATTAATCACCTTGTTCAGATCCAACAACGGATTCGTTAAAACACTGAGAAAAACAAAGTCGCGCCTATTCCTTACTTCCGCAGGCGCCCGAGCATCTGCTCGCTGATGGACAGTCTTTTGCGTGACTAAATATCACACACTTTCTTCCCGCACAAAAAAGAGGCCGCAGGCGCGCCTCTTTTTATGGTTCAATGTTCCATTTGTCTGCTGAGGAACCCAGCCGCGGTCTCTGCAAGCTTCACTTCGGTTTCACCGATAGCCTTCTGATCCTTGTCAATCAACATGATCGTCCCAATCGGATCGCCACCGGCAATAATTGGGGCTACAACGTAAGTCCCGGACAAATTTTCATGTCCTTCAATCAAGGGTTCGCCGCGTTTCTGCTCAGAAATGGTCTGCCGCTGCTCCATTGATCGTTCCGGGACAGAAAGCAGCCGCTTTTCTAAAAAATCTTTTTTCGGAGCTCCTGAAACAGCGATCACCGTATCACGATCGCTAACCAGGGTCAGTTTTCCTGAATTCTCTGCTAGCGACTCTGCATACTCTTTAGCAAAATCACTAAGCTCACTCATTGGCGAATATTTCTTTAAAATAACTTCACCATCATGATCCACAAAAATCTCTAATGGATCGCCTTCACGTATACGAAGCGTGCGCCGTATTTCTTTGGGAATGACTACCCGCCCAAGATCATCAATCCGGCGGACAATACCAGTTGCTTTCATTTCAAGGATGTCCTCTCTTTCCGCTTCCGCAAAAATGATTGATTCCTTGAATTATTATCTGCGCTCCTGGTAGAACTATGCATCATTCACCAAATTTAACCTGCTTTCTCTGAAGGGCTCTTCAGCCGCTCAACACCGCTAAGCAGTTCCGTAACTTCCTTCAACATCGGCTCGGTATGACGCGCATCACGTTTAATCGTCACTTTCATTTTTGTCCCTTCGCTGCCGAGCGCAACACCATTGCCCATTTTGCTAACCGCTTTAAATAGCGATTCACGATCAAGCGACTTCCAGCCCATCTCTGAAAAAATAATCGTGGTTTGTGCACCTTGCTGTTTGATTTCCTCAATCATCAGTGTATTCGCACGCACACGCATCTCAGCCACTTTAAACAGATCGGCAACTTCACGCGGATAATCGCCGAAGCGGTCAATCATCTCATCGCGCAATTCGGCGATATCCTGCAACGATTCGGCCGATTTGAACCGTTTGTACATATCAATCTTCTGTAGCGAGTCGTTAAGATACGCATCCGGAATATAAGCATCCGTATCCATTTCAATCGTTACCTTAGGTGGACGCGGTGCTGTGGTCTGCGTTTTATCTTTGCTGCTACGCTCGGCGATCGCGTCCTGAAGCATCTGCGAGTACAGATCAAAGCCGACCGAATCGATGAATCCATGTTGCTGCGCGCCGAGCAGGTTGCCGGCGCCGCGAATCGACAGATCACGCATTGCGATCTTAAAGCCGGAACCGAGCTCAGTAAACTCTTTAATGGCTTGCAGCCGTTTTTCAGCTACTTCATTCATAACCTTGTCGCGCTGATAGGTGAAATAGGCATACGCAACGCGGTTTGAACGACCGACACGACCGCGCAGCTGATACAGCTGTGACAGCCCCATCCGATCAGCGTCATAGACGATCAATGTGTTCACATTCGGAATATCAACGCCAGTCTCAATAATAGTTGTGCTAACCAGTACATCCGCATTTCCATCAAGAAAGTCAATCATTGCCGATTCAAGTTCCGATTCCTTCATCTGACCATGAGCAAACGTTACCGAGGCATCCGGGACCAGATTTGAGATCATCTCAGCCATTCTCTGAATCGTCTCAACGCGGTTATAGAGGAAGTAAACTTGGCCGCCGCGTGCCATTTCCCGCTCAATGGCTTCGCGGATCAGCGCTGCATTATATTCCATAACAAAGGTTTGAACCGGAAAGCGATTTTCCGGCGGCGTTTCAATAATTGAAAGATCGCGTACCCCAAGCATCGACATATGCAGCGTCCGTGGGATCGGTGTTGCCGTCAAGGTCAATACATCGATATTGGCCTTTAGCTGTTTAATTTTTTCCTTATGCGTGACGCCAAACCGTTGCTCTTCATCCACAATCAGCAGACCGAGATCTTTGTATTGAACATCCTTAGACAATAAGCGATGCGTGCCGATGACCAGATCAACCGTACCGTTTTTCAAACCTTTAAGCGTTTCCATTTGTTCTTTCCGCGAACGAAAACGGCTGAGCAGTCCAATGGTTACTGGAAAATCTTCAAAACGTTCACTTGCTGTCTCAAAATGCTGCTGCGCAAGAATAGTCGTCGGCACAAGGAACGCCACCTGTTTCCCATCGGCAATGGCTTTAAATGCCGCACGCAAAGCGACCTCCGTTTTTCCGTAACCGACATCGCCGCACAGCAATCGATCCATTGGCTTTTCTTTTTCCATATCGCGCTTGATTTCCTCAATTGCCTGAAGCTGATCAACGGTTTCTTGATAAGGGAAAGCCGCATCGAAATCATGCTGCTCTGCCCCATCCTTGCTGAATGCATACCCTTTGCTGGCTTCGCGTTTTGCATAGAGCTTGATCAGATCATCAGCAATATCCTGAATGGATGAACGTGCCTTGTTCTTAACCTTCTTCCATTCACTTCCGCCAAGCGAGTAAATTTTTGGTTCTTTGCCTTCTGAACTAACGTATTTCTGAACCTGATCGATATGTTCAATCGGGACGTAAAGTTTATCGTTTCCCTTATAGATAATTTCAAGATAATCTTTATGAATGCCGTTTACTTCCAGTGTTTCAATTCCGGCGTAGCGGCCGATCCCATGATCAACATGCACGACATAATCGCCGACGTTCAATTCGTTATAGCTCTTCAGTCGCTCGGCATTGGATAGTTTCTTCCCACGTCTTGCCGGCTTTGCTGTTTTTTTGGTAAATACTTCTCGCTCAGTGATGACCGCGATCTTCTTCAACGGCAGTTCAAAGCCATTTTCAAACTGTCCGACCGTGATTTGATTGATTCCATGAACCGGAAGTGTATCCGGAGCGACAAGTTCTGCCGGCACACCATAATCCGACAGCACACGTTCCAATCGTTTCGCTCGCTCCGGATCGGAAGCAAGGAAGATTACCGCAAAATCGCCTTTTTTCCAGCGCTCCGCCTCTGTCTTGAGCAGCTGAATTTGCCCATGAAAATTCTGCATCGTGCGACACGTCATGTTGATTACATTCTGCGGCTGGAACTGTCCATGATAGCGAAGAAACAAAGAGAGCAGCAGCAACGGCTGATTGAGCCGTTCGGTTAATTCATGCCATTCCATCGTCAGTGGAAGATCGCCGACGAGCTCCCCGCGCTGCAGCAGATCAACACGCCATTCGGCTTCCTCATGGTCCAGCTGCTCCGCCATCTCCTGAATGCGGCTGATCTCATCAAAAATGATCAATGCATCCCCAGGCAAATAGTCATGAAACGTTGTTTGTTTGCTGTAGAATAACGTCGCATATTTGATCATTCCGTTAAAAGGCTGATTTTGCCTTAACGCCTCAAGTTCGGCTTCGGTATGTTCATTGATCAGTTCCTTTACCTTCTGATCGGACATCTTTTTCAATGCGCGTGCCCGTTCACTTTCCAAGCCTTTTGCGGCTGTCGTAAAATTTTCATCATAGAGCAACAATTCACGTGCAGGTCCGATCAAAACGGTGCCGCGAATCATATCCAGCGAGCGCTGCGTTTCACTGTCAAAGAAGCGAATCGAGTCGATCTCATCATCGAACAGTTCAATACGAACCGGATGCTCCTCCGTTAAGGGATAGATATCGATAATACCGCCGCGAATACTGAATTGTCCGGGTCCGGTGACCATCGATTCACGCTCATAACCGATTGCGGTCAGCTTGCGCAGCAGTTCATCCAATTGAACCGTTTTTCCGGTTTCAAAGTGTAATAAGCTCGCTTTCCATAGATAAAGCGGGGCCAGCAGTTTCTTCAGCCCGGCTGCTGGTATGATGATTAATCCCTTTTTCTTCTGTGCCAGGTGGTTGAGCACATCAATACGCTGTGCCAGCAATTCAGGACTGGCAACTGCCAGCTCAGAAGCAATTAAATCGTTTGCAGGATAAAGGAACAGTTCCTCTGCGTCGATGAGCCCCTCTAGATCGTTATAGAGCTTCTGCCCTTGAAACAAGTTATGGGTCACCACAACCGTCGTTTGGTTTCGCTGTTCATAAAGTGCCGTGATCCACAGTGCTTTTGCACCTCCCGACAGTCCGGACACGAGCTGCTGTTTCATCCCCTGCCGATAACCATCAAGAACGGTCTGTATTTCGTTAATCTTTTGCTGATAGTATTGGCTCAGCCCAAGCATCGGCTAACCTCACTTTCTAGGACTTGGCTCAGCAAAGCCACCGGCGCAGGCTGAGCCCTGTTCATGCGTATACGATCGCCTTCGCTTCCATCGCTCTTTTTGAACGGCATCATTTGCCAAGAAAAACGAGTGAAACGGAAACGTTGGCGATCACTTTGCCTTGTGTTACGAAACCGAAAAATGCTTTGGCAGACGCCAAAGCCCTGTACGGTTACATCAGAACCTGATTCTATAAAAAATAACTTCTATGATTATGCCCTGGGGGAAAATTACTTATTCGAGTTATACATGTTCATGACCTGCGAAAAAGGCTGCGTCAGCCATGCCTTAACCGCCGAAGTAGAGCGTTCGATGGCAGCATCAATCGCCGCTCGATCGTCCCCTTGAAAGCCTTGCAATACATAACGAACGACCGCTTCACGCGTATGCTGCGGATGTCCGATCCCTACTTTGATGCGTGCAAACTCCTGAGTACCAACATGCTGAATGACGGATTTAATGCCGTTATGACCGCCTGCACTTCCCTTTTGCCGCAAGCGAATCTTACCAATTGGCAGATCCATGTCATCTTGAATAACCAAAAGATCGGCGGTATCCAATTTAAAAAAATGCAGCAGCGGGCCGACCGCTTCACCGGATGCGTTCATATAAGTAAGCGGCTTCACAAGCAAAACATCAGTATCACCGATTTTTCCTTTGCCAAACAGAGCATTAAACTTATTCTTGGTTAAGCGGATCGATTCCTGCTCGGAAAGATAATCAATCACTTCAAAACCTATATTATGTCGTGTATGGGCATATTCAGAACCTGGATTTCCCAAACCAACAATCACTTTCACCGTATTCACTCACTTTCAATGGAAGCTGGGTTTTTCGTTCATCAACGCTGTACTTGAACGACACTTCAGCTGCTTGCATCAACAGGGCACGACCGCGGGCGCCAGAGCATCTGCGCGTTTGATGCACCGTCTTTTGCGTGACAAAAAATCACAAACTTTCTTTACTTGTTAGAAAACTCGGCTTCGCCAGAGTGTTCGGTGAGCCGCAGGACGCGGCGTTCTACCAAACCACTTATACTCGTTTCCTTAAATTTTTTTCTTATACTTTCCTACCAGTGTAAGAAAAACCGGGCAATAACGTCCGGTTCTTAACCTCCAACAATGTGTGATGGACTCGTGTCTTTTCGGTGCTGAATCGCCGCTTCGGTTACTCGCTTGC
>NZ_BJMS01000113.1 GCF_006539285.1 Sporolactobacillus inulinus
ATGATACCTATTTTTTTATGATCAACCGTTGTCAGCCATTCTTCCCACAGCCATTTCCACTTTTTAAAATAGGTTAGGACGGCCACGATACCGATCGAAACCAATGCGATGGATGCATCGGCACCATAGATCATTGGATCGCCCGTGACAAAAAACCATCCCATAAACGATTTAATTGATTCAATCATTTTGAGATCCTCCTTCCCCGCTCTCGTGATCCATATCCATACCGTGCATTGAATCGGTATCCACAGATTCACCGTTCATCAGTGCTTCCATCTGCGCTTTATTCAGATCCTTTGCAACGATTGCCGGGTAGGACGAAAACGCTTGCGCTTTTACCGTATTCGGCTTCAGCAATTCCATATATTTTTCATGAGTCAGTGCAGGCTTGTTTTCTTTTACATCGTTCACCCAGCGGTCAAAGTCGCTCGCTGACCGTGACATCACTTTAAACGTCATGTGTGCAAAACCTTTGCCGGAATAGTTGGAGCTACGCCCATCATAATTGCCGGGTTTATCGGCTTGCAGCCAAAGCTGCATCGGCATATCCGTCATGGTATACTGCTGTCCGCCAAGTTCAGGAACCCAGAATGCATTCATCGCATCATAGGCATGCAGACGGAACTTCACCGGGGTACCCGCGGGAATCATGACATAATTAACGGTCTCAATTTTCTGACCCGGATAACGAAACAACCATTTCCATTGAACCGAAGTTACATCAATGGTCAGCGATTTTCCCGCTGTCTGTGCCTGCGCCGCAGTTGCTTTCGGCGGCTGGTTCAAACTGAACAGCGTCTTCACAGTAGGAACGGCTAATAAGACGCAGATAAGCACCGGAATAACCATCCAGACGATTTCCAGCCTTCTGTTTCCTGTATCATTAGGATCAAATCCATCACTATTTTTGCGCCCATACCGCGCAAGGACATAAACAAATATGATTAGAACAACAGCGAGAACCAAGCTCATCATAATTAATGACCAAATAATCAAATGATATTGCGACCTTGCCACCGGGCCCTGCGGGTTCAACACAGCTATTTTCTCTGAACATCCCGTCAGCATCGGCAGCGCCATCAGCAGCAAAGCCGGTTTTATGAGTGCTTTTAAATTCTTCACGTGTGCTCTTCCTCCCCTCTTAACCTCTCTATTCGAACGCATAACAAACCTTTCACATTATAGCATAAACTTTTTATTATAACGTTAATGGAGCCTATATAATGTGTTATTTGTTACATATTAGTGAAAACAAACAGTAAATATCATTTTTTAACCTTTTGTTCACCTTTTATTCACCGTTTATACACATTATAACTCGAGCACCTAATTAGTAAAGCGCTTCCATTCATTTTTTCAATTCCATTTCCTTAATAAGAAAAACCAGGTAAAAAGCGCCCGGTCGTTATTTCCGCAGGATGCGGTGGCAACCTTTTGATGTACAGAAATCAGCATGCTTACCTGCAAAAAATAACCCCTTAAACGGAACGTAATAAGCTCCGTTTAAGGGGAAGGAAGTCGTTCATTCGATTCGTACGCCGCACATTACAGCGAACTAGGAATAAGCAGATGTTGTCCTGGATAGATCAGTGTCGCCGATAAGTTGTTGGCGCGCATCAATTGGTTCACCGAAATGCCGTGTAGCGTCGCAATTTCCCAAAGGCTATCGCCGCTTTTCACCTTATACGTACTTTTTGAAGAAGAAGAGGTGCTTTTCGCGGCCGTCTGCGTGATTACCGTTTTCGATGATGACGCAGATCCGGATAATTTCAGCGTTTGACCCGGATAAATCACATCGGAATTCAATCCATTAATTGATTTCAATGCACTTACGGAAATACCGTTTCCCGTTGCAATCTTCCAAAGACTGTCGCCGCTTTTCACGGTATAGGTTGCTGCACTTGTCTTTGCGGGCGCTTCCGTTTCTTGTACCGCGCCGCTGTTTTGTGATGCTGCTTCAGTCTGGGTGGAGCCTGAAAGCTTTAACGCCTGTCCCGGATAGATCAGATCCGACTTTAAATGGTTCAATGATTTCAGTTTGGCAACCGTCATCCCATGATGGCTTGCAATTTTCCAGAGACTGTCGCCGCTCTTGACCGTATAACTCGAAGTTGCACTCGTCTGTGCCGGCGCGGTGGACTGGGCCGGTTGTTCCGATTGATTCTGTGCAGATTCCGTTTCCGTTGCAGCGACGACTCTGCGCGCGGTTTTAAACTTTGGTTCCCAGTAGGATTGGGAACCGCCGCCGCTAAACACATTGGTTATATGTACACCCACTGTAACTTCAGCGCTGATCATTTTTCCATTGCCCATGTAGATGCCAACATGATGAATCCCGCCGTCACCAGCAGTATCAAAGAAGAGCAAATCGCCCGGTTGCAATTGATCCTTGGATACCGCAATCCCTTGCTCTGACTGCGCCGAAGATGTGCGCGGTAATGATGCATTCAGCACTTTGCTGTAAATGAACTGTGTAAATGAAGAGCAGTCAAATGAATCTTCTGAAAAGGCCGGCGCGGCATATTGATACGCCTTGCCTTGATAATTTAATGCCTGGCTGACAACATCCTGTCCCGATGCAGCCAATGCCTGTTGGCCGGCGCCTGAAAACAGCAATCCGCTCACAAGAGCAGTAGGTACAATGATTTTTTTCACTAAAATTCCTCCTAATCGCTCTCTTCGTCATTGTAAACTTTGTGTTGCGAAAGTTAACAGTTTCATTGAGTCATTGACGACAACACGAAGGCTCCAAAACCAGCCGCTCCATGAATGTATTTTTTGCTCGCCCTATGCATCAATCAAGTGCTTCACTGATTCCCTGAAACAGCTTGTCCCCGGTGTCTTTATTTCTAGTGTCGTTCACTCCGTCTATGCTGTCAATAACAACGCGCCCTAAAATAGCAGAAAATTTCAGCCGCTCTTTTGCGATACACGTCTAAACTTTTTATCGGATCAATTGCGCGAATTATTAATTGATGGCCTCAAATATTTTTCGACATTCTCTTCCCGCTCACAAAAGCAGGGACATAGTTTTTTCAGCGTCGACTCATTATAATAGAAGATACGTGAAAAAGGACAGGAGGCTTTTCGATGACTACACTGAATAAAGCATTGACAATCGCCGGATCGGATTCGAGCGGCGGCGCCGGCATGCAAGCTGATCTGAAGACCTTTCAAGAGCTCGGCATCTACGGCATGACCGCACTGACCTGCATCGTGACCATGGATCCACATAAAAGCTGGGCGCACAGCGTTACTGCACTGGATACCGAATTGCTCAAGAAGCAGCTGGATACAATCATCGTCGGTATTGGCGTCGATGCGATGAAAACCGGCATGCTCGCTTCACCGGAAATTATTAAAATTGCAGCAGATGCGATTGAAAAGAATCATTTGGCGCGCGTCGTCATTGATCCCGTTATGGTCTGCAAAGGGGCAGAGGAAGAAATTCAACCGGAGTTGCAGCCGGAAAACACGGCCGCAATGCTCGACTACTTAATTCCAAAAGCATTGGTTACAACGCCGAATCTCTATGAAGCGGCACGTTTAACCGGTATGCCGCGGATCACAAGCGTTGATCAAATGAAGGAAGCGGCGAAGAAGATCGTTGCCTTGGGTGCGAAGAACGCACTGGTTAAAGGCGGCAGCAGGCTTCCGAATACAGATCAAGCCATCGATGTGCTTTATGACGGAAAAGACTTCCATATTATTGCTGATGACTACATCGACACGCCGAACATTCATGGTGCCGGCTGCACCTATGCCGCAGCGGTTACCGCCGGTCTCGCCAAAGGGCAACCCGTTCTTGAAGCTGTTCAAGTGGCGAAGAAATTTGTGACTGCAGCGATTCGCGGATCCTTCCGCTTAAACGACTATACCGGTCCGACCGATCACAGCGCATACAAGAAAGAGCTTGCTGCTCATCGCTAAACCCATTCCTACTGAAAAACCCCGGAGAGGCACCCATCGGCCTCTTCGGGGTTTTTCACTCTGCTACACGTCGAGTCCCAACGCCCTCAGTGGGCCTTGGGTCATAATCACTAGAATTCTGCGTGCAATTTCTTCTTCCGGGATCTTGGCCTGTCGTTCAAACCACCAGCTAAGCAGTCCAATCATCGCTGATGAAACGAAAATCGGCATAATTTCGAGCATTAATGGATCTTTTTCGATCACAGGAAGACTCATTTGACCGATTTCCTGTTGAAATTTAGACAGAAACCGTTCTTGCATGCGCTGCCGAAACATTGGAATGTCTTCATTAAAGAACATCGCGCGAAAAAATCGGTCATTTCGCTTGAAATGGCGAAACATGGTTTGCACAAAACCTGTAATCCGATCGAACGACACCTTTCCATCAACAAAATAAGTATGTAGATGAAACTTGTCAACCGTCTCATTTAAACCTTCGTCAATCACTTTTTCCAGTAGATCGTACTTGTCGAGAAAGTGAAGATAGAAGGTGCCGCGACCTATTTGGGCAGCCGCTGCAATATCTTTTACAGTAAGCGTATTGAATTTTTTTTGAAGCAGCAAATCAAGAAACGTCATTTCAATCGCAGCCCGCGTCTTAATCACGCGCAAATCGGTTGACTCCGATACCATCCGAATCCCTCCCGGCTATTATAGAGGATCACCAAAAGCAAAGGATAAAAGACACAGATGCCGTTTATGTTCACTAATGATCATTTCGAAAACGATTGACTATTGAACAATTACCGATTCCATTTTATCATAATTAGTGAACACAGTGTTCACTAAGAGCTCCATTGACAAAGGATGTGATGACGATGAGTTTCCCTATAAAAGGAGAGCATCTACACAAAAAGTATAAGAACCAAATCGTGCTCAACGATGTATCGCTCACACTTCAAGAAGGAGAAATATACGGACTGATTGGGCCATCCGGTGCCGGAAAGACAACATTGGTACGTATTTTACTCGGTTTGGAAAAGGCTGACAGCGGCAAGATTGAGCTCTTTGAGCAGCGCCCAACCTTGAACGCCTTCCGTTCTCTCGGTTATATGGCTCAGTCCGATGCTTTATATAGCGAATTAAGTGCCTATCAGAATCTTTCATTCTTCGCTTCGATCCAAGGACTGCATGGAAAGGCGAAAAAAGCCCGCATCCTCGAGGTCGCAAAAGCGGTTGAACTGGACAAAGATCTCAAGAAAAGTGTCGCCCAATTCTCCGGTGGTATGAAACGACGCCTGTCGCTTGCTGCCGCGCTGATTCATCAACCCCGGCTCTACTTGCTCGATGAACCAACCGTTGGGCTTGATCCGCTGATCCGCAAGAAATTGTGGACCCTGTTTCATTATTTAAAAGAAAAAGGAGCGACGATTATCGTCACCACTCACGTCATGGACGAAGTCGCGCAGTGCAGCCGCGTCGGACTGCTCAGTGAAGGAAAAATTATCGCTGAAGGTGCGCCGAAAGCATTGATGCAGCGTTATCATGTCTCATCGGTTGAAGACATCTTTATCGCGATGGAAAAAGAGGGGGCGAAAAAATGAGAAATCTCTTTGCGATGGCGCGGCGCATCATCAGCCAGATCGTTCGTGACAAACGCACCTTGGCACTGTTGATTGTCGCACCTCTGCTAATTTTGACGCTCGTCTGGTATATTTTCGGCGCTAAAGCATCCGAACCGAATCTTGCAATCATTCATTATGACTCGTCCGATTACATGAGCGCATTCGCGAAAAACGATTATGAACGCATGACTCCGCTGCAAGCAAGACAGGCACTCGCGGACAAGAAAATCGATGCGTATGTTGACCTGAAGAATCCAGTAAAAGTTCACTTGGAAGGCAGCGATCCACAGCGCAACGGCCTGGCCATGAGCAAAATTCAAAAATCAATGCAAAAGGTGCAAGCGATCACGGTCTCTGCGATGAAAGACGAACTCACCGATGTCATTAAAGCACAGAAAAAAGGCATGCAAGCCGAGCAGCAGACGATCGCACAAATGTCTAAAGCAATGCAGATTTATGCGCCCGGCGCGTTGGCACAAATCACGCAAAATGCGCCAAAAGTCGAAGAACCGGACAGCCCTCAAAAGCCGGAGAAAGTGACGCTCGATGTCTCTTATCTTCATGCCAATGACGATCTAAATACGTTTGATGCTTTCGGTCCGGCAATGGTGGGGATTTTCGTTTTCCTGTTCATCTTTATGATCGGCGGCGTTTCTTTTCTACGCGAACGAACAACCGGAACACTGGACCGGCTCATGGCTTCTCCAATGAAAAATTATCAAATTATCTGGGGCTACATGATCGGATTCGGCTTGTTCGTCATTGTTCAATCGTTCCTGCTGACCTGTTACATCGTCTACGTGCTGCAGATCTATAATGTCGGACATTTGCTCGATGTCCTGATCATCGTTTTCATTCTGTCATTCAGCGCGTTGTCGCTCAGCATCCTGCTGTCGACCTTCGCATCGAACGAGTTGCAGATGTTCCAGTTCATCCCGCTGGTGATCGTCCCGCAAATCTTTTTATCGGGGTTGTTTCCGATCGACACACTGCCGGGTTGGGTGCAGGCGATCGGAAATCTGATGCCGATCCATTATTCAACCGAAGCTCTGCGGAACATCATGATTCGCGGAAGTGAATTCTCCGACTGGTGGCTTGACGGATTCATATTGATCCTTTTCTCGGCAGTCTTCATCACGATCAATATTCTATTCATCCGCCGGCAGCGACCACTGACCAGCTAACGAACAAACACGAAACTTCAGACCGAGGCAGATGCCTCGGTCTGTTTTTATCTTGCCCCCCATTTTTAATCATGATGTGCATTTCTTTTCACATACAATGAATAAAGCAACACATCGTATGTGCGCTTCCCGGAGGTGTAGTGATGATTATTTATGATTCGAAAAAAAGATGCATTCACTTGCAAACCAAACATTCCAGTTATGTCATGCAAGTCGACAATGGCTATCTGCTCCACCTTTACTGGGGAAAGCGAATCAACCACTATCTAGGCAGCAGACCGGTGATTAAGGCGCCAAGATCCTTTGCTCCTTACGCCGATCCGAAACATCGCGGCTTTTCCTTAAGCACACTCCCACTCGAGTATCCGGGATACGGAAATGGTGATTATCGTCATCCCGCCTATGCGGTTCAGCTGGAAAATGGAACAACGGTCAGCGATTTGCGCTACAGCGGTCACATCATCTATTCAGGTAAGCGAAAACTTAGGGGGCTACCGGCTACTTATGTTGAGAAAAATGCGGAAGCAGACTCAATTGATCTGATGCTCGAGGATCAAGTCACCGGTTTATCGGTTATACTCACGTATACCGTTTTTCGCGACTTTGATGCCATCGCCCGCACAGTACGTTTCGAAAACAAAGGTAACCGTGCAATCCGCCTTCTCAAAGTCTCCAGTGCCAGCCTTGATTTACGCGATAATCAATTTGATTTACTTACGTTCTATGGCACGCATAATGACGAGCGGAACATGGATCGTCAGCCGCTCGCACCCGGCAGCCGGGTTATTGAGAGCACGCGTGGCGCCAGCAGCCCGCAGCATGACCCTTTTTTTGCCTTGATGCGCAAGAATGCTGATGAGAATCAGGGGGACGTATTTGGCTTCAGCCTCGTATACAGCGGCAATTTCCGATCACAAATTGAAGTCGAGCAATACCACACGACACGCGCATCGATAGGCATTAATCCATTCACCTTCAGTTGGAAACTTAATCCTGAGGCAAGCTTTCAAGCCCCTGAGGCCGTGCTTGTCTACTCGGATCAAGGACTCGGCGGCATGTCGCGCACCTACCATCAGCTTTATCGAAGCCGCCTCGCCCGTGGAACCTACCGTGATCGCGTTCGCCCAATTCTCATCAATAACTGGGAAGCAACCTATTTCAAATTAAATGAAGAAAAATTGCTCGCCATTGCCGCTGAAGCCCAAAAAGCAGGCATCGAACTCTTCGTCCTAGACGACGGCTGGTTTGGCCGGCGAGACAACGATAAAAGTTCGCTTGGCGATTGGTTTGTCAACAAACGCAAACTGCCGCATGGACTCAAAGGACTCTCAAAGCGAATCCACGACATCGGACTTGCGTTCGGCCTCTGGTTCGAACCGGAGATGGTCTCACCAGACAGTGATTTGTACCGTGCACATCCTGACTGGACGCTTCACGTCCCAGGTCGCCCCCATAGTCTCAGCCGCCACCAACTCGTGCTTGATCTGTCACGCGCGGATGTTCGCCGCTACCTTTATCAATCGCTTTCAACCATTTTATCGGACGCGGACATCAACTACGTAAAATGGGACATGAACCGGCACATGACTGAAGTCGGTTCAGCACTTCTCCCTCCTGACCGCCAACAGGAAACCGCACACCGCTACATACTTGGGCTTTATGAACTAATGGAGCGCCTCACGCATGCCTTTCCAAACATCTTGTTCGAAAGCTGTTCAAGCGGCGGCGGCCGCTTTGATCCGGGTATGCTCTTTTACATGCCGCAAACCTGGACCAGCGACAATACCGACGCCGTTTGCCGATTGAACATCCAATACGGAACAAGCGTTGTCTACCCAGCGATTGCCATGGGCGCCCATGTTTCCGCCGTGCCCAACCATCAAGTCGGCCGCGTCACTTCGCTTGCTATGCGCGGCGCAGTCGCCATGTCCGGAAATTTCGGCTATGAACTTGATCTGACTAAATTAAGCGACGAGGATAAAGCCACCGTAAAAAAACAAGTCGCTTTTTATAAAAAAATCCGCCCACTGATTCAATTTGGCAATTTCTATCGCCTATGTAATCCATTCATGAGCAATGATGCCGCCTGGTGCTTTGTCTCGCCTGACCAAAAGGAAGCCATCGGTTTTTATTTTTCCGTATGGTTCAACCCAAATCTCGTACAAAAAGTCTTTCATTTTCAAGGATTGAATCCGGACTTCGTCTATGAAAATTGTGCAAACGGCGATGTGTTCAGTGGCGATGAACTGATGAACAGTGGTTTAAACGTACCGATTGAAAAAGGCGACTTCCATCGTTACCTATGGTGGATTAAAAAAGTAGAGTAAAGGCATGGACCTGTTTTTGTAGAATTTCTGTTAAGAAAAGCCAAGCTGTGCTTGGTCCTTTATCTCCAGCCATGTG
>NZ_BJMS01000114.1 GCF_006539285.1 Sporolactobacillus inulinus
TTGAGAGAGGCAGGAAGTCATTGGTATGGCAGCCTGTTTCTTATTCTATTTATAATGTAAACCTTCCCTAATAAGGGAAAATACATTATAATATACATATTTTATTAAGTATTCCACAGTAGCTCAGTGGTAGAGCAATCGGCTGTTAACCGATCGGTCGTAGGTTCGAGTCCTACCTGTGGAGCCATGCTTCCATAGCTCAGTTCGGTAGAGCACTTCCATGGTAAGGAAGGGGTCGCTGGTTCAAGTCCAGTTGGAAGCTTAAAAGTGCGTTGTATAAGGGTTATGCCTCTGAAATTGCTTGCTATTAGTAAAGTAGTCAGGGGTAGATCACAAAGGTTATTGCTAAAACCACTTCCCACAGTGAGCACGGAAACTGTGGGAAGTGGTTTTTTCGATGCTGATTCATTTTGCTGTGAAGGATATTCTCGCTGATAAGGAACTAGAGAATTTATCTAAGAGCACGTCTTGGGGTATGAAATGCTCTTTAAGGACGTTCTACGGTTTTGCGAGGAAAGAGGGCTTACCCGAGTATCAGAACGAACTACATATGGGTTATGGCATTCTATAATCAACACAGGTAATAGATAAAGCATATGGGCGGGCAATGACACCCTTATGGATTGGGGGTGGCGCCGATGACAGTATTTCAAGCATTAACATTGATGATAAGTTTTGCAGTGCTGATACTGATGCTGTCAGATATAAAGAAATGATCCGCTTCATATGCCATTCGCAGTGATTGAAGTGGATCATCCTTGTAATTTAGCACTTTGATCGTTGTGCTGTGCCGCTCTGTGCGGATATTGGCATTCCGCCAGTGTGTGTAGCACTGGCGATTTTATTTTATGTTCCCTGTGCTCTTATTATACCCGTATCCGGAAGAAAAATGCAACGGACGGAGATGTGCACCGCTTAAAATTAAGCAGTTGGCAGATCTGCCGAGAGGGCTTAAAGCGGAGAGGAATCAGCCGTAAATCCCAGTTATTTATTAAATACAGCCAACTAAATAAAACAACAAAAAACATTATATTAAATTTAACCAATAGGGTCAATTCAATAAAAACAACCAGATCAGTTATGGTAAGAAGTAATCGCTGATTCAAGTCCGGTTGGAGGCTCTCTCATAAAATGTTGATGCATTTTTTATTGTTAAAGCAAATTATTTTAGAGCTGTAAAAGAAGGATATACTTTTTAAGTATCATTACTTCAATAAACTATTGAATCTGCCTTAACTCCATTCATTCCACCCCCTTCCGCTTAAACTAATGGTAAGTTTAGCCACCCATCTAATTTCGGCATTAAACTTCTCTATAATTCATATTGCTTAGAATATTTATATATTATAAAATAAGTTGCGGTCAAAAAAAGAATTTTCAATAAAGGATTGATAAAATAGATTTAAAATTTAGGAAAGGGGTTGATTTCTATACAAACGATCGAGGATGTAAAAAAATCGGGAACACAAGCGGTGAGAGACTACGTGAGTGAGGTTTTTGAAACGGTAAAACACCGCAACCCTTTTGAACGTGAATTTCATCAGGCTGTTGAGGAGATTTTCAACTCCCTCATACCCGTATTGGAAAAACATCCAAAATATATGGAACAAGGCATTTTAGAAAGAATTGTGGAACCAGAAAGAGTGATTTCTTTCCGTGTCCCTTGGGTAGATGATAACGGTAAAGTTCAAGTAAACCGTGGGTTCCGCGTTCAATTTAACAGTGCAATTGGACCATACAAGGGCGGACTTCGCTTCCACCCATCTGTTAATGCCAGCATTGTTAAATTTCTAGGCTTTGAGCAAATTTTGAAAAACTCCTTAACTGGCCAGCCAATCGGCGGCGGTAAAGGCGGTTCTGACTTTGATCCTAAGGGTAAATCTGATGGTGAAATCATGCGCTTCTGCCAAGCCTTTATGCAAGAGCTATATCGTCATATCGGACCTGATGTCGATGTTCCAGCAGGAGATATCGGAGTAGGGGGCAGAGAAATTGGTTTCCTATTTGGTATGTACAAGAAGCTTCGCGGCAATAATGAACCAGGCGTACTTACCGGTAAAGGACTTACTTACGGCGGAAGCTTAGCAAGAACAGAAGCAACCGGCTATGGTGCTGTTTATTTTGTTGAAGAAATGCTAAAGGATAAAGGTCTAAGCTTCGAAGGAAGCACCGTCGTTGTTTCCGGATCAGGAAATGTTTCCATTTATGCAATTGAAAAAGCGCAACAGCTCGGTGCTAAAGTTGTTGCCTGCAGTGATTCTAACGGTTATATCTATGATAAAAACGGCTTAAATGTTGAAACGATTAAGCAAATTAAAGAGGTTGAGCGTAAGAGAATTTACGAATACGTCAATGATCATCCACAAGCACAATACTTTGAAGGGTGCTCAGGCATTTGGTCCATTCCATGTGATATTGCCCTTCCTTGTGCAACACAAAATGAAATTGATGTAAACTCTGCAAAAATTTTGGTATCAAATGGGGTTAAGGCAATTGGTGAAGGGGCTAACATGCCATCCACTCTTGAAGCAGTGAGTGTATTCTTAAACAGTGAAGTACTATTTGCACCAGCGAAAGCTGCAAATGCTGGCGGTGTTGCGGTTTCAGCGCTAGAAATGGCTCAAAATAGTACAAGACTTTCTTGGTCATTTGAAGAAGTTGACAGCAAACTTCATGAAATTATGGTTAACATTTACCGTAACAGCGTAAAGGCTGCTGAAGAATACGGCTACCCTGGCAACTTAGTAGTTGGGGCAAATATCGCCGGATTTACAAAAGTAGCTGATGCGATGGTTGCACAAGGTTTAATTTAATAAGTCTCCTAAAAAAAATCTCCTGAAAAGGAGATTTTTTTATTTCCATCATTGCCTCTTACATTTTTCCACCTTGAATGGTAATACGAACAGATGTTAAATAAATCGAGCGCGAGCCGTTTGTTATATTTTGGCCTTCAATCAAGGGTATTTTTTTATTTTAACTGTAATATAATCACTTTTGCATAGCCAAATTTCCTCAGAATATAATCGTATTGAAAATGGAAAGAGGTGTACTTATGGGGTATACGGATAACTACGAAAGGGATGCATATGGGATCGTAGCCTTTTGGTTGCGAAGTAATTTAGAGCATGGTCAATTTTTTGACAGGGAAATAAGTCATTATGAATTGGAATTAGCACGTGCAAACCAGAGTATGGTTCAGAGCTTGGAAGGGATATGGCGGAGAGCGGAAGAGAAACAGGGGGATTTTGCTATTTTAATTAATGAATCGCAACAAGCGGTAAGTGAATTTCGTAATTTCCTTACGCTTGGCATGAATAAGGCTTTACACTGTGAAGTGATTGTTTCAACGCCAGTATCACTTATGGATCATATGATACGAGAAGCCGAGGAGTCCCAGAAAGTATTTGGGTTAATACAAAGTGGCGGTCAAGTTCTTGTAGCGGATTCGGTCATCCATGAAAGTACGTTCTGGTTGAGACAAATGGCGGATCATCTTGCTTTTGTTCAGCATTATTTAGATCCATCATATTATGAACTTCAAGATAAGGTAAGGGGAATGACGCAAAAGTTTGAGCGACTTTTTCTCCAAGCAAACGCGCTCAGAACAATCGTTCGAAAACCACGGCCTGAGATGCTACCCGCTTTAAACGTTTTTAGGCAAATGGTGATTAACGAAGCAAAAGATTTAGAGGCATTTAAATTAAAATTAGATGCTCTAATCAAGCAGTGTGCCGCTATCACTACTGCACCGCGAAACATGTTGGAACATCTTGCCAGAGAAGCCCACCACCTATGGAGAAACTTGGAGGAAGGAATTATCGCATAACTCCACTTCGGAGATTGTTAATCGTTCAGACAGCCAAAGAGAATGGACGCCATCCCTTCCAATATCTCAAGTACCTTTTTTGAGCAACCCCAATAGGGACTTGAAGGATTCGGAATTCGTGGATCAGCCGCTTCACTGGTCATCCACACTTCCTGAGACGCGCAAAATCCCTAATAACCTCAAATAATAGTTTCATATGGCGCATTCTCTGTCAACGGCGCCATATTTTTATTCCATTTAACATCCAACAACTCAACACATTTTGTTGCAACACATAGTAATTTAATAGTGGGTCCAGCAGGCCAAGGGATATTTAAGAAGTTTGCAGAAGCTCTCTCATATAACGTTGATTCATTAAGGCTTTCAGCTAATAGCTGACCTTGATGCATTTTTTATTTAAATCGACAACTGACTAAATTGTTGAATAAATCTGATGAAAATGATTCTGCATTGCTTTTCATTGATACACATCTTAAATGAGGGATGACATGCTATAATCAACACAGGCAGTAGATGAAGATGAAGCATATGAGCGGATCCGGTGACGCCCTCGGAAAGGGGGTGAAGCCGATGACAGTATTTCAAGCGATCACACTGATGATCAGTTTTGGTGTGTTGGTGCTGATGCTGTCAGATAAAAAGAAATGATCCGCTTCTATGCCATTCACAGTGGCTTTGATTGAAGCAGATCATTCCAGAAATGTAAGCTTTAATTGATGCGCTGTATCCGCTCTGTGCGGATATTGCCATTCCGCCAGTGTTCGCGCGCTGGCGGTTTTATTTTACGTTCCTTGTGTCTTTATTATACCCGGTAACGTGTAAAAGATGCAATGGGCGGGACTGCGACAGTGCAAGATCGAGCAGGAGAGTTACGCCCCCAAAGGGTGCAGCTTTGTGATGCTCTTAAAGGACAAAGCAAAATACCGCCTCTATTGAAAATGATGCCGATAGGATAAAGCGGCACATAAAGTACAGAGTTTCTGCCTCCTGCAAGAATGCAGAGCGAGCGGATCAGTGACTGGGGCTTAAAGGGGGGGCAGAAATCAGTCATAAATGCTCGGATTAATCAACTACAGCCAGTTAAATCAAATGAAAAGCCCACTTCAATCCTCATTTGTTGGTCACATCCTCATTTGTCTCTATCCTTGCAAACACAAAACCAGCCGCCTCTTAGGGGACGGCTGGTTTTCTCTATGAGGCGGCAGAACTGCTGGCAGGGTTGATGAATTTAATCCCGATCTTCTCGAGCCGGTTGCCGTTTATGGATTTAACCGTGAACAGCATGTTCTTGTACGTCACGGTCGGCTTGAAGCCTTCATTGGGTATTGAGCCAATCTGGCTGAGCATCCATCCGGCGAGTGTATCAAACTCCGGAACATCAATATCGGTTTTAAAATGGTGATTGAAGGCATCGAGCTCCATCGAGCCCTCGGCTAGATAGGTGGATTCATCGATCCGCGTCAGCGGCTGTTTTGTTTCATCATACTCATCTTCAATTTCACCGACGATCTCTTCAATCAAATCTTCCATCGTAACGATACCGGCAAAACCGCCGTATTCATCAATCAACACAGCTAAATGCTGATGGCTTTCGCGCATTTCTTTTAACAGGTCGTCAATATATCTCGTTTCCGGTACAAAGAAGGCTTCACGCATCACGGAGCGCAAAGCAACGTTCTCAAAGCCGACTTTGCTTGCAGCGTGAAAATAGTCTTTGATATTCAAAAGGCCGATGATGCGATCACGGTCTTGTTCATAAACCGGAATACGTGAATATTTTTCGCTTAAAATCAGCTCGGTCAGCTGATCCGGTGGTGTATCGGCATCAATGATAAAGGAATCGGTTCGGGCGGTCATAATTTCTCTGGCAATTTTATCATCCAGTTCAAAGACACCACGAATCATTTCCAACTCTTCGGTATTCACCGAGCCATCATCATGACCGGATTGTGCGAGCAATTTGATTTCTTCACGCGAATTGACCTGTTCTTTTCCATCATCTTTACCGACATGAATAAACTTTGCCAGCACATTGACGGAAAAAGATAAAAACAAGACAAAGGGATAAGTGAATTTGCCAATTAAGAAAATAGGCCTTGCAGCGAATGCGGCAATACGTTCAGCGTTCTGAAGCGCAATTCTTTTCGGGAACAGCTCACCGAATACCAGCGTGATGTAAGAAAGCACGAGGGTAATCACAGCGATGGAAAGTTCCTTTGCATAAGGCATCGTTCCGAGAAACGATGCAAATTGGTTTGCTAAACCGGTTGCGGCGGATGCACTTGAGAAAAAGTTGGCTAAAGTAATGCCCACTTGGATGGTTGCTAGGAATCTGCTTGGATCATCGATCACTTTGCTAATGATTAGTGCCTTTTTATTGCCGGCAGCCGCCTGCCTTTCAATACTCTTTTTATTCAAGGAAACAAGCGCAATCTCAGCGGCGGCGAAAAAAGCATTAATTAATGTAAGGACCCCGATCAATCCAAATTGAAAGAACAACGGACTCCCAGGGTCATCTGAAGGACTATCCACAGAAACAATCTCTCCCTTTTAATAAAATTAAGTGATATAGTTTCATTATATTTGATTTTATGAAATTAATCCATAATTAATTCGTAGGAATAATGTCAATTGAGCGGCTTGAACAGGACCATTAATCAACTTCGGCTTTTCCGTAGTGATGCTGCTTAAATATCTATTGCCTCGAATGAAAAAGAGAAGTCGCGCGGAGCTTCATCGTTTAGGCAAAGGCACAGATTCCGCCTTCCATCATAGACTAGTGAGGAAACGGATCTTGATGAGGAGGCGGTTTAATTGATGTACGGAACCAATCCGGCGGCAAATGGACCTGCGGCGGATTACCGTCAGCGCATTACGGCGCAGCAAGCGGCAGAGATTGCCGTTGCCCGTGTACCGGGGCAAATCATTCATGTTGATATGGATTTAGATGATCACTTATTGAAATATGAAGTTTATGTCTTAACCGATCAAGGAATCGTCTACGAGGTGGAAATCGCTTCAATAGACGGGCGCGTTTTGAGTGTGGAAAGAGAGGATTAAAAAAGCCGGCCCCATTTTCTGGGGTCGGCTTTTTTTAATCCTTACCGAACATGCGCTTCCTTGCCGGCAATCGGTTGTTTGATCATGTGCTGTTTTTTAAGTTTCGCCTGCCGGTTGTCGGAGATCAGTTCAACACATGAGCCGGCCAGAATTAAAAGAATGCCCGCCAAGACATTGAGTGTAATCGATTCGCCGAGAATCAGCAGTGCGAGAACCGGAGCCAGTGCCGGCTTAATAAAGAAGACCAGCGAGGCGGTTGATGCCGAAGTTGTCTCCATGGCAAGAAAATAAAAGCTGAAACCGAGTCCGGTGACAAACACGCCCAGATAGATCAGCATCGGCAAAGTGCCCCAGGAAATGCCTTGCAGTACAGGAATGTTGGCGAAATCATTCAGCCCAACGCTTCTCAGCCACCCGGCAATCGCGCCAATCTTGGTGATCCAGATCAGCACCAGCAGTTCCATACTGCCGAACAGGAAACTGAAGCTGCTCTGGACAACCCCGTCAAATCCGTATTTCAAGCTGCCTTTGCGCCCGACAATCCCATAGAGCGCGAAGGTGACTGCGGCAATCAGCGAAAGCGTGATACCGGTCACGTTGGTTAGATTTTCAGGGTTCACAATAAACAGCATGCCTGCCAAACTGACAACGAGTGACACGAGCGACAGCTTTGTCAGCTTTTCCTTCAAAAAGAAGTGGGCAAACGGGATGACAAACACGGCGTTGCAGCTGAACAGAATCGCAACGGTCGATGCCTTTGCATAGACAATCGCCATCTGAAAGAAAGTCATACTGACCACAACGCACATAAATCCGGAAAACAAAAAATAAAGCACTTTACTTTTATCAAGCGTAAATCCGCTCCCCTTCAAATGGCGGATGGCAAGCGGCGACAGAATAATGGATCCGATTAGAAAACGCAGAAAATTGAGTTGCATTGGATTGAATTGCGAGCCCGCCAATTTGATTGCAATTTCCATTGTGCTAAAGAATAGTGTTGAAAAACCAATAAAAATTAATCCTTTTTTCATGCTAAACCCTCGATTTCTCACCGTATTTTGAAGGTGATCTGATCGCTTTACAACGCGCCGCGAAAGACCGGCAAGAACTTAATTGTGAAAACGCTGCCAAATAATAGCTTTTGCATCTGTTTCATCTTCTAATAATATAACGCAGATATGAGAAAATGATAAGCGTTTAGAAAAACGGAGCATGTGTAAATGATGAACTTTTTGTACGGCTGTCTGCCTATGTTGTCCCACTAAAACGGGAATTTTGTGGTAAAATAAAGGTGACAGGGAATGTTTGGGAACCGAGTGACCGCCTGTTCATTCGCTTGAATTTTGCGGTGTTCCGGACAATGTGATCTCCCTTTTTGAACGGTTCCGTGTCAACTTGTGAGAGGGGCGGTGTTTGGTATGCTCTTTAAAAAAATATTGGTTTCCTATGATGACTCCGATTTGTCGAAGAAGGCACTGCAAAAAGCAGCAGATTTGGCTCGGCTCGATGCCGATACGGAGCTGAATGTTCTTAATGTTGTGACCGTGCCGACCAACCAATTTGTTGTCGGCGAAGTGTACCGTCAAGTACGCGAATCGATCATAAAGTATGGCCATGAAGTGGTAAGCCGTACGGATCAAACGCTTGACGCATTGCCGAACAAAACAGAGACCTTTGTCAAAGAAGGCCAGCCGGTACGAACAATTATTGATTTCGCCGGCCAAAACGATTATGATCTGATTGTCATCGGCAGCCGCGGGTTAAGCGGCGTTAAGGAATTTTTGGGCAGCGTCAGCCATGGGGTTGTCCAGCGTTCACAAGTTCCCGTTTTGATCGTTAAATGAAATGACCGGATATCTTTAATGAAACGCATATGCATAATGAAAAGGCACCCTGTCTTAGGGTGCCTTTCCTTTTCTAGCAAGGAAAAAAGTACTTTCTCAACGCGCCGATAAAAAGATGCTGATTCCCGCGTCTGGGATCAAGAGGGTCCGCACTTATCGCTTGGGCGATCAGGTTAAGCGCTCAAATCTGATAAATAGACGGAAAAATAGCCCTTGTACAGGATCTTCACTAAATGTAAAAGGAACTTTTGCTAATTAAAAATGAACTTTCGCTAATTGTAAGAGGAACTTCTGCTAATTAA
>NZ_BJMS01000115.1 GCF_006539285.1 Sporolactobacillus inulinus
ACGTATGTGCACTTAGCGAAAGTTCCTTTACATAGCAGAAGTTCCACTTTTATGCCGCTTTTCGTTATACCACAAAGTAAAATCATAAACTTTCTGTACCTGGAACAAATACCGACACGGTCATTGTGTCTTTACCTATCTTCCCTTATGGTTAATTATAAAAGCAGACCCAATTGGGGATCGCTCGGTTGTTAATCGCTAACCTTGTATGATCTGGTGCCTGATCAACGCTTCAGCGCTCGCATCAACAGAGCACGACCGCGGGCGCCCGAGCGCCTCTGCGAAAATCATATACTTTATTATCCTGTAATAAATGAGGTGAAAAACATGAAGCTTTGGATAAACGGAACCTTTTATACAATGAAAAAACCTGGAGAAACAATCCATTGCGTGCTCACGGAACATGGAAAAATTGTCGCAACTGGCCACGAAGCTGAAGCACAGGTTCAAGGAAGATCTGTTGAGGTCATTGATCTCAAAGGCAGGAAGATTTTCCCCGGCTTTGTCGACAGCCATCTGCATCTGATCTGGTATGGACAAGCTTTGGATCGACTGAACCTTTCAAAATATAAAACCAAAAAAGCATGTCTCGAAGCTATTGCCGCGCGTGCCGCAACGCTGAAGGAGGGCAACTGGCTGTTTGTCGAAGGCTATGACGACAATCGTTTAACCGACAGCAACGGTCTTTTGACGCGCCGCGATCTCGATGTGATCAGCAGTACGCATCCGATCCTGGTCCGGCGCATCGATTACCACACCGTCAGCATCAATACGCCGTTCATGCACGCGATCGGACTCCAACGAAATCAAGTCTTTGACGGAGGCGGAATGATTGACTTAGATGATGATGGGTTTCCAACTGGCATTCTGCGCGATGAGGCGTCAATGCTTGCCATTGAGCGATTTCCAAAGGAGTCTCAGGAAGAATTGGAGCGACTGATCCGGATCGCCGTAAAAGATCTGTGGAAAAAAGGAATCGTTGGCGCCCATTCAGAGGACCTTCATTACTTCAACGGATTTGTTGGTACCGTCCGGGCATATCGGCATACACTAAACGAACAGTTCCCGTTTCGCGCGCATCTGCTCGTTCATCACCGTGAACTGAATGCCTACTTGCGGGCGCCCCGCTCCGTAACCTTGCCCGGCGAATTCGTGACACTTGGCGCGGTGAAGATTTTCTATGATGGTACGGTTGGCTCTCATACCGCCTTTATGACCCAGCCGTACGCCGGGGAGCCGAACAATTTTGGGCTACCCTTTCACAAACCCGAGGAATTTGAGCAGATTGTGCGCCAGGCACGCGCAGCGAAACTTCCGGTTGCGATTCATATTATCGGCGATCGCGCTTTTGCCGATGTGGTTCACGTACTCAAGAAATTCCCGCCGCAGCCAGGTCAGCTTGATCGCATGATTCATACGCCGTGGCTGCGCAGCGACATGCTCGATGCGGCAAAAGGCATGCCGCTGACTTTTGACATTCAGCCGCAATTTATGAGCAGCGACATGCCATGGGCACTCGATGTCCTTGGTTCGGACTATCCGCCGCTTGCCTTCGCCTGGAAATCGATCAAGGAAAGCGGCTTCCCGATAGCTGGCGGGAGTGATGCCCCGATCGAGGTGCCTAACCCGTTTCTGGCTATCCATGCTGCAGTGACACGGACCTGCAACTCAGATGTGAACGGCAAACGTTATTTCCCCGAGGAAGCGCTGGATCTTTTTGATGCGCTGTCGCTTTATACGTCAGGCAGTGCGGCGGCGGCCGGTCAGGACGGTTCATGCGGGACGATTGCACCCGGTAAGTTTGCTGATTTCACGGTACTCGATCAAGATCCCTTTACCGTTGATCCTGCAGATCTGCGTACACTGACCATTCGAACAACCATCGTCAACGGGCAGATTGTCTATGAGCGGTGAGATCACACATCACGGATCGCCGAATCCAGACTGCCTTTGCGCACGCAAAGATGTATACTATCCCAAAGTGCGAGCCGCCTGCCTATTAAAAAAGAAAGACGTGACAGCTATGAATCAGGTACGTTGCCTGCTTTTCGAAAAGTGTATCCACAATTGGCCAAAATGGATTGCACGGATGCGCGTCCCGGCATCGAGCCAAGCATCACACGTGCGCCTTCTTCAATGACTTTCGGCATCGAATCGATCGGTTGCTCCACCACTGGGCCATCTTGTCGCGATTTTCGTTCTTCGTTTGTTCTTAGAAAACAGCCATACGCGAACGGTGCGGATGGCTGTTTTCCAATTGGACTTCTTTTGCTTTTCTCCGGGCTGCGCGCGCATCTTCCATTACATATTCAGCGATGTTTGAACTTCTGCTTTATCATCTTTTTGATAATCACTTCTATAGATCACGCGCCCGATCATGCAGCCGGGGCCGATTTTCACGCGATCACCGCGAACAACTTTTGCTTCAGTGTCTTCAAGATAAATGTCGTCGCCTTCGATCGAATCCACGATCAGCTTTCTTTTACCCAGAGCGCCTAGCAGTGAAGCAAATAACGTGGATGCTGTCTGGCGGCGCACCGTCAAAGTGCCGCATCCAATCTCCTTAATTCGAGAGGTCATGCCGGATAAACCCATTTCGATGCGATCGGCACTGCACAGTCCGCCGACTTTAAGCGGACCGGTGACCGCAAGCTCCTCACTCTCTAAATTCTTTTCAACCGACAACAACCCGGAGCTCCGCACATAGTCGCCGCGCATCGCTCCCAGCACCTTTGTCCGTCCGTCTATTTGAATCCGTTCTCCATGAACATCGCCCTCCACCTTGCATGAACCGTTAATGATCACTGATTCGGCGCTCAGTTGCTGATCAATAACTGCAGAACCGTTGATCGTTACCTGCGCAGCCTTCGCGGCGCCGCTGATGCGTCCGTAGCCATTGATTTCGATCGACCGGCACATCAAATCGCCATGAACCTTGCCGCTGCCGTTAATCTGCACCTTGTTGTATTGTCCGCCTGCGACACTGCCGTTCCCTGATAGCGACAGATTCTTTTCAGCATCCATTTTCATCGTCCTCCCCCGGGCCGTACTTTTTATCGGTAGTTACACGAACCGCCTCACCTACCCGGTATGTTCCGCTTGTCAGATACGATCCCGAATATTCAACACGGTCAACCGTGCACCCATCACCAATCACAACATCGGTTCCGCGCACGATCTTTGCCTCGGTGTCCTCGAGTGAGATTTGGTCGCCTTCGATCGTTTCCACACGCAGACGACGTGTCGGGGATGCCCCGAAAAGCGATTGCTTCCGCTTAACGGATATGCGGCCCGCACCAATTTCTTTTACTTTATTTATCGCATTAAATTTAAGGATCATATCAACCGTGCCGCAATTGAGCAAGCCTTCTACGTTAATGCCCCCGCGCATATCCAGCGACTCCAGCGACACATCGCCGGCAACGCTGAGCACACCGCGCAGCTTCATCGCCTCGCCCGTCAGACTCTTTCCAACTGTGCATTCACCATACACCGAGGACTGCTGCAACACACATTGCCCGTGCACCTGCGTTTGCCCCATCAGTTGCACCGTATGGGCAGCCAGATTTCCGTCAATCGTAACTTCGCCCATATTTTTAAAAAGATTGCTTGACAGGTTGCCAGAGACGGAACATTCACCCATAACTTTGAAAGAATCTGCCTCTGCAGAGCCCATAATGGTACATTCGCCCATAATCCGCACTTTATCAAATGTACCGCCATGTGATTGCGTTTCGCCCATAACTTTCAAATTTTTCCCTGTCCCTTGACTCATTTTACGTATCCTCCCGATCGGGATCCCCCGAGTTTATTGGTTCAATCAATGTTTTCAATCTCTCAATACATGAGGAAATCGCTTGTTTCTTAATGACGTGCACCCCTTGATCAAAGTAAAGCGAAACTTCACCCGCAGCGATCAATACCACAGAAACACCCATTTTGCGTATAAAATACAAATAATTGTTCTTATCGTAAAGTTTGCCGCTGTTTTCCTGCAGTACATCGAGCAGGTCGCTGGCTTCGGAACGATTCATTTGTCCCTCGCTCAGCATTTGGTCAAGCAGAAACATTGCCAGCAAATCATTAAACGGGTATTTTTTTTGATTTGGTACATGTTCCTTGAAGAGATTCAAGGCAGCGATCGAAACAATGTTACGGTCAAGCAAATTTTTTTCAGATAAAGAGATTTTGGTGACTGACTGCGGCGAGAAATGCTCGGCTAGCTCATCAAGAGACAGCGTATTCTTCATGTTTGAAATCGCTTGAACGCGTTTCAGAATTTTCTCTTTTGGGAAAAAGGTTTCTTGCCCGGTATAGGTTGCTTTGCGAATAAACCAGCTTTCCGGAATCAAATTTTTCCTTTTCCAGCGATAGAGCTGACCGTAAGAAATGCCTGTCCGCTCAAGCAACTCTTTCTTTGTAATTAATGGTTCATCCACTTGCGTGCCTCCCTCAGATCATTCAATGCACTCACCATAACATAACACTGTTACGTAGTAAATGGGTCTCTTAAATTTGTTATAATAAATTAATTCCTCTGGCTACATAAACCTGAGGATCGTATCAAAAGATAAAGAGAGACTTGCAACAGGGAGGAAATGAAGTGGAAAATCAGCATCTTGAGCGAAAGCTGAAAAACAGACATATTCAGCTGATCGCAATCGGCGGAGCCATTGGCACCGGATTATTTCTTGGATCCGGAAAAGCCATTCATTTGGCAGGCCCGTCGATTATTTTTGCCTATCTCATCATTGGTATTGCTCTGTTTTTTGTTATGCGTGCACTTGGTGAGTTGCTCTTATCAAATTCCGGCTATGCATCATTCACCGATTTTACTTCGGAATACCTTGGCCCATGGGCCGGCTTTGTCACCGGATGGACCTACTGGTTTTGCTGGATCATGACCGCCATGGCTGACATCACCGCCGTAGGTCAGTACATGCAGTTTTGGTTTCAGGTTCCGCAATGGATTCCGGCCTTTCTCTGCCTCATTGTTTTAACGATTTTAAATTTGCTTACAGTAAAAATGTTCGGTGAAATTGAATTCTGGTTCGCTATCATAAAAGTTATTACCATCGTTGCTTTGATTGTCCTCGGATTAATTTTAATTGTTGTCAGTTTTAAAACCGATTACGGACAAGCCTCCGTTCAAAATTTATGGGCGTACGGTGGTTTATTCCCACATGGCATCGATGGCTTTTTCCTCGGCTTCCAAATGGCCGTCTTCTCATTTGTCGGGATTGAATTGGTCGGTGTGACCGCTGCTGAAACGGCTGACCCCGAGAAGAATATTCCGCGCGCGGTCAACAGCCTGCCCGTACGCGTCCTGCTGTTTTATATTGGCGCGCTATTTGTCATTCTCTGCATCATTCCTTGGACGAAACTTAATGCAGATCATAGCCCCTTCGTTACGGTATTTACACTCGTCGGTATCCCTGCCGCTGCGGGAATCATTAATTTTGTCGTGCTGACCTCGGCAGCTTCTGCATGCAACAGTGGGCTGTTCTCGACCAGTCGTATGCTCTTTTCTCTCGGACGTGACGGCAATGCACCGCAAAGCTTCGCGCGCTTAGGGAAAAGTGCTGTGCCGAGCGCAGCCTTAATCTGCTCAACATTGGCGCTGTTTGCGGGAGTTATCCTTAACTACTTCCTGCCCGACATCGTGTTCACGCTTGTTACAAGCATCAGTGCCATTTGTTTCATCTGGGTATGGGGCGTCATTTTGGTCGCGCATATTATCTATTTGAAAAAGCGCCCGGATCTTGCTGCTGCATCCAAATTCAAGGCACCGCTCGCCCCATTTATTAATTGGATCGTCCTTGCCTTTTTCATCTTTCTTCTTGTGCTCATCGGCATGGCCGCCGACACGCGCATCGCTCTTTTTGTGACGCCGGTATGGTTCTTAATTCTGTTTATTGCCTATACCATGCATCGCAAAAAACGGCAAAATCAAGGATAATACATGCTGCGCTGAGACGCGAAACACTTTTGAAATAAAAATTCATTTTAGATGAAATTTTATTTTTTAATCAACAAATCAGTTATACTAATCGTGTATGATGTGGTCTTGAGGGAGGGTGTCGATTTGCCGGAAAAACCAAAGCTGGAGGATGTCGCCAAGCTTGCGGGTGTATCCCCGACAACCGTATCACGCGTTCTGAACAATCGAGGCGCGATCAGTGAACGGACACGGCGCAAGGTGACCCATGCTATTCAACAATTAAACTATCATCCTAATGAAATCGCACGCTCTTTATTTGGTAGCAAGACGCATTTTATCGGACTGATTTTTCCATCAACCGGGCATCCTTTTTTCGGTGAGTTGATCTTTCAGATTGAAAATATCCTTTCTGAAAAGCATTACAAAGTGCTGATCTGCAATACCATGGATCAAACGGAAAAAGAGCGCAGCTATTTGGACATGCTCCTGTCCAATCAAGTCGATGGAATGATCGTTGGTGCGCACAATATCGGGATTGATATTTATCAACGCGCGAAACTGCCGATTGTCGCTATCGACCGCAAAATGTCGGAAACAATCACCGTTGTCAGCAGCGATAACTATCAAGGCGGACGTATGGCTGCCGAAGAGCTGCTTCGTCAAGGACGGAGCAAAATTATTCATGTGAACAGCATCCGTCAAAAGGAGGCGCCCTCGAGCTACTTGCGTCGAAAAGGGTACGAGGACGTGATGACCGAACACGGTCTTCCTTTCAAAACCTATGAACTTGAATCTCCTTTCGACCCGGAAGTCAAAAAGCAGATTCTCTCATCGCTATTGGATCAGGATCCAACGATCGACGGCATGTTTTTAAGCGACGATTTAACCGCCGCAATTGCGCTCAGCATAATTCGGAAAAGAAACAGAGACATCCAGATCGTCGGCTATGACGGTACGGAAATGGTAACGACCTTGCTTCCCGAGCTGACAACGATTGTTCAGCCGATCCGCGCCATGGCTCAGCTGGCTGTTGATCTTCTATTGAAAGAGATCAACAATGAATTTGACGGGATTAAAAAGAACTATATTTTACCGGTGACGCTGCGCCGGGGCACATAACCCCTCAGGCACCACCGCGTCATTGTGAATGATGGCAAAACAAAACCGCTTTTTTGGGAATTCTCCCAAAAAGCGGTTTTTAATCTTTAGTAAATATTCTGTATAATATCTATTTTCACCCATCTATAATTTAGTTATACATTTTAGAAGGTGAGGTTTTCTTACATGAAGAAGTTGTCATTACTCACATGCTTCCTACTCTTATTCACCATAATCAGCGCATGTTCTTCCGGAAACAGTGCTAAGGAGTCCGGAACATCTGCAGAAGCGGATCAAAAACCCGTATACGGCGGAACGCTGACCATTGCCGACCTTAATGATGCAAAAGGGCTCGATCCGCATAAAGAAACAAGTGCTCAATCCTTCCACTACATCGAAAATATGTATGACACCTTATTTCGCTATAAGGATGGGAAATACGGCGTCATCGACAAGGATCTCGTCAACGATTATACAATTTCCAAAGACGGCAAGACGTATACCCTTCATCTTCACGATAACGTAAAATTTCATAATGGTGATCCGTTAACTTCAGCCGATGTTAAATACTCGATTGAGCGGATCATCAAAATGGGTGTTCGCGCACAACAATTTGATGCTGTGAAGTCCATCGACACGCCGGATAAGACAACGGTTGTCATTACTCTGAAACAAGCAGTTGCTCCGTTCCTGACGTTCTTAGCCAACCCAATGAACGCAATTGTTAACAAAACTATTGTTGAGAAAAATGGAGGCAAGTTGGATCAGGCCGATGCAGGAAGTGGACCTTTCACGCTTGTTTCTTGGAAGAAAGATCAGGAAATGGTCCTTAAAAAGAATAAATCCTACTTCAAAAAAGGACTTCCTTATCTAGATAAAGTTGTTTTTAAAGCCATCCCCGACAGCACCGCCCGTTCAACAGCCATTCGAAATAAGGAATTAAATATCGATCTGCAGCTCACCGCAAAAGATAAAATGCTGCTTGATCATGCATCCGGTGTCACGGTTAAGTCGGTGACCGGCACCTATTGGGAATACATTGGGCTTAATGTAACCAAAGGGCCGCTCAAGAAAAAAGAAGTCCGTGACGCGATTTCATGGGCCGTTGACCGCAATGCGTTGAATAAGCAAGTGAAATTCGGACAGGCAACACCATTGACGGGTGGACCAATCCCGCCAGGCCATGCCTATGACGCAAAACTGGACACATTTAGCAAACGCGATACAGCTAAAGCGAAGCAGCTGCTGGCTGATGCCGGCTATCCGGATGGGTTTTCGATTACACTTAAGGTCGGACAGAACCAGGATCAAGTCGATGCTGCTCAGGTTATTAAGGATCAGTTAAAAGCTGTCGGCATTAACGTCAAAATTGAGCAGCAAGAAGACAGTGTATTCTTTAATGCACTAGGCAAAAAGCAATTTGAAATGACGATTGTCGGCTGGGTCGGCTTCGTTGATCCGGACGAATTCTTCTACAATATTTTCCATACAGGCGGTGCCTACAACCAGCAAGGTTACACCAACAAAGAAGTTGACAAGCTGCTTGAAGAAGGCCGCGTCACCATGGATGAAGCAAAACGCAAACAGATCTATGACCATGCACAGAAATTGATTGTGGAAGATGCACCGATGGTATTCTTATATGCCAACAAACAATCAACGGCGATGACCAACACGGTTCATGGATTTGATGTCAACCCAACCGTCACAACGAAGTCTCTGGAAAGCACTTGGCTCAGCAAATGATCATAAGTCTTATCTCAGAAATGTCGGGCTAAACCCGATCCTAAATCGCCAATCATGTGTGATGGACTCGTGGCTTTTCGGTGCTGAATCGTCGCTT
>NZ_BJMS01000116.1 GCF_006539285.1 Sporolactobacillus inulinus
GGCAAGCGAGCGGCTGGAGTGCTCTTCGTGCACAAGGTAATGAACAAAGCCTGAATGGAAGGCGGAAGGCGGAAGTAAGGACCGGGCGCTTTTTGCCCGGTTTTTCTTATTCTGGCAGATGTCCTGCGATTAAAAGACGGACACATCCGCAGCCCGTGCCGCACGCAGTTCGCTAAGAAACGTAAGTGCTGGTTCGAGAAAGCTGCATACCTCATCATTTTTTTCAAGCGTTCTCACTTTGTCGAACGCCGCATTTTGTGGCAGCTGATCAAAGAAAAGTAGCATTGCCGTGCATTCAAGAAAAGACGTTTTTTGCCCCATCACGCGCTGAATCAGCGGGGTTTTCGGCAGCTCATCTTTATAATGGGAGAGGAAATCCTCCCCGGCTTCTGAAATGCGATAGGCGCACTGTTCAGCCTGATCACTTCGACTCGTCCAGTCCTCGATTAAAAAACCAAAGTCGCATAATTCATCCAATTGGATCGACAGCTCTTCAGAATAAGGTCCGCTAAAATAGAAATGGAACTTCTGATTGAACGGGCAACCGAAGCGCTGAAGAATGTACACGATTTTCTGAAGTTTCTTGCGTTCTAAATAATCCTCCGACTGATGAATTAAGGCAGCAATTTTCGCGTGGTCTTCCAACATGTATCCTAATCCCCCATGTATCATGATCTCTATATCGTTTCGTTTGCACATGTTTTTGTCTGCAGTCGCTTAGATGCCAAGTAGATTTTTTATTTTTTTCCGATTAACGTCGTGTTTGGGCAGTTCATCGATCCGATCTTTTGGAAAATAGAGTTTGCAGTCCGTCCGGCGCATTCCGGTAATGGAGCCGACAACATCGGATTCCTGCGACAGCTCATGCAGCGTCCCGTCCGGCATCAGCAGTTCAATCGGCTGCCGCTCGCCTTCCTCGCCCGGCCGATACAAATCATACGGTGAATTTGATGAAGAATCAATTTCCAGATAGTAGCGCGGGTCAATGCCCGCTTGCTTAAAAGCAAGGGCAAGCTGATCTTTGGAGTGAATCAGAGAAGGCGAAAATTCAACATACTTAAACAAACGCCGATTCATGAACCGGTAGCAGAGATCGCTCAGAATCTCATCTTTTTCTTCTTGCCAGACCTGGAAGAAATAGAGAATAACCGACTCGTCCAGCTTGAGATAGTCATGAAGCGTCATGTTTCCGTCAAAGATCTGAATCAGCGGATGTGGTGTGTACTTGAATTGAAACCCTTCCTGATAAAGCGTTTTGGCCCGATGCAGAATCTGGGTGAGAATCACCTCGGCACTGCGTGTCACCGGGTGGAAGTATACTTGCCAATACATCTGGTAACGGCTCATAATATAGTCTTCCACCGCATGCATGCCGGAAAATTTAAAAACGATCTGATCATCAACCGTGCGCATCACGCGCCAAATACGTTCCATATCAAAATGGCCGTAGCTGACCCCTGTAAAATAAGCATCGCGCAACAGATAATCCATCCGATCACAGTCAATTTGACTGGAAATCAAACTGACAACCAACCGATTCGGATAGGTTTTGCCGATGACTTCAGCAACTTTTTCTGCGAATCCTTCGCCCTGCCGTTCAAGCAAGCGGTGAATTTCCGTATCCCCGAGAATGATTTTCTGCGTATACTCTTCGTGATTGGTACCAAAGACCTTTTCAAAGGAATGTGAAAAAGGTCCATGTCCGACATCATGAAGCAATGCAGCACAGAGCGCAATCATCGTTTCCGAATCATCCCAGTTGTTTCGGTACTTAAATATATCAATCACACGTCTGGCAATTTCATAGACGCCAAGCGAATGACCGAATCGGCTGTGTTCGGCTCCATGGAAGGTGAGAAATGTCGTGCCCAGTTGCCGAATACGCCGCAAGCGCTGAAATTCAGGCGTACCGATTAAATCCCAAATCAAACGGTGCCGAACATGAATATAGCGGTGCACCGGATCCTTAAATACTTTCTCTTCATTCAGTTTCTGCGCCGCCTGGGTCAAAAACACCACATCCTATAATTAAAGCGATTTTTTCCATTCTCTCGCTACGTTCTGCGATTAGTATACCTGCATGAAGCGCCTTTGTTAACCACAAACGTCTTCTTTTATCGACTAAACGGTTTTTGGAACCCCGATTTTGTCTGGCCGGTATCTGGTTTAGAGCGTCAGCTTGTCCACCATTCGCTTGCGCTCCTTAAAATAAACGGGAACGAGATTATACTCACGTGCCATCGCTTCACCGAGCGCGTAGTTGGTTCCGATCGACTCCGCCGTATGATTATCGCCGCCAATCGTCACATAGCTGCCGCCAAGCTCGCTGTAGCGGCGTACAATACTTTCAAGTCCTTCACGGAACCCGTTTTGATCAATGAGACGAAGGTTGATTTCAAGGCAAATATCATTCTCAATCAGCGTGCTGAGCAGATTATCCATGAGGAGCGGGTAGTCTTCGTAGCGAAGCACATTATCGCTATATTTCAAATAACGGCATGGGTAATCGATATGGGCAAACGTGTCAATATACGGATTCCGGTGAATCGTATGTTCGGCATAGATGAGGTACTGCCCAAACAGATCGTGTTTACTGAGAAAATTTTTCGCCCGATCCGAGTACAAATCAAAATCCTGAAGATTGTGTACCGATCCGATCACCATGTCGAATGGATGGGTTTCGACAAGTGCGCGGTTGCGTGCTGTATAATCAGGCCGATTATCCAGACCAAGTTCAATTCCAAGCAGCAGATGCTCGCCTCTTAACGGGCCATAAGCATCGAAGTAATGTGCAAGATCGAAATCGACTGAAGAACCATCCTCTTGACGTTCATTCAGATCATAGTGCTCGGTAAGTACGAGATTCATATGACAGCTTTCCGCTTTTTTCAGCGCTTCTTGAACATCCATATCTGCGTCAAATGAAAAACGTGTGTGGTTATGCGTATCAAAAACCATAGCTTCGTTCCTCCAATAGCCGTTTTCATTGCCTCAGCCGGTCCATCCAGAGCTGGCTTGCTTAACCACGTGAACCGGTATTGAGTATCTATTTTTTTCATATCTTTATAGTATAGGATTAAATAGATTTTGAAACAACGGATCTGCCAAGTTCGTTCTTCTCACGCCTTCTCGTCCAATAATCTTTTTGCATGCTGCATCGATTAACCCGGCCTATTGTCATTCAATAAGAATTCTATGCATTTTCTAAAAATTCCGTTGACGAACGTCAATGGGCGTGTTATAGTAACTTCTACAAAATTCTTAATTTAAATCAGAGGTTGATTATAATGTTCGTTTCGTCCCAACTACGCGTCGTGATTATTATCTAGGATCCTGGCAATCGCTGAAATGTATAACGATTGTCCGGGTCCTCCTTGGCGTAGTTGGGAGTCGGGCAAGGCTCTCATTCAATTTGAATGGGAGCTTTTTTGTACCTTTGGAGAATTTTAGAAAAAGAAACAGAAAGGATGAAATGAATTGAGAAGTGATGAGATCAAGAAAGGTGTCGATCGTGCACCGGCCAGAAGCCTGCTACGCGCAACCGGCATGGTAAAGAATCAAGAGGATATGAACAAACCGTTTATTGCCGTATGCAACTCTTATGTGGACATCGTTCCCGGTCATGTGCATTTGCGCGAATTAGCTGATGTTGCAAAACAAGCGATCCGTGACGCCGGTGGAATTCCGTTTGAGTTCAATACCATCGGCGTTGATGACGGCATCGCCATGGGTCATATCGGCATGCGCTACTCGCTGCCGAGCCGCGAACTGATCGCTGATGCAGCCGAGACGATGATCAATGCACACTGGTTTGACGGCGTTTTCTACATTCCTAACTGTGATAAGATCACGCCGGGCATGATGCTTGCAGCTGTTCGTACCAATGTTCCGGCTATCTTCTGTTCCGGCGGCCCAATGAAAGCCGGGCTGTCTGCTCAGGGAAAAGCGCTCACACTGTCATCCGTATTCGAAGGCGTCGGTGCCTTCAAAGAAGGACAGATGACCAAGGAACAATTCTTGGATCTTGAATCCTCCGCCTGTCCTACCTGCGGATCCTGCGCCGGTATGTTCACCGCCAACTCGATGAACTGCCTGATGGAAATGCTCGGCATCGCACTTCCAGGCAATGGCACTGCATTGGCCGTTTCTGATGAACGACGTGAACTTGTTCGGAAATCAGCCTTTAAACTGATGGACCTGATCAAAAAAGATGTTCGTCCGCGCGACCTGATCACTCCGGAAGCCATTGATGATGCATTTGCACTCGATATGGCGATGGGCGGCTCAACCAACACCGTTCTTCATATGCTGGCCGTTGCTTCTGAAGCAGCGATTGATTACGATCTGAACCGCATTAACCAAGTCGCAAAAAAGGTGCCATACCTGGCAAAAATAGCGCCAAGCTCTGCATTCTCAATGCAAGATGTTCACGAAGCCGGCGGCATCTCTGCGATCATCAAGGTCCTCACCGATATGGGCGGGGTCATCCATCCGGATCGACTTACCGTCTCAGGAAAAACCCTCCGCGAAAATGTCGCCAATGCGGCAATCAAAAATCCAAAAGTGATTCACCCGCTTGAAGACGCCTACAGCAAAGAAGGCGGGCTCTCCGTGCTCTTCGGCAACGTTGCGCCAAAAGGTGCGGTCATCAAAGTCGGCGGTGTCGATCCGTCCGTCAAAACATTTACCGGTCAAGCGATCTGCTTCAACTCACATGATGAAGCGGTTGAAGCCATTGATCATCACACGGTACACAAGGGCCATGTGGTCGTGATCCGCTATGAAGGCCCAAAAGGCGGACCGGGTATGCCGGAAATGCTTGCGCCAACCTCATCAATCGTTGGACGCGGACTCGGTAAAGAGGTTGCATTACTCACAGATGGACGCTTTTCCGGTGCGACACGCGGCATCTCGGTCGGTCACGTTTCCCCTGAAGCCGCTGCAGGCGGTCCAATCGCGCTCGTTCAAGACGGTGATGAGATTACCATCGATCTGACCAACCGTACCGTGCAGCTTCATGTTTCCGATGAAGAACTTGCTGCACGGCGCAAAACAGTGAAGCCTTTTGTACCGAAAGTGCGAAGCGGCTATCTAGCCCGCTATGCCGCACTGGTTACTTCCGCGCATACCGGTGGCGTGATGCGGCTGCCTGAAGCATGGTCTGGATCGGCTGACGAAGAGAAAAAGACAAATCCTGTACACTGATCCGTGCTGATCAGAAAGAGACAGAAGATGCCGATGAAGTGATCCATTTAACAGCCATTTGATTGAAAGTTTTATGACTACTTCGTGAACAAGACAGAAAAATAAAAGAGGATACCCGAAAAGAGAAAGGATGTTCTGAATCATGAAGGCTGTTGTTGCAACGGGACAATTTTTAGGAAAATATTTTGCTGCATTCGTACTGGCAGCTGCTGTCGTCAGCTACTTCCAACCCGGCTTAATCACGTGGGTACTTCCATACGTGAACGTTTTGCTTGGAATCATCATGTTCGGCATGGGCATGACCCTTAAGAAATCGGATTTCTCCGCTGTTTTTAAACGTCCAAAAGACGTTATCATCGGTGTGGTCGCTCACTATTTGATTATGCCGCTGATTGCTTTCGCACTTTGTTTTGCGTTCCAGCTCCCGCCTGCGGTTGCTGTCGGCGTGCTCCTCGTCGGCTGCTGCCCAAGCGGAACAGCCTCGAACGTCATGTGTTTCCTCGCCAAGGGCGACGTTGCGCTCGGTGTTTCGATCGGTGCTGTATCTACACTGATCGCGCCGGTGATGCTGCCGCTGATTCTCTGGCTGCTCGCCGGTCACTGGGTAGAAATTCCGACCCAGTCGCTCTTTGTCAGCGTTGTTGAAATCGTTATTGTGCCGATCGTTCTCGGCGTGCTCGCCAATACGTTGTTTGGCAAGAAAGCAGCTAAAGTAACCGATGCGCTGCCGCTTGTTTCAACGCTTGCCATCATCCTGATCGCAGGCGGCGTTGTTGCTGCATCAAATAAGAATGGCGACTTAGTGACTGCGGGCACACTTGTCATCATTCCGGTTGTTATCCTGCACAACCTGCTCGGCTACCTGCTCGGCTTCTTCTTCAGTCGCAAGCTTGGTATGAATCACGCCAAAAGCCGCGCGATCACCTTTGAGGTCGGCATGCAGAACTCTGCACTCGGCGTTGCCCTTGCTATGGCGTTCTTCTCACCGGTCGCCGCAATTCCGGCAACACTGTTCAGCATCTGGCACAATATGTCCGGCTCGCTCCTTGCCTCCTTCTGGGCGAATAAAAACATGTCGGATAAAGAAAACGTATCAAAGGATGATGCAGACGCAGTCCCTACTCCATAAAGCATCTTAGCAACAGACCATCTACACTTACAAAAAAAGGCACCCATTTCCAATTAAGGAAATGAGCGCCTTTTTCGTTCGCCTTTTACTTGCTGTATACCTGAATCAGAGGCTGATTCATCGCGGCGTCTTGGTCTAGCTCGGGAACAACGGCCTCATAATTATTTGTGTTGGTCACAATCACCATCGTGGTCGGATCATAACCGGCTTCTTTAATCTTGTCCGGCTCAAAGGTTGTCAAAAGATCGCCTTTTTTCACTTTCGCACCGGTTTCAATTTTCGGATCAAAGTGCTTGCCCTTCAATTCAACCGTATTGATTCCTATATGAATCAGTACTTCTACACCATTGTCGGATTTGATTCCATATGCATGACCGGTCGGAAAAGCCACCGTAATTTCACCGTCTACCGGTGACACGCAAGTTCCTTCCGACGGCAGCACGCCGACACCGGATCCCATCGCACCTGAACTGAATACCGGATCATCTACTTGAGAAAGCGGCACCGGATTACCGGCAACCGGGCTGTATACGGTTTCTGCCAAATTCAGGTCGCTTACGTTCACAGCCGGATGCTCGGCTTCTTCCGTTGCGGTTGAAGCCGCTGCTTCATCCTTTACATTAAGTCCAAGTTTTGCTGTCTTCTTTTCCGTGAGACTCTTCTTTCCAGAGGTCACCTTGGCGAACAGCTTTTCCGTGTTGCTTTCATTAAATCCAAAAATAAGGACGAGCAGCAATGCGCTGAGGAAGGCAACAACAAAACCAATGATCGCCCATACAATACTTGAATTGTTACCAATAAACAGCGGCATTTCAAAAATGTTCATAACCGGTGTGTAGCTGAAGCATTTAACGCCGGCTGCACTCACCGTTGCACCACCAAGTGCACCGCCGACCAAGCCAAAAATAAATGCTTTTTTGTATTTTAAGTTAATCCCATAGATTGCTGGTTCGGTAATCCCAAAGAATCCACTGATTGCCGCTGAGATCGCAATTTCTCGGTTTTTCAGCTTCTTTGCTCTGAAAATTGACCCGGTTACTGCGCCGAACTGTCCGGAAACGGCAACCATCATAACCGCAAGCAAGGTATCATAGCCATACGCTTGAATATTAATCAACGAAATCGGTAGGATGCCCCAATGCAATCCGAAAATAACAAAGATTTGGAAGGTGGCACCAAGAATACCGCCGGCAATCAGCGGGCTTAAGTCATATAAGAACTTATACCCATAAGCAAGTCCGGTACCGATCGCCGTGCCGAGTGGTCCGATGATCAAGAAGGTCAACAGCCCGGCAACAATCAACGTCAGAAAAGGAACGAAAACCAGCTGCATGACTGCCGGAAGCCGCTTCTTAAACCAGCGCTCGATATGACTTTCTAGCCAGATCGCCAAAATGGTCGGAATAACTGCACCGCCATAAGTTTTAAAGTCTACCGCGTAGCCCCATAAATGAGCAACCTCAGGAATCTGAGCGTCCGTCAGCGGATAGATCATCGCTGCAGCCAGCGCAACCGCGATGTAGCGATTGGTATTAAACTTGTCGGCTGCCGTAATGGCAATGAAAATCGGCAATAACGTAAATACGCCGCTCGCGAGTGTATTTATAATGAGATAGATCGGCGAGTTTGCCGGCAACCAGTGAAAGGTTGAAATAAGAATGGCGACGCCTTTTAGAACGCCGACACCGGCCAGTACTGAAATAAACGGCGTAAAAATGCCGGAGATAACGGCAACAAAACGTTCAAACCAGTTCTCCGATTTTGCCTCCTCTGTTTTTTCTTCTTGTCCCGCCGCAGCTTTGCTGTCTGTGGCACTGAATCCGTATCGATTCATAATCGCTTCATAGACCGGCACCACTTCGTCGCCGATAACCACTTGATATTGTCCCCCGGCACTAACCGCCGTCAGCACCATTGGAAGATCTTCAAGCACTTCCTTATTTGCCTTGCTTTGATCATTCAATCTGAAGCGCAACCGTGTCGCGCAATGAATCAATGATTTTACATTCTCTTTGCCGCCGACATTTGCAACAATTTCATCTGCCAGCTGTGAGTAGTCTTTCTTTGCCATGTCTAAGCCTCCTATAAACCGTTTTCATTATTACGCAACAAACCCTGTGTACACAAGTCCTCTATAATCAAGTTCATCGAACAAATCCTTATGTTTTCGGCACTTTATTTCAGACCGCAAACATCCTTTAAGCAAATTAAGCTTAAAATAAAAACGCTTTCTTGTCAAATTAATTTTCATGGAATTTATTTTCTTATCCCTTTCTCTCAAAGACGACTTATCGGAACTGTTTCGCTTTTTATTAGGCTCGATGATTGAATAAAAAACGAGAGAAAACAAATGGTATGCCCGATTTCAGGTTTGCTATTTCTAGATAAGAAAAACCGGGCAAAAA
>NZ_BJMS01000117.1 GCF_006539285.1 Sporolactobacillus inulinus
GGAAGTTCCTTTTACAATTAGTGAAGATCCTGAACAATTAAGCGGAATTTTTCCGTTTATTTCTCAGATTGGGCGATTACCTGATCGCCCATCCGATAGGCTTGAACGACACTTCAGCTGCTCGCTTGCCGCGGGCGATCCGGAAGCCTCCTCGGACACGCATTTATCCTGCGGGGTCTTCCCTGGCTCGCTGTCCCGCAGGCGTCTCGCGCTTACGTGTCTCGAACCAACTTATTGATAAAATGCCGCTTATCGTCGTACCACAAAGCAAATTCATGAACTTTCTTTATCTGCAAAAAAGGTGTTTTACTAGTTAATAGACTAGTGAAACACCTGCATCATTGGCATATACAATCAATTGATTTAGTTAGATAAATAGATTCACATTTGATTTTGCTGCTTCGCCTAGATAGCTGGCAACCCCACCGAATTCAACACCGTCGATGATTTCTTCACGTGCAACGCCCATTAACTCCATACTCATCGTACAGGCAACCATTTTAACACCAAGCTGTTTTGCACGCTCGATCATAACAGCAAGACTGTCAACATTCTTGTCAGCCATGACTTTTTTTATCATTTTCGGCCCCATGCCAGCCATATTCATTCGTGACAGCGGCAGATGATCCGCGTTCTTCGGCAGCATCATACCGAACAGTTTGTCGGTACCCGACTTGCTGATCTTCGCATGAGCCTGCCGCTTAATGATATTAAGCCCCCAGAAGGTGAAGAAAAGTGTGACCGGCTTACCCATCGCAGCCGCCCCAGTCGCAATGATAAACGTTGCAATTGCTTTATCCAAATCCCCGTCAAAAACCACCATTGTTGTTGCTCCGCCATTATTTGAAGCCGTTTGTAATGTTTGCTGAGCATCGTCATGGCTGTCCTTTGCTCCCTTCATCAGCGTCGCGACAACCTTATTGCCGACAATGTTGTTTTTCAGCAATTGATTGCCTGTCGCATCGGCCCAAGCAACAATATCCTTGTGAAAGCCAAAGTCAGAGGCCTGGACCTTCAGGACATCGCCCTCATTCAACTTTTCCATAGATTGTTTAACTTTAAGAATCGGGCCTGGGCACTGCAGCCCGCAGGCATCTACTACAATTTTTGCAGCTTGCGTTCCGTGCTGTACCATTGTTGAAAACGATTCACCTTGATCCGCAGTACGAGGCTGTACTTTCATGTGACCCGTCTCATACTTGGCTTGTTCATACGTTTTCAAACCGCCGTCGAGATTATAGACATCAAAACCATTCAGCGCCAATATGCGCGCCGCATTATAACCGCGGAGTCCAACAGAACAATATACGTAAATCGGCTGATCCTTAGGAAGCTCCTCAATCCGCCCTCTTAGTTCGCCTCGCGGAATATGATGGCTGCCGGAAATTTTTCCGGCGGCCAGTTCGAATGATTCGCGCACATCCAAAAAATATGCCTGCTTCCCAATCAACGCATCGACCTCATGCCATTCAATCGTCTTCACTAACCCCTGCCGCTGGTCTGCAGCAAGATAACCGGCATAGTTTACAGGATCTTTTGCCGATGCATACGGCGGCGCATACGCCACTTCAATCAACTGCAGATCCTCAACCGATCCGTTTAAACGCATGACTGCTGAAATCATGTCGATCCGTTTATCCGCGCCTTCCGTTCCAATCGCCTGTGCACCAAGAATTTTGCCCTGATCGTCATAGATCACCTTCAACTCAATCGGTGCCGCGCCAGGATAATAGCCGGCATGGGAATTCGGATGTAAATGAACAACATGGCAGACAACACCGGCCTGTTTCAAAAGACGTTCATTTTTTCCCGTTGTCGCCACGGTGAGCGCGAAAACCTTAGCCACGGCTGTTCCCTGCACAGGAGGATTTTTCGCCTCTAAGCCATTTAGATAGTCTGCGAGAAACCGTCCCTGCCGATTAGCCGGACCTGCCAGTGGAATTAATGTGGGCATGCCGGTGACGAAATCTGTCACTTCAATCACATCGCCAATCGCAAAAATATCGGGGACACTCGTTTCAAAATGTTCGTTAACGACAATCGCACTCTTAATGCCTGTCTTCACACCCGCTTTTTGCGCCAGTGCACTGTCGGGTAAGATACCAATCGCCATCACAGTCAGGTCGGTATCTATTTCTTCACCACTGCTGAGTACGAGCGTACGCCCGTTGTTGGAAAATTGCGCAACGCCGTCGTTCAAGATGAGCGTGACACCGTGCATTTCAATCTGTTCATGGACAAATTGTGCCATTTCGAAATCAAGCGGCGCCATTACTTGCGGGCTCGCTTCAACTAACGTAACCGCCAACCCTAGTTCAACAAGATTCTCAGTCATCTCCAGCCCAATGAAGCCGCCGCCGATCACCGTTGCTTTGTGCACGTTATGCGTATCCATATATTTTTTCATACGCGCAACATCGGGTATATTTCGTACAGAGAAGATGTTATCTGCATGATCAAGTCCCGGGATCTTGGGCACAATCGGTTTTGCCCCTGTAGAAAGAATCAGCCGATCATAATGATCTGTTGAGACTTCTCCGTTCAGCACATTTTTTACCGTAATAATGTGTTTTTCAGGATCTATATCAACTACTTCTGTGTTGTTATGAACTTCAATATTGAATTCCATGACCATGTTCTCAACCGACTCGACAAGCAGTGCATCTTTTTCACGGATCGTCCCGCCGACATAATAAGGCAGCCCGCAATTAGCAAAAGAAATGTAAGCACCTTTTTCATACATGACAATTTCATTTTCTTCACTTAATCGCCTGAGCCGTGTTGCTACACTTGCACCCCCGGCGACGCCGCCGACAATAATGATTCTTTGTTTCACAATGGGTCCTCCTGATTCATGTATTTGAGTCGTTGCATTCGCCATAGTCCTGATTAACTTTCTTGGCTTGTTGTCGGTAAAGTAAGATTATTCATGAATCAGACTCATAATCCGACTTGGATCAAATCCGAGTACCCATTGTCCATTAACATTTGTTTGGGGTACACCCATTTGTCCGGTTGTTTCCACAAGACGTTGACCGGCAGCCGGGTCTTGCTGGACATTGACTTCTTTAAATAGCATCCCTTTTTCACTCAGAAAGTTCTTCACCATATGACAATAGGGACAAGTATTGGTCGTATACACGGTAATTTCATTCATCGTTAATAACTCCTTTAAAAGTTTTTTGCCCCAATTCGAGCGAACAACTTGTTAATCTTTCCTATCATTCCTTTACTTTTTCCGGAAAAACACTTTTATACAGCTTATATCCTCCATCTAAATTCTTAACCTTATAACCTTTCTGAGCAAGAATACGAGATGCGAGATAGCCGCGCAGACCCACCTGACAAGTCACAATCAAGTTACGGTTTTTTGGAATCTCCCGTACTCGTTGACGAAGATTGTCCAAAGGAATATTCACCGCCCCCTGGATGGTTCCGTTCTCGTATTCCTGTTCTGTCCGAACATCAATCAGCATTGCTCCTTGTTTTACTAGCTGGTCGACTTCATTCCACTGAACATGCTGCACTTTGTCTTCAAGCAGATTTTCTGATGCATAACCGATTAAATTAACTGGAGCCTTCGCCGAATTAAATGGCGGAGCGTAGGCGAGTTCAAGCTCAGTTAAATCATTGACCGTCATCTGCCCATGGATTGCCGTGGCAAGCACATCGATGGTCTTATCAATCCCCTTCTTACCAACTGCTTGAGCACCCAGTAGCTTTCCCACTTCCGGGTCGAAGAGCAGCTTAAGTGTCATCTGCGAGCTGCCCGGATAATACGATGCGTGATCTGGCGGACTGGTGTGCAACGCCTCATAAGGGATCTGATATCTCTGTAGCATTTTTTCACTTAATCCTGTCACAGCGGCAGATGTATCAAAAATTTTCACAATGGATGTGCCTAGCGTTCCCTTATAGTGACGATTCAGCCCGCTAAGAATGTCAGCAACCATTCGTCCTTGGCGATTGGCCGGTGAAGCGAGTGGAATAACTGCTGCTTTCCCGCTGATGGTCTGCGCAACTTCGATTGCATCACCGATCGCGTAGATATTTGGATCACTGGTCTGTAGCTGATCATTAACCGATATACTGCGGCGGATACCCAGTGCTAAGCCTGCTTGCTCAGCTAAAGATGATTCAGGAACGATGCCTACCGATAAAAGAGTCAAATCGCTCTCTTTTCGCCGTCCATCATCCATCACAAGAACGGCACCTTTTTCTTCAAAACCCGTGACGGTTTTTCCTTTGAGCACCTCAATACCGCGCTCTTTCAGTTCAGCTTCTACACTAGCCGCCATTTCCGGGTCAAGCGGAGGAAGGACTTGATGCTCGCGTTCAATAATCGTCACTTTAAGTCCGCGTTCTGCAAGGTTCTCTGCCATTTCCATGCCGATAAAACCGGCACCGATGATCACTGCACGATCCACTTGATGCTGCTGCAGGTATTGAACAATATGTTCAGCATCGGGAACATCGCGTAGCGTGAACAAATGATCCGCTTGGTCAATTCCTTTAATTGGCGGACGCATTGGGTGCGCGCCGGTTGAGAGAATCAGAGCATCATAGTTTTCTTCATAAGTCTTTCCATGATGAGTAATAGTTACTTTCTTTTGTTCCCGGTCAATATGTGTTGCTTCACTTTCCGTCCGCACATCCAGACGAAAACGCTGATACAGCTTTTCTGCCGTCTGTACAAGCAGCTTTGACCGTTCTTGAATCACGCCGCCAATAAAATAAGGAAGTCCGCAATTGGCAAAAGAAACATAGGGACCACGTTCCACGACAATAATTTCTGCTTCTTCATTTAATCGGCGAAGCCGCGTGGCTGCCGACATCCCGCCGGCCACCCCGCCAATAATGACGTATTTCATTGAATTTACCTCCTTAGCATTCAATCGGTCCGTGCCAATTCATCATCCCGCCATCCATATTTTTCACCTTAAATCCACTTGCGGACAGGATGGCAGAAGCCACCTCGCTTCTGCTTCCGGAATGACAAACCATGATGTGTTCTTGCTCTTTGTTGATTTCGCCGATTCGGTTCTGAATCTCATTAACCGAAATATTAATCGCCCTCGGAATATGCCCCTCGGCAAATTCAAACGGTTCACGAACATCGATAATACTTACTGGTGTATGGTTGCGCAACAAGCGTTCAACTTCTTCAGGTGTCAGTTCTTCATACATGCTGTTTTCCTCCTTGGATCAACTTTTTTCTTATCAAAACCTATGTGCTTTATACCCCTATAGGTATATTTAACTGCATAAAAAAACTAAACCCAACGATTCATCCCGCCGCGCACATTGGTCACTTTTTCATATCCCGCTTTTTTCAAAAGCTTACAAGCAACTGAGCTTCTCATACCGCTTTGACAGATGACAACGACTTCTTTTTCTTTCGGGATCTTGTTGAGATGATTATGCAGAGTTTGCAGCGGAATATTGATAAAACCCGGAATTGATCGACTGCTGAACTCCGGTTTTGTGCGTACGTCAAGAAAGTATTTCCCCTTTTTATTAGGCAGATAAGCCTCTTTTAGTTCCGAAGTGCTTATCTTTGTAATTTTAGGTTTGCAAAAGAACAGGCAGTTCATATCTACTTTTCCTCTTTTCGCCATTCGATTCACCGCATCTTGATCCTTTAGCGACTTTTCACCAGCATTTGAACCGCTTCATTTATGATGGATTCAGCTGATCCGCCGCCGCTTTCAATCTGCTCTCGCAGACAGGCTTCCAAATTCTTTCCAATTACTAAACCAAGTGCACGATCCATTGCCGTCCGAGCAGCAGTCATCTGGGTCACTACACTGCGGCAGTCTTCGCCTTGTTCCATCATGTTAAGAATCCCGCGGATCTGACCATCAATTCGTTTCAATCGATTTTTCATTTGCGCTGTATACTCCATAAACAGCCTCCTTATACCCCTATAGGTATAATAATTGATGCATTTTTTTCTGTCAAATAAAAGGACAGTTTAGCTAAGCGAAAGACCTAGATGATCGGAAACCTCCTCAGCTTTTTTAAAAATGCCTGTACGGTCTCGCCATTCGCCCTTCAAATAGCTTCCAGACTATTCATCAATCCGTACAACACGGGATTTATCAATCGTTTCGATTCCTGAAGATTTCTCTTTCTTCATCCGTATTTCTAAAATTTCACAACATTTGCACTATGATTGCACATCGCAATACAATCGAATATAATTTTGGTATAGGAGGTGTTTCGAATGACAAGAACATCAAACATTTTCGCCCGTGTCGAACCTGAAATTAAGGAGCAGGCTGAACAAGTGCTGAAGCAGCTTGGTATTCCCATGTCCAACGCGATCAGTCTTTTTCTGCGTCAGGTCGTGCTGCAGCGTGGGATTCCCTTCGATATAAAACTGTCCGAAAACAAGCCGCTCACTTTCGAATCTCTCAATGAAAAGACGTTCAACGATGAAATTGAAAAAGGACTAGCTGACCTGACTGCCGGGAGAATTACATCGGCTGACCGCGTCACCGAGAAGATGAGGCAGGATTATGGCAAATGAGTCAGTGGAAGATTGTATTCCTTCGGAAATGTTCCATTATAGTACTTAATCGACTCGATGATCTGTTTCATTTTCTTAGGATCCTTTCGTATATGTGTCGACCAATTCATGTTGTATCCCTTGCGCACTCATGGCATCAAAATAACTTTAAGCTTGAGCCACTAAATAGCGATCATCAATACATTCCTGTAACAATACTTGATGAAAAAACATCCTGTCGCTCTGGCGGCAGTGGTGTTCTTTCACCCTCAGCTTCTTAGAATCTTCTCCATCGACTTGCCTTTCGCCAGTTCGTCCACCAGTTTGTCAAGCCAACGAATTTTCTGCATAAGCGGGTCTTCGATGTCTTCGACGCGATGTCCACAAATCACGCCTTTAATTTTGACGGCGTTGGGGTTGACTTGCGGCGCATCGGCGAAGAACGTTTCAAAATCAGCGTTCTTGTCAATTTGCTCCTCAAGACCTGCATCGTCATAACCCGTCAGCCAGCAAATCACAGCATCCACCTCAGATTTACTGCGCCCTTTTCGCTCAGCCTTTTGAATGTAGAGCGGATAAACTCTCGAAAACGCCATTTTGTACACGCGTTCATTTTTCATATCATGCCACTCCCCTTTGCTTCTATCCATTCACTCAATGACTACTGGAATAATTCCAGACAGAATGACTTCAGTAAGAGTATTCTTTACTGCTTATAGCTGATTGTTGATTCAACCGGATGAAACAATCGGACATTGCTCGCTAGACCATCTTTGTCTCATTCCCGAACAAAGTGATCCAGCAATGTACGCACTTCATCGGTTGACTTTGTACTCATCAACTGATTTCTTAATTCACTTGCCCCGCGAAAACCGCGGACATAGATCTTAAAAAAGCGATGAAGCGCTGTAAACGGACGCAGCTCTAATTCTTCCGAATACTGATCATAGAGATCCAGATGCAGCTTTAAGAGATTAAGCAGTTCCTGGCTACTATGATCTTTCGGTTCCTTTTCAAAAGCAAATGGATTTGTAAAAATACCGCGCCCAATCATGAGTCCATCAATGCCATATTGATCAGCGAGCTTCAAGCCGGTTTGACGGTCAGTGATATCGCCATTGATCGTCAAAAGTGTATCCGGTGCCACCTGGTCACGCAGTTTCTTAATCTCCGGAATGAGTTCCCAATGGGCATCGACCTTGCTCATTTCCTTTCTTGTACGCAAATGGATGGTAAGATTCGCGATGTCTTGTTTCAATAGATGCGTCAGCCAGTTACGCCATTCGTCTACATCCGTGTAACCCAGCCTTGTCTTCACACTTACAGGCAGTCCCCCTGCTTTGGTTGCTTGGATTAAATCGGCTGCAATTTCAGGACGCAGGATAAGGCCGCTTCCCATCCCATTCGCCGTCACATTAGGCACCGGGCAGCCCATATTGATATCCACCCCACGAAACCCTTGTTTCGCCAGACCAATACTCATCCGCCGAAAGTGTTCAGGTTTATCCCCCCATATTTGGGCAACTATCGGTTGTTCATCCTCTGTAAACGTCAAACGCCCACGCACACTTTGGATTCCCTCTGGGTGACAATAGCTCTCCGTATTTGTAAACTCGGTAAAAAACACATCAGGTATGGCTGCCGCACGCACGACATGACGAAAAACAACATCCGTTACTTCTTCCATTGGTGCCAGTACAAAAAAAGGCCGCGGCAAATCATGCCAAAAATTATCGATCATCGTTACATTCAAATCCTCACATTATGGGATGCCTGACCAAAATCGCCATCCCCAAAATTACTTTCTTAACACTTATAGCACGCACAAGTACCTTAAAGCAAATGACCTACATTTGACACGATAATTTTCACACGTAACAAAAGCCAACAAGAAAAGGATGCTTATTAAATTGGAAATGTTTCTTTTGGTTTAGAAGCTCTTGACTATAAAGTGCTGCTCTCTAAAATTTTCCGGATAGAAATTTTGTCCATACCTTCCTTACAGTAACCTGAACTATTCATGATCCACTCCGGCGACTAGCTAGAACATGTGGTTAACAAAGGAATTCATCTTTACCTGTACGAGCAAATAGGGTAGGCGGTCATTCATTGGGGGAACACTATAATTCA
>NZ_BJMS01000118.1 GCF_006539285.1 Sporolactobacillus inulinus
TAATTAGCGGAAGTTCCTTTATTTAGCGAAAGTTCATTTATAATTAGCAGAAGTTCCACTTTTATGCACTTATCGTCGTACACCAAAGCAAAATCATAAACTTTCTTTACTTGTAAGAAAAACCGGGCAAAAAGCGCCCGGTCCTTACTTCCGCAGAAGTTCCTTTACATAGCGAAAGGACCTTTTTTATCCGTCACTCAGCATGAGACCGTTTGATCGAATCCGATCAAACGGTCTCATTTAGTTCGTGCATCTGATTCAGAAGGTCTTTCAACGCTTTCAGTTCATCCAACGTCAGTGTCATGCCTTTGCCCATTTTTGTATTGTCCGGGGCCCAGTCCCTCAGATCAAACTTCGGTGAGCGTCCGTTCCAGCTGATCAGATTCAGCTGCTTCGTCCATCCTCGGGATGATTCACTGATGGTGCCGATTTGTCTGATGCGTTCGTAGTCGATACTGCCCATGGGTCGCACCCTCCTAATAGTAGTGTTTGTTACTCGATTTAACGGACTGTTTTACGTGAGAACAAAATGTTGGTGAAACCATGAATCGATGCTGAGCAATTCTATACTGTCGGCGATAATATGCGGCTCCCCCTCTTCATCTTGCGTCATGAGATGGCCTTCCTTGTCCTGATCCGCCATATAAAAGTTGTTTACTTTGAAAAGCAGCCGAGCCTCCATGAAGTCAAACGGAATATCGACCGCTTCCCCATATACATTTTTGATGCATCTGACCAAGATCATGCCTTATGAATCCTCCACAACAAAGCGTACCGATATCCTGACAAAGATGTATCGGCTTTGATTGAGTGAATCAAGCAGATCCATTTTGACGGGACAGGTCTTTTTTTAGCATAATGGCTGCGAAACTTTTTGGCAATAACCCCGATTCCGTCGATCGTCTTATGGGGCATAAGGGTTTCTCTGAGCAGAAGAACCGAGATTCTGCTCCTTTTGCGATGTTGCCCATTGCATCGCGCTGTTAGGGCTTTCAGCGCATGCAGCCTTGATCCGTGCTGCGTAGCTGAGTTTGGGTTCACTCCAGCGTGATTGGGCTTGCGTTAATGCCTGATCATAAACCTGAGGCAACCTGCTTTGGTGCAAGAAGCGGTGCAACGCTTCGAACATCTGGTTCATCCGGTTGCGAAAAGCGTCTGAAAAACAGGTCTGTGCTGCTTCAGTCGCCCATGCATCGGCTTCTTTTTGTTGTTCAACCGTAAAATCAGATATTCTGTTTTGTGCGCACCAAAGCAGATATAAGTGCATGAGGTACAGATCACTGGGGTTAATCCCTGCTGGGAAAAAGGGATTAAGATCGGCAATGCGCAGTTCAATACGTCCTGCCTCAGGTATCTGTTCGAGATCCTCAAATCCTTTCCCCTTAATGCGTACCAATTGATAGAGTTCGCGCGGGCCTTCAACCAATCCTTGAGCGACCGCTTTTTTCATCGACTGTTGGTAGGCACTGGGACTCGAATAGTCCAGATAAATGGGTCTGATGTTTTTATACCCGTGCACGCTTAACCGAGCCGAGCGGTAACAGACCCCATCGATCTTTTCGGGGCTTGCCGCCAAGAGGTGGACGAGAAAAAAGCGGTGACGGAGTGCCGAAGCAGCGACCTGCACATAGAAAAAGCCGCGCTGACTTGCATCGCCCATCAGATCGTCAGGAAAAGAATAATTCAAATGTATGCCGCAATAGAGCTGTCGTTTGCGACCGTATTTTTTTGACAGGTAGAAGCGATACGCGGTCTTTTCCTTACCTCCTGGACCAAAATCAGCGATTGGGATTTGATCATCCGGCGGCAGGTGGTTCGGGGGCGTACTGAGCGGCCAGAGCAGTTCGTCACCAATCCCGCTGTAAACCGTACGGGTCAGCCGCTGCATGTGCGACAGCATTTCCTGCAAGGAGGAGGCGATAGGTGTCACCAGTTCAACCTGGCTTTCGGAGAAATCGGTGGTGATCTCAGGGTTCGTCTGCTTGTTGCCCAACGCGTCCGGATGGGGCGTCATGGCAAGCCGTCCGTGATGATCGACACGCAGGTTTTCACGCTCAATACCAAAGTGTCCGGAAGCGTGCGGATAACTAAAGATGGATGCCTTTTGATTGCACATGATGTTCCCTCGCATTTCTCTGCAAATTTAAATCGTTCGAAAGCGTCTCTAACTCAGAGTCTATAGGATGTGCCCGTTTGATTCAATGATTTCGATCCTGCGCGCCAAAAAGAAGGGTTTGAATGGTTGACCGTGCTGGGCTTAATGAAGCATTGCTGCCGTTCCTATGCTAAAATAAATGCAGAGTGAGATTGATCACGTGTGAGAGGATGATTGAATTGGATCTGTTTCATCAGGATGGAAAGAAATCAGGTTTTAATATAATTAAAGGCGACTCAACGAAAGGCCATGGCGGCTTTGGCGCTGGTTTAGTCAATCTGGACAACATGACCCCGGTGATCATTGATGTTGCCGCCGGTAAGGCAGAGGTTGATATGGGCGCGCTGCATGCCCGCAGCGACGTGGAGCGCCGGATCCGTTTTTCAGCGAATAAAGCGGATCTTCAAGGTGGCGGGAAAAAGTATTGGCTCGTATGGATCAACACGGAAGTGACCAAGGAGGGACCGCGCTATGCGGGTGCGGCGGCAGCTGAGATGATCATACACCGCGAAATAAAGCGCGGCTACAAAGTACTTGCCGATCATGTGAATAAAATGGATAAAGCGCTCAAGGGCAACGTGATTCTTGAAGCGATGGATATGCCGTCTAAAAAGGTGCTGCGCGACTTTTTAAGGCAAGTCGCTCCCGAGCAGTGGGAACGGGCGAATCCGGAACTAAAGGCACAACTGGCTTTTGAGTAACTGACGGCTCAGAACTGATGAATCAGAATGATGCCAAGAATCATGAGCCCCAACCCTGCTGCACGCGGCCAATTCATTGCATGTTTCGGCACGCCGAATAAGCCGAAGTGATCAACGGACAAGGCAGCGATCATCTGCCCGAACAACAGAGAAACAACGGTGAATGCGGAACCGAGAACCGGGAGAAGCAGAACGTTGGCAGTCACAAAAACGACGCCAAGCATCCCGCCGACCCAGATCCATTTCGGCATGTGCCGAATTTGAGCAAAATCAAGTTTAATCGTGTGATCAATGACCAGAACAATTAGTGCCAGAAAACAAGTGCCCGTTGCGAACGAAATCAATGCCGCGAGATACGGCGAACCGACAACCTCGCGCAGCTGTGTATTGACCGATGTTTGGATAGGTGAAGCAGCGCCGGCGAGCAGACCCCAGGCGAGAAACAGAAAAGTAAGGGAATAGGTTCTTTTTTTCATGAACAGATGTGCTCCTTAGAATTTCTTAATGAGGAGTACCCCAAGCAGCATACAGAGAATCCCGATGAGACGGGGAAGACTCAATGTGTGAATGGGGACGTGAAACCAGCCGAACTGATCAATCGCGATGGCCATGATCATTTGCCCAACGAGCGTGACGACAATGGTTAAAGCTGCCCCGAGGCGCGGAAGAAGCAGAATGTTGGTAGTCAAATAAAAGACGCCGATCATTCCGCCTCCGATCCACAGCCACCATGGGTGATTCAGAAGTGTATGCGGCGCGACGAGCAGCCGATGGTCAATGACAAGAGCAAGGATGATCAAGGTCAGTGTGCCGGTGAAAAAAGAGATAAACGAGGCGAGAAACGGCGATCCGACCTCTCTACCTAGTCTCGAATTAATTGAAGCTTGCACAGGAATGACGCTACCCGCGATCAATCCGCCAATCAGAAATAAAAGAATCATTGATCGAAACTCCTCAATTTTCGCTTTATAAATTTAGTATAAGAGAAGAACGGGATCAATGAATATAAAAACGTTTCGGTTTGCAACTTTTTTTCAGTGCAACTGAAGAAAAGAAGCAGAGTTTCCTTCAAGCGAGGAAGCCCTGCTTTTTTGCCGATGAATTTGAGGCGGCTATTTCCACCAATGAAAGAGACGATCGAGCAGACTGCTCCTCTGTTTTGTCGGCTTTTCAAGATTATGAGGCTCTTGCTTGCCGCAATAGGCGGTCGGTGCCGTGCCTTTTATAAAATAGGTGGGTCTTCCGGTACAGCCCTTCCCGGCGCGCAGCCCACTTTTGGGATCAATACTGACACTGACGACGCCTTTCGGGGCTTTAAAGGCATTTTTCGGCTTTCCTTTGAGTGCCGATTCCATGAAATGAGCCCAGATGGTTTTTGCATAGCCGCTGTCCGGGTAGGTGCTGATTGTTTCGCCTTGATCATAGCCAACCCAAACCGCCGAAACAAGTTCAGGCGTGAAGCCGGCCATCCAGCTGTCCGAAGGTGTCGATCCGGTTTTTGCAGCCACTTTATGAGTCAGCAGACCAGATATTCTGCTTCCGGTGACCTTACTATAACCATTCAGCCGTTTGTCAAAGATTCCGGTCATCATCTGAGACAGGACAAATGAGGTCTTGCGATTCAGAACCTGCTGCTTCTTCGGCTGCCAATCATAGAGCACTTGCCCCTTGCCGTCGGTGACCTTGGTAATCATCGCCGGCTGAATCCGCGCTCCTTGATTGGCGAAGGTCGCGTATCCGCGCGCCAGTTCCAAAACACTGACCGGCTTTGTCCCGAGCGCAAGTGAGGGAATCGGTGCCAGCGCACTTGAAATACCGGCCCGGCGCGCAGCCGAAACGAGCTTTTTCATGCCGATTGCCAGATGCGTTTTGACTGCGAAAATATTGTCGGAAAGTGCGAGTGCTTGCTCCATGGTAATCGGTTTGTTTGCGTAATAGCCGCCAAAATTATTCGGCGTGTACTCACGATGCCCGTTGTCAAAGACGAATGCGGTTGGTTCGCTTTTCAAACGCGTTGCCGGTGTAAAGCCGTTCTGCAGTGCTGCATAGTAAAGAAAAGGTTTAAACGCAGAGCCGGGTGAACGTTTTGCGCTGACAGCTCGATTATAGGTGCTTTTCGTGTAGTCGCGTCCACCAACCATTGCAACGATTCCCCCGGTTTTGGGGTCTAGAGCAACAAGCGCTGTTTGAATGGGAGTGGAACTTGGGATGACCCGCTTCACCCAGTGCTCCGCACTTTCCTGGGTTTCGTTATCCAGTGTGGTATAGACTTTAAGCCCTCCCGAAGCGAGTTCTTTCTGCGTGAAATGCAATCGGTCAATTAATTCATGCCGCAGCGCATCTTGAAAGTAGGGCGCCTTCTCAGGCACTTTATTTTCTACATGGGCAAGATGCAGGGGCGCTTGATAGGCGATTTCTGCACGTTTTTTCGACAAGAAGCCGCTTTTCACCATGGTATTCAGAACGACCTTCTGCCGCTTTTTTGCCTTTCCATAGTTAATAAACGGCGAATAAACGCTTGGTCCGTTTGGAACTCCGGCCAGCATGCTTGCTTCTGCAAGGGACAGATCCTTGGCGCTTTTATTAAAGTATGTGCGGGCGCCGGCCTCCGCCCCATAGGCACCGCGACCGTAATAAATTGTATTTAAGTAGCCCTCAAGAATGCTCTTTTTCGATTCATTCATTTCGAGACGGATGGTGTAGAACATTTCTGAGAATTTGCGCAGCCAAGTTTTGTCATTGCTCAAGAATAAATTTTTTGCGTACTGCATGGAGATGGTACTTGCACCCTGTGCTTTGCTGAAATGACGCAGATCGATCAGGGCGGATTGGATCATGCGACGAAAATCAAAACCGTGATGATGGAAGAAACGGCGGTCTTCAACGGCGAGTGTCGCGAGTTTCAGTGCCGGAGCCATAGCGTCGCTGTCCATCCATTGCTTATTCGTCGTGTCCCATTTTCCGACCAGCTGGCCGCGGTTGTCATAGAAAACAGCAGGTTTGGAAGCCGGGATTTCCATTGGTCCGGCAATTTTGGCTGCGAGGAGCAGTATAATCACCCCCAGCACTAGAGATGTAGGCAGAAACAAGGCTGTTCGTCTAAGAAACAGAGCCATCTTTTTTCGGATCCTCGTGTCAAAATGCATGAATTCAGAACCTCCTCAATCCGAAAAACAGCTACCCAAATGACGCGGGGTGTCTTCATCTGTTCTATCGATCATTATGGAATGAGGCGCTGAATTTTAAACATTGCGGCCTGAAAATGGATGAAGAAAGGTATAAATCCAGGAAAAAAATAGAATCCTTGGAAAAATAGTCGCTTGACCTTGCCCATGGATAGGCAATCTTTTATAGTAGTATAAGAATGCGAACTTGTGCGTGATGAAGGAAGGCGAATCAATGCAGACACAAGATGCTGAAATCGTTTTTACGAGTACCATTGATGATCCGAGCGATCCGGGAAATCGGCAGACGATTGCACAGGTGATTCAAGGTAAGATTGGAAAAAGCGGATCAAGCCTTTACCTCGTGTTCAGCGCTGAAATCGCCGATGTCGGGCTTGCGGATTATACAATTCGTGTCGGGAATGAGGAAGCATTGATTTTACGCAAAGGTGCACTGCCGATGAGGCAGCAGCTCGTGATCGGGCAATCGATAAAGGGCAGTTATGAATCTCAGTTTGGTCGAATGGAGACGCAAGCAACGGCAAAAAGAATAGAGACGACCTGTGATCCTGCCGGCCGCTGCGGGTCGGTTCATTTGGTCTACGAATTGTTGATACAGGAACAATCAGTTGGAAAAGCCACAATGGAGTATCGCTACTTAATCAAATAGAGCAGCGTGCAAGCATTCAGGGTTTCCAATGTTCAATAAAGGTTGATCGTGCAAGCGATGCGTCATTCGCAATTTTTGGAGGGTAAATAAGATGACGATTGTGGAACAAGTCAAGAATCAGTTAAAGGAAGAAATTATACAGGCGGTAATTAAAGCGGAACTTGCTGCGCCAGAAGAAATGCCGGATGTGGTGCTTGAGACGCCGAAAGACAAGGCGCATGGCGATTTTGCGACCAATATGGCGATGCAGCTCGCGCGCATTGCAAAGAAGGCGCCAAGAAAGATCGCTGAAGAGATGATTGCATGTTTTGATAAGCAAAAAGGACATATACGCAAGATTGATATTGCAGGGCCGGGGTTCATCAACTTTTTCCTTGATAACCAATACCTAACCGACCTGATCCCAACAATTATAAAAGCGGGCGACGCATATGGGCGTACGGACAGCGGGCAGGGGAAACACGTGCTTGTTGAATTTGTTTCAGCCAACCCAACCGGCAGTCTGCATCTCGGTCACGGACGCGGGGCTGCAGTAGGTGATGCGCTCTGCAAGCTGCTAAAAAAAGCAGGCTATGACGCTGTTCCCGAGTATTACATTAACGATGGCGGCAACCAAATCACCAATTTAGCGGTTTCCATTGAAGTCCGCTACCTCCAGCAGCTGGGGCAGGAGGCGGAAATTCCGGAAAACGGCTATCATGGCAAGGATATCATTGAACTGGCGAAACAGTTAGTTGCCAAACACGGTGATGATCTCGCAAAGAAAACAGAAGAAGAACGGATTCGTTTCTTCCGTAATTTCGGCGTCGATCACCTGATGCGCGGCATCAAAAAAGATCTCACCGATTTTCGGGTTCACTTTGACCGCTGGTTCTCCGAGCGCTCCCTCTATGAAGAGCATAAGGTAGAAGCGGTGCTTGACTACCTGAAGGGTAAGGGAGAAACGTATGAAAAAGATGGAGCATTATGGCTAAAAACCTCGAAGTATGGGGACGACAAAGACCGCGTGCTCGTCAAATCAGATGGCAGCTATACCTACTTCACACCGGACATTGCTTATCACAAGGACAAGCTTGATCGTGGCTTCGAGCAGCTGATCGATGTGCTTGGTGCGGATCATCACGGCTATGTGCCGCGATTGAAAGCAGCGATTCAGACCCTTGGGTACAATCCGGATCAATTAACCGTTCAGATTATTCAGCTCGTCAACCTGTTCAAAGACGGAGAAAAGGTTAAAATGAGTAAGCGAACCGGTAAAGCCGTAACCATGCGTGAACTGATGGAAGATGTCGGTGTTGATGCGGCACGTTACTTCTTCGCAATGCGCAGTTCGGACAGCCATCTCGATTTTGATTTGGATCTTGCCATTTCTCACTCAAATGAAAATCCCGTGTACTACGTACAATATGCGTATGCGCGTATTACGAGTATGCTGAAACGTGCAGAGGCTTTTGAACAGGATGATCTCGACGCATTGGATTTGAATCTGCTTTCCGGGGAAAAGGAAATTGATCTCTTGAAAAAAATGGGCGACTTCCCTTCAGTTGTTGCGGAAAGCGCGCAAAATCTTGCAATCCAGCATATTCCGAATTACTTGTTCGAGTTGGCGTCGTGCCTGCACAGTTTCTACAATGCTGAAAAAGTGCTGGATGAAACGAATGTTCCACTCAGCAAGGCGCGAGTGGCTCTGATGAAAGCTGTACGTATTACGTTAAAAAGCGGTATGGCACTGATCGGTGTTCATGCGCCTGAAAAAATGTAAGCAGAACGAGCGAAAAAAGCCTTCCATAACGGAAGGCTTTTTTTACAGCGGCACACAGAGGAACTTTTGCTAAGCAAAGGAACTTCCGCTAATTGTAAAAGGAACTTCC
>NZ_BJMS01000119.1 GCF_006539285.1 Sporolactobacillus inulinus
GGAGATAAAGGACCAAGCACAGCTTGGTTTTTCTTACACTGGTAAGAAAGTAATAAAAAACAAAAGATTTAAGGAAACGAGTGTAAGTGCAACTATGTCTTTGCCTTCGCCAGAGGCTTGGCAAAGCCAAGTTTTCTAATAAAATGACTATTGACTTATTTTTACAAAACTATGAAAATAAAAATTATAAATAAATTATTATTGCAATAACAATTTATTTTGTTAACGGGCGGAATGATGGGTTGCTGCAAAGAGATAGGAAGATTTGATATGGGAGTGAGCCCGGTGACAAAAAGCATTTTCGATGAACACGTTGAACGAACGAACACGAACAGTGTGAAATGGGATGGAGCGGCAATGCTTTATGGGAAGTCGCATGTATTGCCGATGTGGATTGCCGACATGGATTTTCGCGCCCCAGATTGTATTCTCGATGCGATGAGCGATGTTTTAGATCAAAAAATCTTCGGTTACACGCTGTGTCCAAAATCACTCAAGCAATCCGTACGGAACTGGCTGATGCGGCGCTACACGTGGAACGTAGCGGATCGTTCGATCATTTTTAATCATAATGTGGTGTCGAGCATCAGCCTTGCCTTGCGCGCACTGACAAGCGAAGGTGATAAAGTTCTGATTCATCATCCGGTTTATAATCCGTTCTTTGAACAGATTAATCAGCTCGGCCGCGTGCCGCTTGTATCTGAGCTTGAGCTGCATGATCAGCGCTATTCGATGAATCTTGCAGATATGGAACAGAAAATCAAAGAGGAGCAGCCCACGTGTATTCTAATCTGTTCGCCGCATAACCCTGGCGGAAGAATTTGGGATCCTGACGAACTAAAAGCAGTTATTGCGCTAGCTGCTGCGTACCATTTGCCAATCATTTCAGACGAAATCCATGCCGATCTGGTGATTCCCGGGCATCGGCATCAACCGATTGCTCAGCTTGCCGGCGAGACGGCCGGCCAAATTGTAACCCTGATGGCGCCGACGAAAAGCTTTAATCTGGCGGGAATTGGTCCGTCCTACATGTTGACTTTTGATTCGAAAATTGCAGCGGCGATTAAGCGTGAGCAGAGGGCGATGGTTTATCCATCGATCAATCCGTTCCAAATTGCGGCAATGACGGCTGCTTATGAGAAGGGGGAGCCGTGGCTGATCGAATTGATGCACTACGTGAAAGGGAATATCGATTACGTACGTCGCATGCTTTCTCAGCTTGATGGCATCTATTGCATGGAAAACGACGCCACCTATTTAATGTGGATTAACTATGAAGCGCTACATGTGTCCGAAAAAGAGGTTCAGCAAGCATTGATTGAACAGGGCGTTGCTTTGCAGATGGGCAGTACCTATGGCCCGTCAGGACACGGATTTATTCGCATGAATGTGGCCGCGCCGCGTGCGCTTGTTGAAGAAGGCACGCAGAAGGTGCTGCGCGCGTTTCAACACTTACTTGCCGTCACTCAAAACACATCCCCAATTGAACACGATTCATAATCGGCCTGTGTGAATGACGCATAAAAAAACGGGGTGAACCCAAACGTCTCAACGTTCCCGAGGCTAGGAGGAGAGAGACATCGCAGATCAGCTGAACCGCTTGAAGGCCTTTGTTTTCTTTTTAGGTCATGTGTTGGGGGAGGACGCCGAGATTGTGCTTTACGATGTGCGAGATTGTGCACATTCGGTAATCGCAATGAGTGAGACGAGCTGGAGCGGTCTTTCGCTCGGGGCGCCTGCACCCCAATTGCTCATAAAGATGCTTCAAAAAGAGAGCGAATCGCACCGATCGTTTCGAACCAATTATGAAGGTCGTGCTGAGGATGGAACCGTACTCAGATCCTCTACATATTTTATAAGAGACGAACATCGTGAACTGATTGGTGCGCTTGTCATCAACATCGACTTCAGAAAAATGGACGAAGCGATTCATTTTTTAGATGATTTTATGAGATTGGAACACGATGCCTTCACGAACTCCGGCAACGCCATGGGTCGCCTGGGGACATCGATTGAGGATATAGCCATAAACAGCATTAAGGAAATTGTTTCCAGAATGAATATCCCTACCGAGCGAATGTCGCAAAAGGAGAAGCGCGACGTTGTGGATAAACTCAATAATCATGGAATCTTCCTGCTCAAAGGGATTGTACACATCGTTGCCTCTGAGTTGAAGACATCTGAAGCAACCATCTATCGTTATTTGAGCACGATGAAGAAAAATGAATTGAGCGCAAACTTTACGATGCCCTGAGACGTAAGGTACATTGATCATCTAGAAAATGAGCCGATAAAACAAAAGATAAGACGTGCAAAAAAGGAAAGAGAAAGGGGTAGGGCGGTGACAAAACCGATTATTGGAATCAGCAGCGGTTATGTAAAACTCAGTGAATTTTCAGAGGGAGACTATGCACACAAGGATTATAGTTCATCACTGATCAAAGCAGGTGCCGTCCCTTTGATCCTGCCGATTGTCCCCGGTCCAAGTGTTGATACGTATGCGGCGCTTTGCGACGGCTTCGTGCTCAGCGGCGGCTGCGATGTCAACCCGAAGTTCTTTGATCAGGATCCGACCCCCGGCTGCGGTGTCTTTGATACGGAGCGCGATCGGGCTGAATTTCAATTGTTGCAGCAAGCAATGAAACTGAGAAAACCGGTGTTCGGGATCTGCCGCGGCTTGCAGGTGATCAATGTCGCGCTCGGCGGCACGCTGGTTCAGGATATCTCTGATGAAATTGACCATCCGATTCAGCATACTCAAAAAGTGTCCCGCAAAGAAGGCAGCCATCGCGTACGGATTGAGAAGGATTCGCGTCTCTACCAAGTGCTCGGTGAACATGAAACGATTGAGGTAAACAGTCTTCACCATCAATCGGTTGCTCGGCTTGGCGATGGGCTGCATGCGGCAGCGTTCGCCGCAGATGGTGTGATCGAGGCGGTCGATATCACGGAAAAAGGCTTGATCGGTGTTCAATGGCATCCGGAATCAATGACCGCAGGCGGAAGCGAACTCATGCTTCATCTGTTCGAGTACTTTGTTTCCTTAAGCAGAGAAATGAAACAAGCAAACGCGGAGATTTGATGCGCGCATCAGTAACTGACTGAGGCGATGATAAAAATGTAAAAGAGATCGGCGCATGAGCTTGTGGATGCTGCGCCGATCTCTTTTAATATGCGAAGAAAGGATAAAGTTTGTCATGGAGCCCAACCGATAACACAGTGACTGAGCAGGTGTGAGACGCCTGCGGAGCATCGCTGTTGATTGCAGGTTAGGGAGATGCCGCAGGTCATTTATATGCTCCCGACTGCCCGCGGTCGCGTCTTGTTGATGCGAGCTGCCGAAGCGTTGAGCGTGATTATGCTTTGGCTTCAATGCTATTTAACTTTTCAAAGGTCATCAGTACGGCTTCGGAGAGAATCAAGACGCCGTCGTACATTGCGTCATGGTTGAACGTCATATAAGGATGATGCAGTCCGGGCTTGAGATCGCAGCCGAGACCAAGCATGGTTGATTTCAATTTGGGTGTGCGGATCGCGTATTGATGGAAATCATCACCGCCGCCGGAACGTTTTGCCGGGTCGTAATGATCCTCGCCAAGCACCTTCTTGATGGCTTCTCCCATTATGGCGATTGCTTCCGGGGCAGAGACAGCAGCCGGACTTCCGTGTGATTCTTCAAGGGTCACGGTCGCACCGTAGCCGGCCGCAACCCCTTGAACGATCTGGCGAACTTTTTTCTTGAGCTCCGTCATGATTTCGTTGTTCTGAGCGCGAACATCCAGACTGAATTCAGCATGCCCGGGGATGATGTTGGTTGCCGAACCGCTATGCAGCGTCGTCATTTTGACAGAGCTTGGCGTCATCGGATTGAGGTGCAGATGACCGAGCGCATCGACGATTGAAGCTGCGACTTCGATGGCATTTATACCGAGATGCGGTCGTGCGCCGTGTGCCTCTTCGCCGTCAATGACGCCGCGGATGGTGCCGCACGCGCCGTGCAGAATTGCCGGTCGCGCGCGGCCATCCAAGGTCTCTTCAATCGGGCGGAGATGAACGCCGTAAAAATAGTCGGCATCATCCAGGACGCCGCGTTTGCTCAATTCAAGCGCGCCTTGGCCTATTTCTTCTGCCGGCTGGAAGACAAGCCGAATGGTTCCGTTCATCCGATCTGTTTTTTCCTTAAGTATCATCGCCGCGCCAAGCACCATCGCCATATGGGCATCATGGCCGCAGGAGTGATTGGCTTGCAGCTTGCCGTTTACTTCTTGCCAGAGCGCGTCCATGTCGGCGCGCAAGGCGACAACCGGTTTTCCGCTGCCGATTTCAGCAATGACGCCCGGGCAGTCTGCGAAAGTATGCGTCCGATATCCGAGCGTATCCAATTGTTTTTGAATAAATTCGGTCGTTTGAAATTCTTTCATACTAATTTCGGCATGTGTATGCAGATAGTTAAAGAGCTTCATCACTTTTTCTTTGATGGAATTGTCCAAATGTTGGTTCATGAATCGTCCCTGCTTTCATAATTTTCATACTTTATGTAGTATTTTTAACGTAGCATGATCGCTGCTGTTTTTCAACCAAAGAAATGGGGCTTTGTTTTTGGGTTCATCCGCATTTTTTTGCTATATTATTAGATAATTGTTCATTGAATCGATTGATTTGTAGCGGGGAGGCTGACGAGATGCAGATTCTTTTTTGTGTGGGAAAATCCTATGTGACCATTCACCGGCAGATGGTGGATCGTTTAGAGAAAATGGGTGCCGAGGTTCACTGTCTGATGTACGATCAGGCGGCGAATAAAGCGGTAGTTAAGGAAGCCATTCGAGATGCTCACGTGTGCATCACAGCCATTGCACCGTGTGACCGCGAAGTGATTGAGGCAGCTCCCCGGCTTCGCTATATTTTAAAAACCGGTACCGGACTCGACAATGTGGCCATTGATGCCGCTACGGAGCGCGGGATTATGGTCAGCAATGCGCCGGGAGAAAACGCCACCTCGGTTGCGGAGCTGGCGTTCGGTCAGCTGATTGCCTTGTCGCGAATGATTCCGATGTTCGATCGCGGCACGAAACAGGGAAAATGGCCGAGCGGTGATGCCTATGAACTCGACGGCAAAACCATCGGCATCATTGGTTTCGGTTCGATCGGGCAAAAAGTCGCGCGCTATGCAGGTGCGTTTAACATGCGCGTCATCGCCTATGGAAATTACCAGGATCATGATGCGGCGGCACGGCTAAAGGCAAGTTTCGTTGATCTGAACCACCTGCTCCGTGAAGCGGATTATGTGGTGATTTCTACTGCCTTGAGCGCATCAAACTATCATTTGATTGATCAACAGGCCTTGGCGCGCATGAAACAGACAGCCTTCCTTGTCAATATTTCGCGCGGCGCGCTGATCGATGAGCCGGTATTAATCGATGCCCTGCGCCGGAAACAAATTGCCGGTGCGGCGCTTGATGTGTTTGAAAAAGAACCGCCGGAATCATTGCCCGAGCTGGATAATCTGATTGTCACCCCGCATGTTGCCGGGACGACGCGCGAGAGCATTGCTCGCGTAGCACAGGTCACGGTTGATAATATCGACAAATTTATGCGCAGGGAACATCCTGACTTTGTCGTGAATGAAAAAGCATTGAAAAAAATATAAGCAGCAAATCTAGCGGGCCATCGGTGCCCGTTTATTTTTTTAATCAAATGTTGTTTCTTGACCAAAGGGAGGCCGCCTGGGGTGCTCGGCGCCTTCGTACGCGCGAGCCACGGGAGTCTTCACGGGCAACGGCTTGCCGAGCAGGCTTTCGGATCACCCGCGGCAAGCGAGCCCGGCAGCAGCGGTAAAAGAGACAAAAAAAACAAAAGACTTTCATAAAGCTGTTTTTAAATGTTATCTGCTGGCTTGATTGGTTCAAATGGCACAACGATTGTAAATCTAACCTATGTGTCCGTTTTCAATCCGCTCGAATCGAATGCCTTTGTTCCAGGTCGTCGGTCGAGGTTGTATTTGAATGGGAAGAAAAACGCAGTCTTATTGACCTTATAGTCGAACTTAATCCAACTTTCATAATAGTGACAACACTATAGACTACTTTTATACTGAACCTGTTATCTCGATTGACAAGTACCCGTTGCGGGCGCTTGAGGCATCCGGAATCACGAGAAGAACGGGTGACAGTTGCCGCTCGCACGCATCAACTTTTTTCGCAGCAACACTGCATCTCTGTCCTCTTTGTCTCTGATAATGGAGATAAAAAAACAGCCTGGCTGAATTTAAGGCTGGTTTCGCTATTTCAGGCAGATTTGCCGGCGTTGTGCTTTGTTTTTGCCACCTTATTTTTCCGTCTGTGAGTGATCATGTCGATTAACAGGGAGTGATTGTCTTGAAAGAGAAAGTACAGAGCTATCCTATTTATGTTCCGCTTAGTGCATGCCTGATCATCCTCTTCATACTGGTTTTCGGAATGGCTGATCCGGCCGATGCTGCATCGCGTGAACGGACAAGCCTTCAGGATGCGTTCAAGAAAGCAGCGGGAACCTATCATGTACCGCTAAGCGTTTTGCTGTCTGTTTCTTACAACGAGACACGATGGGACAGTCACGACGATAAGCCAAGCATGGCTGGCGGATACGGCGTCATGCACCTGACGGATATGGATGCACCCGCAGATCTTTTTGCGAAGGGAACTCCGCTGAATGCAAACTCGCGTGCAGCCGCACAATCAAGAGCGGCGCATACGCTCGATCAAGCGGCAAAACTCATCGGCGCTGCACCTGAAGCATTGAAAACGGATCAGGATAAGAATATACTCGGCGGGGCTGCACTTCTTGCCGATTATCAGAAAAAGATCAGTGGCGAGCTGTCCACTGATCCGGCGGATTGGTACGCTGCAGTTGCCAAATACAGTGGCTCGAACGATTATGAAGCCGCCGTTGATTTCGCCGATCAAGTCTATAAAACCATCAATCAAGGAACCTCTCGGACGCTTGACTCAGCAGAAAAAGTGAGTCTTTCAGCCAAGAAGATTTCGCCGAAGAAGAACGGTGTTGCCTCGCTTCACCTCACGAAGCACAAAAAGGCGGACGGTGAGGTTCCGAAAGGAGTCGATATGCAGTACGTTCCGGCGTTATACAAAGCATTCTCCGATGCGGACGGAGACTACGGCAACTATGATCTTGCCAACCGTCCCTATGATGGACAAAAAATTCGTTACATCATTATTCATGATTCTGAAGTCAGCTATCAGGGAACGATCAATACCTTTTTGCAGCAAACCTATGTCAGTGCACACTATGTGATCCGCTCTTCAGATGGACAGATCACCAAAATGGTTGATCCGAAAGATGTTGCCTGGCAAGCGGGTAATTGGTACATGAACAGCCATTCGATCGGTATCGAACACGAAGGGTACGCTGTTGAGGGAGCGACCTGGTACAGTGAACCGATGTACCGCGCTTCAGCGAAACTCGTCAACTATTTAGCAAAAAAATATGAGATACCGCTCGATCGTGAGCACATCATCGGTCACGAAGAAGTACCTGGGCTGACGCCGTCGCGACAAGTGGCGATGCATTGGGATCCGGCAGCCTATTGGGATTGGGCCCATTACTTTAAACTGCTTGGTGCGCCGTTCACCAAGAATCAGCCGAAAACCAGCGGGAAGAAGGACGCCAATATTGTCACGATCAATCCGGATTATGCAACCAACCAGCCGGAAGTGACGTATGGCGCGCAGCAACTTGAGAAAAAATCGGCCAACTTCATCTATCTCTACAAAGCACCAAGCTTCAATGCAGCTCTTATCGGCGATCCCTTGCTCAATCCAAACGGAACCGGGACGACGGCGCTGAACGACTGGGGCAACAAGGCGGTCACCGGTCGATCGTACTATAAGGTTGATGAAGCCGGTGATTGGACAGCGATCGATTTCGGCGGCCAAAAGGCATGGTTCTATAATCCGAAAGGTGTGAACACGGTAAAAGGCAGCGGACTATTAGTCACACCGAAGAAAGGCGCGGACTCGATCCCAGTCTACGGATCAGCCTATCCGGAAGCTGCTGCCTATGAAAAATATGGTATCGCACCTGTCGGTATGGCACCGATTTACCGCATGCCGGCCGGACAATTCTATGTCGCAGAGAAAGCGGTAGGATCCGACTATTATTATGCGAAACTGTTCAACGCGCCCGAAACCTATCGTGTGGTGAGCGGGACGGACCAATACTACCAAATTTCCTACAATCACCGCATCGCCTTTGTGAAGAAGAGCGATGTTAGGGTACTGTATCATTAATTTGATCATGAAGAAGGAAAAGGAAAGATTATGATTTTGCTTTGTGGTACAACGATATGCGCATAAAAGTGGAGCTTCTGCTAAATAGAAATGAACTTCC
>NZ_BJMS01000120.1 GCF_006539285.1 Sporolactobacillus inulinus
GGAAGTCGCGAAAGTGCTTGGGTGCCTCAGGAGCGGTTCTGTGACTCGCAAGCCAAAGGAGCCCCCGCGGATACTGAGGAGGTTTCTGGACTGTCCGTGGGCGCACACTGTTGATGCAAGCAGCTGAAGCAGCGCCCAACCACCGAGTGTGTGCATGCATTTGCTTTCCACGGAAGAACAGGATGAAAAGAGCTGATCACTGTATAGGAATTGCGGGGGAGCAAATGGCGTCCCAAATATTCAGAATAAAATTGCTTTTATTTTTCCCTTTACAAGACCTGTCAATCTAGATATAATAAAAAACGTCGATTGCGACGGACAAGCAGTATGGCCCGTTCGTCAAGTGGTTAAGACACCACCCTTTCACGGTGGGTTCATGGGTTCGAATCCCGTACGGGTCACTTTATGGAGGATTAGCTCAGCTGGGAGAGCATCTGCCTTACAAGCAGAGGGTCATAGGTTCGAGCCCTATATCCTCCACTCCGCCGGTCTAGCTCAATTGGTAGAGCAACTGACTTGTAATCAGTAGGTTGGGGGTTCAAGTCCTCTGACCGGCACCATTCGATTTACGATTTAATTTAATATGGAGGGATAGCGAAGAGGCTAAACGCGACGGACTGTAAATCCGTTCCCTACGGGTTCGAAGGTTCGAATCCTTCTCCCTCCACCATTCATTTACTTGTGGGCCATTAGCTCAGTTGGTAGAGCATCTGACTCTTAATCAGAGGGTCGAAGGTTCGAGACCTTCATGGCCCACCATTTTTATGCGGGTGTGGCGGAATTGGCAGACGCGCTAGATTCAGGTTCTAGTGCCCTTTACGGGGCGTGGAGGTTCAAGTCCTCTCATCCGCACTTAATTTAATATTTTTGGTTTGCGGAAGTAGTTCAGTGATAGAACATCACCTTGCCATGGTGGGGGTCGCGGGTTTGAATCCCGTCTTCCGCTCCATAATATGGGGCCTTAGCTCAGCTGGGAGAGCGCCTGCTTTGCACGCAGGAGGTCAGCGGTTCGATCCCGCTAGGCTCCATAAAAAAAGAACAACGGAGACTTTGCCGATCGGGCAGAGTCTCCGTTTGTTTGCCGTTCAAGTGTTCTCTTTTGATCGTTTTCATTTTATTCCTATATGTGTTTAGTGCTTGATTAAATCGATAATGTCTCGACGCATGGATTGCGGGACGGTTTTCGTTGGTGTTCCAATGCGTACGAGCATCTGAATGGTTTGACCGTTTGGCGCGTATAAATGGTGGATGTTCTGATAGGGATCGTGCATCTCCGGATATTCTTCCAATGCCTGGCTGACCGGTTGAACAGCGAGTCCGAGATGGGCGGCGGTTAGTGTCAGACGGCTGTAGATCATACCGCTTTTTACTTGGCTTGCGCGGCTGTTCTCCTTTGTTGTGATCATTGAATAGGCAGGCGTGTGATCAAGCGCGGTTCGCGTGGATTGAATCATCAAATCGGCAGAAGCTTTGTCGCTGTTCAGGAATGGAAACAGGGTGATCAAGCCTTGCATGAAGTAAAGCTTGAATCCGGATGTGCCTTGCCCTTCCAAGGAAAATCCGTAACGTGTTTGGTTTTTCTGGTATTCGTTGGCCCGGAAGATTGCTGCGGCTTCATCCATCACGCGTTTGGTTTGCGCTTCAATCTCAGCGCTGTCCATGGCGATTTTTCCGAGCGTTTGCACGTTCTTGCGGTCTTGGTAAACATGCGTTTCAACGTCTTGTGAATCTCCGAGCGCTTCAATCGCAAGCGTTTGTGCGGCGGTTAACTTTTTTGATTGATAAGCCTCTCGATTTGTATCGGGAATATAGATGCTATTGAAGAGCGGGGACGGTTTGGGTGCTGCTTTCTTTAATTGAATTTTGGCAACGGGCTGCACGGTCATGCTGTGCTGAAGATGGTTTTCATCATAAGTGCCTTTGGGGAACAGGGTGATGGAGACCGAAAAACCGATGGATTGCCCGGCGACGGCAACATAGTCGAGAAAGGTACCTTGAGTGACCATCAGCTGCCGCGCTTCAGGATCGGCTTGCAGCGACATGCGTTCTGGGTCGGCGAACAAATAAAAGGTCATGGCATCCTTTTTGTCCAGCTTAATGATCCAGGGCTGCATGTTGTGCCCGTTGGCTGCGAGCAGACCGTAGGCAGCAAGGCGGATGCGCGGATCTTTAAAATTTTTGGCGTATGTTTTGTCCCAAGGCTGAAGATAGGTTTTCGTCTGGAAAAGTCCTCCGGCGGCAAACAGGACGACTAGAAAAAGGAAGAGAGTGGCAAGCAGGCAGGCAGCGAGAATCAGCATGTTTTTTTTCACACCTTTTGTTTTCATTTTAATGAACCTCCGGAATTGTTTCGGATAGAACGCATCATCAGCACAAACGCTTGGTCGATCAGGGACTCAGGTGAGATAGCATGATCGTTCTCCAAATAATTTTTCTTCAGTTTTGCTGTACGCAGCACGCCGCTCATGGATGACCAGAGGATCATCGCTGTCAGCGTGACATCTTGATCGATTTGAAGTACCCCTTCATTTTTACCTTCCTGTAAAAGGGCGGTGAACTTTCCGAGCACAACTTCCCCAAGCGCATAACATTCCTCTTTTGAGGGGTCCGGCACACTTTGCGTAAAATCAGTCGTGCGGTTTTCATAGGAGAAAATCGCTGAGAAGTACTGCGGGTACATTTTACTGAATTGGTAGAAGGTATCTGCCATATGTCTCAGGCGTTCAATGACCGATGCGGTCTGAGGGGCTTCATCAAGCAGCGCAATCAACTTTTTGTAGCCGCGGATCATAATCTCGAAGTAAATCTGTTCTTTACTGGTGAAATAGACGTAAAGGGTGCGTTTGCTGAGGTGTGCAGCAGCGCGCAAATCGTCCATCGTAGCCTGTTCGTAGCCTTTTGAGAAAAAGAGTTGTTCGGCTGCATCGATAATGGTGGCTTTCTTCCGTTGCTTTTCTACCTCTCGTTTTGACGCCAATTTTTTCCTCCCTTTGACAATCGAAAAAGTAAACTGTTGGTTTACTTTTATTGAATAGAAAAAGCCTGCTCCTGTCAAGAGGAACAAGCATTGTTTGGTTAAAGAATGCGTGATTTATGGTATACTTCTAATGTCTGCAGGATTATTGGCAGACCGTTTTTGAATGGTGTTGAAACAGTCTTGCGTATTGATTGAGTAATTGGTCAAGACATTGACTGATTCCTTGAATTGTTGGCGAGGTTAGTGGCTCATCTGCTGCAGCACGTATCATCCTGGTTCTCAGGACTTCGATTTGACTGATAAGTTCTTGCTTGTCCATTGGTCCACCTCCAGGCTTTATGCTTGCTTTAGTATAAAGATTACCCCGAATTGTATATTTCAAACAAATATGATTCTCTTGCGGATGACCGCCGTATCCTTCCGTTTGATCACGAATAACAGCACAGAAATAAGGCAATGAATGAGCTGTAAGAATAAGTCGAAAGCACTCATTTTTAATCATTGCCTTGATACAACAATGAAACTTGATATAAGTATCTTGCGTAGTTAATAATGCTTCAAATAGAGAGGTAACTATGGATCAAACAGAGAAGCGACTGATTAAAAAGGTTAAAAAAGGGGATCAACAGGCTTTTGCCTTGCTGGTTGAGCGGTATAAAAACAGTGTGTTTGCCATCTGCCTGCGTATGGTGGGTCAGGTACAGGAGGCAGAGGATCTGTCACAAGAGGCTTTTATTCGCGCCTATAAACATATCGACCAGTATGATCCGGATCGAAAATTTTCAACGTGGCTGTTTCGGATCGCAACGAATCTGTCGATCGACTTTTTGCGCCGCAGAAAGAACACGGTTTCTCTTGATGCGTCTGTACCGGGGACGGAGGATCTGACTTTAAACGCCATCCTCCCGGACGAAGGCGAGCATCCTGAGGAGCGCGTCTTACGCAAAGAGACCGAAGCGTTCGTACAGCATGAAATTGATAAACTGCCGGAGAAATACCGATCAGCAGTGGTACTGAAATATATTGAAGATTTAAGCTTGAAGGAAATCAGTGAAATTATGGAAATTCCGGTTGGAACGGTGAAAACGCGGATACACCGTGGCCGAGAAATGCTGAGACAAAACATGACGGTTAAGGGAGGCAAACAAACGTGAGCTGCTCAAGTGTAAAATATCTTTCATTAATGAATAAAGTATTGGATCAAGAAGCTACCGATCAAGAGAAACAACAATTGTTTGAACATTTGGCGAGTTGCGATACGTGCCGTATTCATTTTAATGAGCTTAAGGAGTCGACCGAGCTGCTTCGCCGACTTGCCCACCCGCAATTGCCGGCTGTATTTACGAAAACCGTCTTAGAACAATTGCCACCTGAAAAACGTCACGTAATCCGGCGCTGGGGCAGCAATCATCCGGTACTTACAACGATGGCGATTTGCGCGGTACCAATGTCGCTGGTAATGATTGGCGCGCGTCGGCAAGTGCACGGGAAAAATAATTATGTTCTGCTCAAAGGTTTGGGGGACCAAACCTGACCCGCTTGTTTCATTTTTTCAAACATGTGTCATAGATATAGAACGATTCAGCATAAAATCGAATTCTAATTAAGATCAAATGGTGAAGTCGGAATGATCGAGTAAAACTAAGATGGTCGGTACGAATTGAGAACGATGGTTGATTTGGAGGATGAAAAGCGATGCCTTTGTGGACTCATATTAACATATTGAACTACTTAACAGACATCATCGACATTTTGATTGTCACTTATGTGATCTACAAAGTGATTATGATTATTCGAGGCACAAAGGCAGTCCAGCTGGCAAAAGGGATCCTCGTGATCGTTGCCGTATGGTTTCTGAGCAGCTTGTTTCAACTGCGCACGCTGGAATGGATCTTGAACAATGCGATTACCTACGGATTGTTCGCCATCATTGTTATTTTTCAACCGGAGTTGCGCCGTTTGCTTGAGCAGCTTGGACGCGGACGCTTGTTTTCCAGAGGGACTCAGGTTGAGGAAGAACATAAGCAAATGGCCGATGCGATTGTCAAGGCAACATCCTATATGGCTAAGCGGCGGATCGGTGCCCTCATGTCGATTGAACGCAAGACGGGACTAAATGAATATATCGAGACAGGGATTCAGCTTAATGGGAATTTGACCTCACAACTGCTCATTAATATCTTTATTCCGAATACGCCACTTCATGATGGCGCTGTCATTATCCGTGGTACAGAGGTTGTCGCCGCCGCCTGCTACTTGCCGCTGTCCGAGAGTCCGTTTATCTCAAAAGAACTTGGGACAAGGCATCGTGCAGCGATGGGGGTCAGTGAAGTCACCGACTCATTGACGGTCGTTGTTTCAGAAGAAACGGGCGGAATCACCGTGACCAAGAACGGCGAGATGTTCCGTGAGATTAGCGAGGAACGCTTGCAGGAAATGCTTCAACATGAGCTGGACGAGTCGGATAATCAGTCGCCGGTTCGCTGGAATTGGAGAGGAAAGCACAATGGATAAACTATTTAATAACAATTGGCTAGTCAAAATTATATCCTTTGTTCTCGCTCTAATGCTGTATGGGGTTGTTTCTGCCGGAGACGGCGGAAACGCGCCGGGATCAACAGCTAATGTGGCGGTTAACCCTACTCAGCAAACAACAGTCGTGAATGAGAAACTGGCGCTCCGCTTTGATGAAAGCCAATACGTGGTCAGCGGTGCACCGCAAACGATTAATGTCCATTTGAGCGGTTCCAATGAGTCGATTCTTAAAGCGAAGCTTCCGAGCACCCAAAGCGTTTACTTGGATCTGACCGGCATGAAACCCGGCACCTATGACGCCCAGGTACATACACGCGGATTTCCATCCGGATTAACGGTTCGACCATCGCCAAAGACGGTTCGCGTCACCATTCAAAAAAAGACGAGTAAGGAGCTCCCCGTTGGTGTAGACCTCTTGAATAAAGATTCGTTAGCGGACGGCTACTCAATCGGTGATCCGGCAATTGACACGAAATCGGTTACCGTTACCGGTGGTGAGGATACCGTTGATTCCATTGCCTTTATCAAAGGTGTGGTCGACGTTAAAAATGCGACGGATACCGTAGACAAAATGATCAGACTTCATGCGTATAATAACAATGGCGATCAGGTTGACGTCACGATCAAGCCATCATCGATTCATGTCCAGGTGCCGATTGAGCAGGTTTCAAAGAAATTATCCATTAAAACGGAAACGACCGGGACCCCGGCAAAAGGATACGCGGTTTCCTCGGTGGAACAATCGACAAACGAGGTCACTGTGACCGCGCAGGACAGTGAAGCACTTAATCGAATTAAAGCGCTCGATCCTTTGTCTATTTCTGTTGATGGATTGAAAAAAGACAAAACATTTTCCGTATCTGTACCGGTACCATCTGACGCAGAATCTGTAGATCCTGAGAAGATTGAGGTTACAATTCATATTGCACGTGAAGACAGCGAGGAAACAAGTGCCGAATCAGAAGATCGTTCCGCTGATTCAAGTACGGCAGCAGCAAATTCAGAAAGCGCGGATTCAAGCGCCGATGCAACTTCTGATTCGAGTACGGACAAACAAACAAAAGATTTTACGAATATCCCAATTAAGGTCACCGGACTTGAAAACGGCAAAACCGTCTCTTTTGTTAAGGAAGATCAAGTAGCTGTTTCTGTTTCCGGAACAGAAGACGATTTGAATCAGCTGACAAAAAATGATTTGCAAGCGGAAGTGGATCTAAGTGGTCTTGACTCAGGAACGCACAAAGTACCGGTCACCGTCAACTTGCCAGATAAATATAAGATAGAGACACTTCCGGAGACCGTCAGTGTTCGTATTAGTTAACGAATAGGGTTCTTTGGGCGGGGGATAAACACCCTTTGACAGATTTCAATCCTGAGTTTAAAATAAAGCGGCGGAATTTGGACGAGGAAAGATAGGAGCGATTGATATTATGGCAAAGTACTTTGGAACGGATGGAGTCAGAGGCATTGCAAATCTCGGCTTGACCCCCGAATTGGCATTTAAGCTGGGTCGGGCCGGCGGTTACGCATTAACGAAGACGACTGAGCATCCGAAGGTTCTGGTTGGCCGGGATACGCGCATTTCCGGTTATATGCTCGAAAGTGCGCTTATTTCTGGTTTGCTCTCCATTGGCGTCGAGGTTATGCGGCTGGGGGTTGTCTCAACTCCAGGTGTCGCTTACTTAACGAAAGCCATGGATGCCAGCGCCGGTATCATGATCTCTGCATCGCATAATCCGGTCGAAGACAATGGCATTAAATTTTTTGGCAGTGACGGTTTTAAGTTAAGCGACGAAGTGGAAGAGACCATTGAAACCCTGCTGGCAAAAGACAAAGATGATCTGCCTCGGCCAATTGGCGGCGATCTGGGCGTATCCAGTGACTACTTTGAAGGTGGTCAGAAATACCTTCAATTTCTGAAGCAAACGATTCAAGAGGAAGACTTTTCAACCTTCAAGATTGCCTTGGATTGCGCGCACGGATCAACGAGTGCACTCGCACCACATCTTTTTGCTGATTTAGAAGCAGACATTGTGACGATTGGGACATCGCCGAACGGAAAGAATATTAATGCCGGTGTCGGATCAACGCATCCGGAGGCCTTGTCGGCGTTGGTTGTTGAAAAAGCAGCCGATGTTGGTTTAGCCTTTGACGGCGATGGTGACCGTTTGATTGCTGTCGATGAACTTGGCAATATCATTGACGGCGATAAGATTATGTACATCTGCGCGACTTATTTGAAATCGAAAGGACACTTGACAAAAGATACATTGGTAACAACGGTGATGAGTAATCTTGGTTTATACAAGGCACTTCAAACACAGCAAATTGAAACGAAGCAGACGAAAGTCGGCGACCGGTATGTTATGGAAGAAATGCGTGACGGTGGTTATGTGCTTGGCGGAGAGCAATCCGGACACATTATCTTCCTTGAGCATTCAACAACCGGCGACGGCATGCTGACGGCGCTTCAGCTTGTGAACATCATGAAAGTGACCGGCAAAAAGCTGTCCGAACTCGCGGCGGGTGTGAAAACTTATCCGCAAAAATTGGTCAACATCAAAGTTGCCGACAAGTTCCACGTCACTGAAAATCCTGAAGTAGCAGCGGTAATTAAGGATGTAGAAACGGATATGGCCGGCGACGGGCGCGTGCTTGTACGGCCATCAGGAACAGAATCCCTGATCCGCGTTATGGCTGAAGCACCAACCGAGGAAGCCTGCGATGCCTACGTGGAACGGATCGCGCAAAAAGTTGTTGAAGCGATCGGCGGAGAGATTCAATAACACGAACACGGATCAGGCAGTAGTCAGGGGCAGTCCAGTAAAAACCGACCTGAAGATGCGGTGCGCCTGCGGCAAGTGAGTAACCG
>NZ_BJMS01000121.1 GCF_006539285.1 Sporolactobacillus inulinus
ACACGCGGTGAATTGGATTGCGGTTTTGTTAATAAACTTGAAATAAAATCATTCCAGATTACTTCGTTGAAGAAAGACCGTATCCTTTGTATCGTCTCACCGCAGAGTAAACTTTATCATCAAAAAACCGTTTCTTTTGACCAACTGAGAAAACAGCCATTTATTATGCCCGCCTTTGGAGGAAACCATGAAGTAAAACAGCTTTTGGCGGCACACAACTGTAAGCCTGAGATTCGCTTCGAACTCATGGAAGAAAATGCGATCCTCGCCATGGTCCGTAATCATCTGGGAATAAGTATATTACCTGAATTGGTGCTTCCTGATCAAATTGCACCGCTTAAAGCCATACCATTTTCTGAGGAGAGCTTTCGTACGATCGGACTTGCGACGCGAATCCCGCCCTCACCGGCAGCTAAGTGCTTTGCTGAGATAACCAAGGAATTAATCGCTGAGTTTGCCTAAGGAAAGAACGGCAACAAGAAATCGAAAGGTCGGGGTACGGATCATGAACCAATTACAAGCATACAGAAAAGAAATCGATGCCATTGATGAACAGCTCATCCACTTGTTCAACGAGCGAATGGACATCGCGCGTTCGATAGCATTATTCAAATTGAAAAACGATCATAAAATTCTGGATGGAAAGCGAGAACAAGACATCATTAGAAAAGCACGTGACCAAAGCGCACGTGCAGAACTTAGGCCCTATCAAGAATCCCTTTTCAAACACCTCGTAACCCTCAGCCGTGATTATCAGAAACTGCTGATCAATAAGTGCAAATGAAAAGCAACCTCCATTTCGATGAGTCGAGACGGAGGTTGCTTTTATCTTCTCGGATTCGCTTGAATCATTAATAGATCGGTGTATTCTCAGGATTAACATTTTCAAGCAATTCTTTGATTCGCGCAAGAAAACGCCCCGTAATCAATCCATCGAGCACGCGATGATCAATCGAGATACAGAGATTCACCATATCACGAATTGCAATCATGTTATTCACCACTACAGGCCGTTTGACAATCGATTCGATTGACAGAATAGCAGCTTGAGGATGGTTGATAATCGGCTGTGATTGAATTGATCCGAATGATCCGGTGTTATTTACTGTAAACGTTCCTCCTTGCATGTCATCGGGCGACATCCGATTTTCGCGAACGCGAGCGGCAAGTTCGTCGACGGCAAAAGCAAGTCCTTTAACGCTCCGTTCATCGGCATTCTTAATGACCGGAACATAGAGCGCATCTTCTGAAGCCACGGCAAGGGATAGATTAACCGCCCGTTTTTCAATGATTTTATCACCGGCCCAAGTGCTGTTCATACGCGGGAATTCTTTCAAAGCGGCGACAATCGCTTTCATAAAAAAGGGCAGATAGGTTAATTTATGACCTTCTTTTTTCAAAAATGCATTTTTTACTTGGTTCCGATAGTTCACTAAATTGGTCACGTCAACTTCAATCATTGTCCATGCATGAGGAATTTCATGTTTGCTGCGCAGCATGTTAGCAGCGATCGCGCGACGTACTCCAGTCAACGGGATAACACGATCACCCGCTTCACTCTTTATGGCAGAATGTTTTGCTTCAGGTGCCGCCGCTTGTCCGGCGACAGCTCCTGCGTAGCCCCCGGCAGATGCAGCTGGTTGCATGCCAGCAGCCGGATTTAGATTCTCAGAAGCTTGTGCTGGTTCAGCCTCCAGAAAACGCGCGACATCCTTCCTTGTAATCCGCCCGTCTCTTCCACTGCCGGTAATCTTCTCAAGATCAAGGTCATGCTCTTGAGCAAGACGTAATACCGCCGGCGAATAGCGTTTTTTCATTGACTGCTTCGTTTTTTGACGCGACTCAGCTGCTTCTGTCGTTGTCTCAGCCTCGCCTGTAGCTTCATTACCTGCAATTTCAATCGAACATATCGGCTCGCCAACCGGCAAGGTATCGCCCTCGCTTGCATGTAATTTAATAATTTTTCCTTCGAAGCTCGAAGGTATTTCTGCGTTCACTTTATCCGTCGTTACTTCAGCTATGGGATCGTATTTTTTTACTGTATCGCCTGCTGAAACCAGCCATTGACTGATCGTTCCTTCAGTCACACTTTCTCCTAATTGCGGCATCGTCATTTGCTTTTCACTCATCATACTGCCCCCTTCCTTTAAAATTCAGCTAGGTCTTGGATTGCTTGTTCAATTTGTTCCGGTTTCACCATAAATGCCTGTTCCAGCGGGCCGGCATAGGGCATTGCCGGCGCATCCGGTGCCGCAACGCGTTTGATCGGCGCATCCAGTTCAAAAAGGCAGTTCTCGGCAATAATTGCTGCAACTTCACTCAACACGCTACCCTCTTTCGTGTCTTCCGTAACCAGCAAAACTTTTCCAGTCTTTTGTGCCGCGCTGATTATTGATTCTTTATCAAGTGGATAAATCGTTCTCAGATCAAGCACATGAGTGGAAATGCCCTGCTCTGCAAGCCGCTGCGCCGCATTGAGTACATGATGAACCATGAGTCCATAGGTGATTACGGTTACATCGGTACCCTCGCGTTTAACGTCGGCTTTTCCAAGCGGAACAACATAGTCGGTTTCCGGAACCTCGCCTTTCAAGAGTCGATACGCACGCTTATGTTCAAAAAAGAGAACCGGATCATTGTCGCGTATCGAAGCTTTTAACAGCCCTTTTGCGTCATACGGCGTTGAAGGAATAACAATTTTCAATCCAGGAATATTAGCAAAGATCGCCTCCATCGATTGAGAATGATAGAGTCCCCCATGAACGCCTCCGCCAAACGGAGCGCGAATCGTTAATGGAGCCGACCAGTCATTATTCGAGCGGTAGCGCATTTTCGCCGCTTCAGAGATAATCTGATTAGCCGCTGGAAGCATAAAGTCTGAGAATTGCATTTCAGCTACCGGACGCAACCCATATAGAGAAGCGCCAATGCCGACACCTGCGATTGCAGACTCAGCAAGGGGTGTATCCATCACGCGAAGCTCGCCGTACTTTTCATATAATCCCTTCGTTGCTTGAAAGACGCCCCCGCGTTTGCCAACATCTTCCCCTAATACAAAGACGTTCTGGTCCCGATCCATTTCTTCATCTAGAGCCATGGTAATGGCTTCAATATATGAGCGTACTGACATTCGTTCTTCCCCCTTAATTCTTTTCCTCATAAACATAATGAAGAACAGAATCGGGCTCAGCGAATGGTGCTTTTTCTGCATCATTCGTCGCTGCATCAATTTCTTTGCGAATCCGTTCTTCCATTTCTCGTTCGACATCCTCGGTCAAAACATGAATAGCGCGCAGGTATTCGGCAAACGTCACGACACCGTCATGTTTTTTCGCTTCATCGACTTCCTCTTTGGATCGATAGGTCATATCATTATCGTCACTCGTGTGCGGCATTAATCGGTAACCATTCGCTTCAAGAAGTGTCGGCCCTTCGCCGCGATGTGCTCGATCTGCTGCTTTCTTAACCGCAGCATAAGCAGCAAGTGGATCGTTGCCGTCAAAAGATTCCCCATACATCCCGTAGCCAATCGCACGATCTGATATATGTGCACAGGCTACTTGTTTTTTTAAAGAAACCGAAATCGCGTAATGGTTGTTTTCACACATAAAGATAACAGGAAGTTTGTGAACAGCTGCAAAGTTTGCTGCTTCATGAAAATCGCCCTGGTTTGACGAGCCTTCGCCAAAAGTGACAAAGCTGACAATATCGTCACCTTTGATTTTCGCTGCAAGCGCGATTCCGACAGCATGTGGATTTTGCGTTGTAACCGGTGATGAATGACTAAGCATGCGCAGCTTTCGATAGCCGAAATGGCCCGGCATCTGTCTTCCACCTGAATTCGGATCTTCTGCTTTTGCAAAATTATTCAACATCATTTCCCTTATCGTCATGCCCCATGCAAAAACAAAACCATAGTCGCGGTAATAGGGTGCAACATAATCTTTATCGCGATTTAAGCCAAATGCAGCGCCGACTTGTGCTGCTTCCTGACCTTGACAAGACACAACAAAGGGAATTTTGCCTGCGCGATTGAGCAACCAAAGTCGCTCATCAACCCTTCTCGCCTTCAGCATGTTCTCATACATTGACAGAACATCTTGATCGGTCAAACCCAGCGCTCTGTGACGATTAGTTACTTGAGCAGTTTGTTTCATTTTTTGAATCATAGATGAATCGCCCTCCCATCGGCTGCCAATGCAGCTTCACCGATAATTTCAGATAGTGTTGGATGCGGATGAATGACTTCTGACAGTTCCCATGGCGTCGCGTCAAGCAGCTTGGCTGCTGCGGCCTCGCCGATCAACTCGGTTGCATGTGGTCCGTAGATGTGGATACCAAGCACGTCATTGGTCGATTTGTCTGCAATCACTTTTGCAAAGCCTTCAGAGTCGCCATACACGAGCGCCTTGCCGATCGCGCCAAATGGAACCTTACCTACTTTCACTACATGATCTTTTTTAGCTTGCGCTTCTGTTAAACCAATGGATGCGACTTCCGGATGCGTGTAGATGCAGCGGGGAACCCGTTCCGGCTGCATCGGTTCAACGGGCAATCCTGCAATATGTTCCACCGCATGGATTCCCTCATGTGCGGCAACATGTGCCAGCTGCAATCCACCGGTTATATCGCCAATTGCATAAATATGCGTTTCCTTGGTTTGGCCAAAAGCATTTGTTTTTATATAACCGTGATCTGTTTCTATTGATGTATTAGCAAGACCAATGTCCTCGGTATTCGGCATACGCCCAACAGATACGAGAATTTTCTCTGCAGAAAAAGTTTCTGTTCGACCATCAACTTCTGCGCTGATCGAAAGCTGGTTGTCTTTTTGCAAGGTTTCCGGAAGCAGCTTTGCCGAGGTGACCATTTGAATGCCGCGTTTTTTAAAACTGCGCGCAAGCGATAACGATAGCGTTCGATCCTCACTTGGGATGATGCGGTCACTGTACTCCAAAATAGTCACTTTCGAACCGAAATCTGCCAGCATCGATGCCCATTCCACGCCGATCACGCCCCCGCCGACAATGATTATTGAAGCGGGCACCTCTTGTAATTGCAATGCTTCATCGGAGGTTAGGACATGTTCTCCATCAACCGCTAAACCGTTTAAAGAACGAGGCCTTGACCCAGTTGCTAGGATCACATTTTTAGAGGTCAGGATCTCATTTTCACGACCATCAGCAAATTCAACCGATAGCGAACCGGGTATCGGTGAGAAGATTGATGGACCAAGAAGACGTCCGAAACCGTTAATAATGTCAATTTTTCCTTTTTTCATTAATTGTTGAATACCATGATGCAATTGGTTCACAATCGCTTGCTTTCGTTCCTGGATTTTGTTGAAACGGAGTGCAACTTGGGCAACTTCAATTCCGAAGTCTTGACTCTTTTTTATTTCACTGAAAACTTCTGCGCTTCGAAGCAGTGCTTTCGTCGGGATACACCCTTTATGGAGGCATGTCCCCCCTAGCGAGTCTTTCTCAACGATCGCCGTCTTTAGCCCGAGTTGGCTGGCGCGAATAGCTGCTACATAGCCACCTGTTCCACCACCTAATAGGACCAGGTCATAATTTTTGACCATAAAAAAGTCACTCCTTATCGTTCGTGCATGGCTTATTTACGTTTTGCGGGCAGAAAGGTTTCGTTCATACTAGAGAAAAAAATCATTTTTTAACGCAACGCTACAGTGATTCCTTCTCTATTTTTTTCGATTCGTTGCCGTTTATCCATAAGCGCCGTACCCTGCATCTCATTCACATGATCCTCTCATCTTAGCGTACACTATTCATAACCGGTAAGCAAAACACATGTATGGTTTTGCTTCAACAATCTGCTAAACGATTCGAGACAATTTCTCAGCATGGTCTTCATATCTTTGAGAATCTATAAGGCTCTGGCGCCAGTGAGACCCCGCAGATTTCTGTTTGTCTGAGGAGGCTCGCGGTGCGCCCGCGGCAAGCGAGCAACCGGAGCGGCGATTCAGCACCGAAAAGACACGAGTCCATCACACATGGCTGGAGATTAAGGACCAAGCACAGTTTGGTTTTTCTTAAATAATACATGACATCGGCCGTTGAAAAACGTACAATTAAGAATTGAGGAAATCATTTTCCAGATGACGCGAATCAGAATCACCGTTGTCCCTTAATGCGTCAGCCAATGCGATGACCTAACCCTACTTTTTCGGAGTGAATAATTTGGAACAATTTAACTGGATCTTCACGATTACTTGGCAGGAAGCACTTATCTCATTAGCCATATTTCTGATTTTCTTCATCGCAAGAAAACTGTTTTCTAAATTTTTTCTAAAACTGATCGCCCGGCTGTCTAAATTAAGCAAAACACAGATGGACGATGCGATTGCTGGAGCATTTTACAAGCCGGTTACGTTTATCCTTCTCTTTGCAGGCATCTACTTTGCACTTTTATATTTACCGCTTCCGCATGCATGGAAGTCAATCGTTTCATTGATTTTTAAATCGTTGACCGTATTTTCAATTGGTTGGGGATTCTACATCTTCTCTGGTGCAATTGGCATTTTCTTTAATCGAATGGGCAATCGCTATGAGCTGCAGTTCAATACAATCGTGATTCCATTTCTTTCTAAAATCGTGAAATTTATTATCGCGGTCTTTACCCTTTCGATAATCTTAGAACAGTGGAATTTTCACGTCACCGGATTGATCACCGGACTTGGCATTGGCGGACTAGCCGTGGCAATGGCCGCAAAAGATACTTTAAGCAACCTGTTTGGTGGCCTGGTGATTATTACCGATGCACCTTTTACAATCGGCGACATCATTCAGATGGGGTCAATTCAAGGCGTTGTTGAAGATATTAACTTTCGTTCCACACGCATTAGAACTTTCGATCTTGCGCTGGTAACGGTCCCCAACTCAACACTTGCCAACTCGCCAATCACAAATATATCGAGAATGGACAGGCGGCGAATTTATTTCAATCTGTCCTTGGATATTGAGACAACAAATGAACAGATTAAACGGAGCCTTGGCCGCATCCGGCAAACACTGGCAACAGATAGCGAAGTTTATCCCGATAAAAAGTATGTTTATTTGGATAAAATTACTTCAAGCAGTAAAAACTTGATGATTGATTTTTTCATCAAAACCATGGATTTTGAGGAATGGTTAAAAGCAAAAGAACACTATAATTATATTGTTCTCGATATTCTTCAAAAAGAACAGGTTAAGTTGGCTGCGCCGCGTTCGGTCATCATTACAACAAATGACGATGGAAAAAAATTTGAGGACGATCAGGCCGCAGCCACGGAAGAACGCTTACCGTCTCGAGACTAGACTAATTATAGGTTTGGTGATGAGGCGTGTCTCAAAAGTCTGTTGACTATGGGACATCCTTTAAAAAACGTATACTTTTAGATTAAGCGAAATGGTTCAGGACGCGCATTCAATGGTGTTTGTTGGTTACTTGCTGCTTGGGCAGGATTGGATTTGAATTTAATGCAAGCATGATCATCCCTGTGCAAATCAGCAGCACAGCAACTGGAAGACCTGTCCCATATAAGATCAAACAGTTAAGGCTTCCGGCAAGCAGAAACAGTAGCCCGCAAACCACAGCAAACCCTTTTCTCATGAATAGATACAAACCGATTCCAGACATGGCTGCACTGATTCCTCCGGCCATAAATGCATGACTTCCGAAGGAGATCAGGCTTCTTAATGCCCCGGATGCAGATAGCGGATCATGTTTAACGAGCTGAGTCATACGCATTGAAGGTGCCCATAAAGCCGTAAGAAATGTAAAGCCGCCAAAAAGCGATTGAATCAATGCTGACAGTACAGACAAAGAAGCGATGATGCACGCGGTAACGCGACGATTCATGGTGAACACTCCTTAATCAATCTCTAACAAGAAACTTGTCTGCTCAATCATATGCTTGAAGCCCCGCCTTGATTCCACAATCTGTATTTGATTTCTTGGTCTTGCTGATG
>NZ_BJMS01000122.1 GCF_006539285.1 Sporolactobacillus inulinus
TTTGTCAACGTATTTAACTATTTATCAATCCTCCTTCCTTGCGGTACCGCAAAAGCAGTACTGCCGCGTTTCAACGTCTTTTCTACAAAAAGCATAGCACACGCGGTGGAAAATACACATTAAATTGCCTTATCTCAAAGGTTCGACAGGAACATTGTCATGTTATAATGAAAACAGCTATTGCTTGAAAAACGGAGGTTATTTTTTTGATTGAACTTATTGCTACTGCAGAGTCATTGGAGCAGGCAGAAGCGCTTTTGGACGCGGGCGCGGATCGGCTTTACATTGGTGGGCATCCCTTTGGTCTTCGCCTGCCGCAGCCGCTCAGTCTTGAACAAATCGAAGACGTGATCAAGCGAGCGCATCAGCGCGGCAAGAAGGTCACGGTTTCGTGTAACGCCTTGATGCACAATCAGCAGATCGCGCAGCTGCCGGACTACTTGCAGAAGTTAGCCGATTTCGGTGCCGATGCGGTTGCAATCGGTGATCCGGGCGCGATTTTAACGCTAAAAGAATTGAAACTGGAACTGCCGTTTGTTTACGATGCGGGAACACTTGTGACCTCGGCGGAACAAATCGCTTTTTGGGTCAATCAAGGCGCTTCCGGGGCGGTTGCCGCTCGCGAGCTAACCTTGAAGGAGTTGTTTGCGATGCAGAAGAAACTCAAGCAGCCGGTTGAAGTTCAGGTCTACGGCCCGACCTGCATCCATCAATCAGGGCGGCCGCTGCTCACCAATTATTTCACCTATACCCATGCGGAAGCGCCCGATCAACAATTGTTTTTGCGTGATCCGAAAAATGCGGACAGCCAGTATCCGATTTTCGAGGATGAAGACGGGACACATATTTTCTCGACTGAAGATCTGTCGCTGATTGGTCAGCTCGGCCTGATGGTTGAAAATGGATTAGAGACATGGAAGCTGGACGGTGTACTGCTTCACGGTGACCGTTTTGTCCGCATCGTTGCACTGTTTGATGAAGCAAGACGTGCAATCGAGGCGGGCGCGTTTGTCCCGGAAAGCTTCGCCAACCGTTTGGCTAAACTACAGCCGGCACACCGTCCGCTCGGCACCGGTTTTTATTTGAAGAATCCTGAAGATGTCCATTGAGCCAAACCGAGGATCTCAGAACTACAGCAAGGGAGAACGAACATGACAGAAATAAAAAATAAACCAGAGGTACTTGCGCCGGCAGGTAATCTGGAAAAATTAAAAATGGCGATTCGTTATGGCGCCGATGCGGTCTATATTGGCGGACAAGCCTATGGATTACGCTCACGTGCCGGGAATTTTTCTTATGAAGAGATGGCGGAAGGGGTTGCGTTCGCCCACGCGCGCGGCGCGAAAGTATTTGTTGCGGCGAATATGGTGACGCACGAAGGCGATGCCGGAGGCGCTGATGCGTTTTTCAAAACGTTGCAATCCATCGGCATCGACGCGGTGATCATTTCTGATCCGGCAATGATTACGATCTGTGCACAAGCGGCACCGGGTTTGGCGATTCATCTGTCCACACAGGCGTCGGCAACCAATTACAAAACGCTTGAATTCTGGAAAAGCCTCGGTTTGGAACGGGTCGTTCTTGCCCGCGAAGTAGGTATTGAAGAAATTCGCGAAATGCGCCGCCATACGGACATTGAGATTGAAGCGTTTGTTCATGGCGCGATGTGTATCGCTTATTCCGGACGCTGCACCCTTTCCAATCATATGGTGAATCGCGACGCCAATCGCGGCGGCTGCGCGCAATCCTGCCGCTGGAAATATGACCTGTTCGACATGGATGAGGGCGAGGCACGCAGCCACATACAGGACGGCGAGCCGTTCTCAATGAGCGCCGTTGATCTGGCGATGCTGCGTCACCTACCGGACATGATCGACGCCGGCGTGAACAGTCTTAAAATTGAGGGGCGAATGAAGTCGATTCATTACGTATCGACCGTTGCCAATGTCTATCGGAATGCGGTTGACGCATATTGTAAGGATCCGGAACACTTCCGCTTCGATCCGGCATGGGAAGAGGAGATCTGGAAAGTGGCTCAGCGTGATCTGTCGACCGGCTTCTATTATGGTGTTCCTGGCGAGAAGGAGCAGCTGTTCGGCAAGCCGCGCAAAATTCCGAAATACACCTTTGCCGCGCAAGTACTGGACTATAATCCGGAGACGCATCTGGCTACCTTAGAGCAGCGCAATAATTTCGGTGTCGGTGAAGAAGTGGAATTCTACGGACCAGGTTTTGTCCATTTTAAACAGACGGTACGCGATCTGTGGAACGAGGACGGCGAGCCGATTGATCGGGCACCGAATCCGATGATGACCGTCACCATGACCGTCGATGCACCGGTTGAACCTTACTTCTTAATGCGAAAAAAGTGAGAGATGATTTAAGAGAACCTTCGCTCAGCTTGAGCGGAGGTTTTTTGCGTGCGCCCGCCACCACCGACAGCTGATGCACTAAGCCGCGAAAGCCTTAATCGAGCTAAGCTTTACACGTTTTCGCTACGCCTTTAACGAGGTTAGGTACGACTTTAACGAGATTCGCTACGCCTTTTACGAGGTTAGGTACAACTTTAACGAGATTCGCTACGCCTTTTACGAGGTTAGGTACAACTTTAACGGGATTTGCTACGACTTTTAAGCGGTTAGCTACAATTTTGACTGATTGCCTGTAACCGTTTAGTTTGCCAGTTCTACTACGATGTTCCGTAATCGCTGCATGGCCTGCTCCATTTCTTGCAATGATGCGTAGGCATAGGATAGCCGCAAGTAGCGGCGCGCGCTGCGATCATAGAGAACACCTGGATTGATCAGTACATCGTGACGCAAAGCGGCTTCAAAGAGCAGCTTAGGATCAATCGCCGGGAGCAGCTCCAGCCAGATGTAAAACCCGCCTGAAGGAATTTGCCATTGGCCGAGATCGGCAAAGTAGGTATGAAGCAGATCAACGAGATGATTGCGTCGCATGCGCAGCTGTTTGCGAACAAAGGCCGCATGTTCCTGATAGAGCCCGGTTCGTAGGCATTCCGCGGCTGCTAATTGCGCTAAGGAACTCGATCCATAGTCGCTTTGCATTTTAATATCGGCGAGTCGTTCAATCACCGCTTCAGGACCAACAATCCAGCCGATTCTCAGTCCCGCGCTCAGCACTTTAGACATGCTGCCAACATAGAGGACGTTTCCAGAATGATCCATACTTTTCAAGGATGGGGGAGGGGGCGCGTCCAGCCAGAGTTCACGGTACACATCATCCTCGATAATCGGCAGCTGTTCCTGTTGGCAGACGGAAAGCAGCTGTTGCCTTCGCTTCTCCGGCATGAGCGCGCCGGTCGGATTATCAAAAGAAGGGATCGTATAAAGAATGACGCCATGATATTTTCGTTTGCACGCCGCCAAACGTTCCGGCTGCAGGCCTTCATGATCGCTTGGCAGACCAATGAAGCGCATGCCTAAGGATTGAAAAACGTGAACGGAGTAAAGGTAAGAGGGCTTTGCGAGCAGCAACGATGAACCGCGGTCAAGTAATCCGCTTGAAATAAGCTGCAAGGCTTGCAGGGCTCCGGATACCACAAGAATGGAAGAAGGAGAGGCATTGATGCCGTCTGTTTTCAGATGGCGGGACAGCGCTTCACGCAGATGAAGCGCTCCTTTGGGTTCCTGATAGCCGAGTGACAGCAGGTTTGGCGATAGCGCTTTAACTAATTCAGTGAATTTTTCGCTGGGCAGAAGTTCAGGACTGAGCTCGCCGGTTCCCATACGAATCACCCTTGGATTAAATTCGGCCAGATTGATTTTTTGGATCATCGGAAGATTCGGTTTGTATCTGCCGGCTTCAACATAAGTGCCCCAGTCGGTTGCTTTCTTCTGCGCCATGAGGCTCCAGGTGCTATTGATCACGCGCGTACCGCCGCCGTGCCTGCCCTCAATCAGTCCTTGTGCAGCTAGAGACTCGAGTGCAGTAATAATGGTACTGCGATTCACATGAAAAAAAGAGGCAAGTGCGCGTTGTGATGGAAGTTTGGCACCGCTCGCCCACTCACCGTTTTTTATTTTTTCTGCAATATAGTCTTGAATTTGACGGTACAAAGGGATAGCCGACTGGCGCTTTAAGGGCATTGTTCTTCCTCCACTACTTGGTTGGCAGTCAATAGTTAATGAAAAGGCCAACTGCCTAATTTATCTATAATTTTATCATGATTTGGCTGGGTTAAAGAAAAAAGTTTGGTTGGAGACATTTTTCTTTTTTTCAATCAAAATAAGGAATGGGACTTATGAAACTTCAAGGGGGTTCGTCAATGCTTTCAGCTGTTATTCATGGCTTTATTCTCGCAATTGGGCTGATCTTGCCGCTTGGCGCTCAGAATATCTTTATCTTTAATCAAGGGGCACGGGCGCCGCGGATTACCGGCGCACTGGCGGCAATTATTGCCGCAGCGCTTTCGGACACATTACTCATTTTTCTAGCGGTCTCCGGAGCTTCGTTGCTACTCTTTTCCGATCCGCGCGTGCAACGGCTCATTATGGCGGGTGGCGTTCTTTTTTTAATCTGGATCGGGTTCTCAATTTGGAAGGAGCAGGCGAATCTAAAGCCGGATCACGCAGAATTATTTGCGGCAAAAAAACAAGTGACCTTTGCGCTCTCGGTGTCGTTGCTCAATCCGCATGCGCTTTTGGATACCATCGGCGTGATTGGAACGAACGCACTCAATTACAGCGGCAGTGAAAAATGGGCCTTTGCTGCTGCTTGTGCGTCGGTCTCTTGGCTGTGGTTTTTCGGACTTGCCTGGTGCGGGCATGGGGTGGGCAAGATCAGCGACGGCACGCGCATCCGATCCCTTATAAATAAGCTGTCGGCTGTGATGATTTGGGGGATTGCACTTTATCTCGCCTTTTCCTTGTTGCCGCGCTAAAGGAACATCCGTGGTTAACGGTATGTGGTCATGCGCACCTTGAATTTTCCGAAAAAAAAGACTACGATAGTGTTAGCAGTCGAATCAAGCGAGTGCTAATTCCTGTATCACGCGTAACAATCAATTTAAAGGAGTGCGATGTTGATATGAGTGAACAGGTAGCCTATGTAAGTACGTATTTGCCTCAACGGTGCGGGATTGCAACCTATACCTATCATCTAAGACAGGGCGTTCAGAAAGCGAAACGTGATGCGCTCGATGACCCGGTTGTTGTCATCAAGGATAAGGACACCGTGTATCCGAACGATCCGTTTTCCGACTGGGCGATTGAGAAAGAAAACCGCGCCGCGTATGCATGCGTCGCTGAGAAACTGAATCAAAGTTCGGTGAAAGTTGTGTCGCTGCAACATGAGTTTGGTATTTTCGGCGGGAATGCCGGTGCCTATATCCTTGATTTTGTACGCGCTTTAAAAAAGCCGTTGGTGACAACCTTTCATACCGTTTTTAAAATGCCGCAAGAACCGTACGCCTCGATTCAGCGGGAACTGGCCCAGCGAAGTGCTCGGATCGTGGTGATGAATCATAAAGCCATTTCTTATCTTAAAAACAGTTTTCATATTCCGGAAGATAAAATCGTGTTTATTCCTCATGGCACGCCAACACCTGATCTGAGAAAACGTAACACCTTTCGTGAGCAAGTTGGCTGGACCGATCGCAAAGTAATCATGACCTTCGGCTTTCTCAGCCGCAACAAAGGAATTGAAGCCGTTTTGCGCGCGCTTCCGAAGGTGATTAAAAAAGTGCCGAACGCTTTATATGTGATCATTGGCCAGACGCATCCCAACGTCAAACGTCAAGAAGGCGAGACATACCGCAATGAGTTAAAAACGTTCATCGATCAGCATCAGCTGCAGAATCATGTACAAATGATCGACGCCTTCATGACGGAGGACGATTTGGTTCACTATATAACCGCGTGCGATCTTTACATCACTCCGTATCCGGGAATGGATCAGATTACAAGCGGGACGCTCGCCTACGCGATTGGCCTTGGCCGCCCGGTCTTGACAACGCCGTACCGCTATGCACAGGATCTGCTCAAAGACAATAAAGAATTATTTGTTGCGTATCATGATCAAGCAGGATGGATTGAAAAAATCGATACCTTGCTTGTTCATGATAAACTGCGCGCCTCCTACCAGGCGAAAATGGCTCAAATAGGCTTGCCGATGAGCTGGCCACAGGTCGGTAAAAAGTATCGCCAGGTTTTTTTAGAAGCCATTCAAAATGTATTGCGTTCCGGGGTGGAGCCGATTGCCAAAACGCAAAATTGAGTTGACCCATCTTAAACGGATGACGGACGATACCGGGATCGTCGAGCATGCACTGGGCAACATTCCGCGTCGCGGCGAAGGATATGCCACCGATGACAACGCCCGCGCACTATGGCTGACCTGCACATGGCGGCACAGGATTGCTTCTGATCCGACAATGCGCGGCAAGGCCGAAGAACTGCAACGTCTGGCGGACATCTATTTGTCATTTCTGTGTCATGCGCAGCAACCGGACGGCCACTTTCATAACAATTACAGCTACGACCGTTCGCCGGAAGCAGAGGAGCCCTCGGACGACTGTTTCGGCAGGTCACTTTGGGGCTGCGCGGTTGCAAGCCTGAATCTGCCTCATCCGGACAGCCGTTTCGCCGCAGCAGCGCTTTTTCAAAAGGGATTTCGTACTGCAGAAATGCTCAAACACTTGCGCGGCAGAGCGTACACGCTCGCAGCGGCAAGTCTCCTGCTTTCGTGTAACAATGAACTGAGTCATTTGCCGCGGTTCCAGAACTTCATTCGTGAGCAGGCGCCTGAGCGGGTGGAAGCACTGGAAGCGCAGCTTCTGACCGCCTATGAACAGAATGCCGATGGCGACTGGCAGTGGTTCGAACCGGTGATGACTTATGGAAACGGCATACTGCCCTGGGCGCTGTTCCATTCGTATCAAGTAACCGGCAACAGCGACGCACTGTTGATCGCTGAGGAAACACTCGACTTCCTGATCGACAAAATGACTGGCGAAGAAGGACAAGTCCGCCCGATCGGCAATCGTACATGGTGTACACCGGATCACTGTGACCACTGGGATCAGCAGCCGCTCGAAGTAATGAAACTGGCGCTCGCTGCCGAGCAAGCATACACCGCACTGAGTAATCCGGAGCACTATTTATCCGTAATTGAGAAATGCCACGCCTGGTTTCATGGAGAAAACGATCTGCAGCAGCCGGTTGCTGATTCAGATGGCGGTTGCCATGACGGACTGGAGCCAGGCGGTATGAACCGCAATCAAGGAGCAGAGTCGACAATTGCTTACTTGATGACCGAACTTATTTATGCGAGCAGCAGAGAAAAGGCATTGTCAAGAGCATAGCTTAGCAATAAAAATAGAAAATAACGAATCAAACAATACGCAAAGCGATCAAAGCGGCGCGCATTGCTGGTGGGAAGCAGTTGTGCTGTTTCTAAATCGATCTAATTTGCTCGGTGGTTGGAATCCGATCGTCAATCGGACTTCAGCCGCCGAGTTTTTCTTGTTTTACGTCGTCTCGTCAGTGCGCGGTTCGCAGGAATCGCTTGCATCATAAGTTCAGTCAATGTAATTTCTGCATAAACCATTGTTGCGTACAAGCAGACTGGTCGGATAAGTTTGGGCAAGAATAAGCTATTTTCA
>NZ_BJMS01000123.1 GCF_006539285.1 Sporolactobacillus inulinus
AAGTTAAAGCGAATCCTCCCAATTCCGCGAACTTCATCATGGCCCGTACAAAAAATAGGTCAAAATCAAAAAAGCGGCGATCTGCCGCTGGTTAATCAGTTTTTACATGATGAAGCATTGTTTCAAAAATGGTTGGCCAGTCTTTTGCTTTTGCAACGGCTTTGCGCTGCTGGATATACACCGGATCATCGGCGACGCGCGCGAGCCGTTCACACGCGCGAATCAACAGCTCCGGATCTGACTGATCCAGACAAAGATAGCTTCCCTCTTGCTCATATTTTTTCGTCGAAGGCAAGTGAATCCCGACCGCCGCTTTTCCCGAAGCGAGAAATTCAAACAATTTTAACGGAAAAACAGCATGATTATAAGGCGATGCTTTATACGGCATCAACCCGATCGTCACCTGCTGCATGTAATGCGGCACCTGATCCGCAGGTACGGCGTCTACCCACGTAACATTCGGACGTGCAAGCAGTTGTTTGAAATTCGGATCGCCATGGGTACTGTCCGGACCAACAAGCAGAATCGTCCAATCCAGTTTGCGGCAGGCAACGGCATCCAGAAGCGCGAAATCCAACTTGGGCTTAATCCCGCCCATGTAACCGAGCACGATTCGCGCATTCTTTTGCGGCTTGCCCCCAGCCTCAAACAAGGCGTAATCCACCCCATTCTCAAACGTTCGAACGCGGTTTTGCTTGGCGACAGGCAGCTCTTGATCGGTGACATGATGCAAATAATCAGACGTGCAGAAGATCAGATCGGCACGCGCGACAATCTGCTGCTCCGATTGAGCAATCACGCGTCTTCGCATTCGGCGCGCAAGGGACAGTTGGCCGCTGATTGGCGCTGCCCATAGGTCGCTGCGGTCATACACGACACGGTCCCAATGCAGCAAATTGCTCAAGCTTGGAAAGCCCGGAAATGTATACCACAGATACAAGTGGAAACGCCCCTCATAAATCTGCAACCGATGCACAAGCTGCTTCAGCCGCCGTTGGTGAAATAAGGGAACGTAACGAGAAAAACGAAACGCCTTTTGCGGCAATAAATCGGTAACCGTCCATTGCTCGATACGCTGGGCCGCACCGACCTTGTGATCCGTCTGGCGATGCGGCGCGGGACAAAGCCAGATCACGCGTTCCGTGTCACGACAAGACGCAAGAAATTCAGCGAGCCGATGGCGGCGATAGCGCAGCCCGTCCTGACTCCAACTCCCTGCACCAACAATGACATGTATGTTTTTCATCATGGTCTTCCTTTCAAGTCAGGTGCTGATCATTCGCTTCATCAAGGCATGAGCCGCATAATGAACAAAATACCAGCAGGACGGGATCAGCGGCAAGCGTTCGACATTTCGGTAGACAAACCAGGTTTTCTTGGCCGCTTTCCATTTATTTCCTGATAGCGACGTCTTCCCGCTGATTCGATATTCAGCCAGCACCTCATCCATCCCGTAAGCCACGAGCCCTGTTTTCAGCAACGAAAGCCAAGTGGCCAAGTCCTGTCTGGAACGAAGATTAGGCATACGAAAAGCTCCGGTCTGCTTGCGATCGATCATCACCGTCAGACAGCCGACAATCGTATTTTTCAACATTCTTTTATAAGTCACACGCTTGGGTGCCGATACGATTTTGTTGAGCAAGTGCCCTTCTGCATCCATCAATTCATAGCCGGTAAAGGTAAATGCGTACTGATGCATTTCCATGAAGTGCAATTGATTTTCTAACTTTCTTGGTTTCCAACAATCATCACTGTCGAGAAAGGCAACATAACGCCCTTTCGCATGATCCAGAGCCGTATTCCGAGCAAAGGCCGCGCCATGATTTTCCTCTAAAAAGATGGGGCGAATCCGTGCGTCCTCTTTGGCCGCCTCGCGAAGCATTGCGCAAGTCCGATCGGATGAAGCGTCATCGACAATGATCAGTTCCCAGTACGGCCAAGTTTGTGCGCGTACCGATTGGATCGTTTGCTGAACCGTTTTTTCCGAGCAGTACGTCGGTGTGATTACCGAAATCAGGGCGTTGTAATCGTGTTCCGCAGCCATCATTATTCAGCTCCCATCGCGTCATTTTTGCGAATAAATTCCGGCAATGCCGCAGCGAGGAGAACAAGCGTCATTCCGATCACGGCACCAAGGACCGCCCGTTTCTTCGAAGATAAGGTCGTGACACTCGCTCCGCTGCTTGATACCTGCTCCAATTGCTGAGCCGGTCTCATCGTCAATTTTAAGCTTTGCAATTTATAAAAGAATCGCGTCCGCGCAGCAGAATCGCTTGCCGGCGTCTTTTCCTTTTCTAATTGTGAAAGCGTCTGATCAATTAATCTTTTCCTCCGCTCATAATGCTGCCGATCTGCATTTAGGAAGGCATCGGTTATGGCTTGCGCGCCATTCTCTGCCTCTTCCTTTGATGCCGCACGATATCGGAGCTGAATCAAACGATTGTTCAAATCGCGAATCTCCACTTTGCTCAGCAATTCTTGCTCATTTTGCGCCCATAGTTGCGGCAGCTGCTGCTGGTAGAACGGCGCATTGGCAAGCATGAGCATCACTTGATTCGTCTCGTTAAAAATGGGATCTTCATAGTTTCCCAATTGCACGGTAGCTTGCGCTTGATAAGAAGAAGGCATTGAGCCGACCGGTACGAGAAAACCGATGACAGCAAGTGCGGCTGGAAGCGCGAGCACCAGCCATAAATAGTGTTTTAAGCGTGCGGTAAACCGTTTCAGTAGATTCATTTCATCGACTCTCCCGACTTTGAAACAGAGCAAAAGACGCTTGCGCAGCAAATCACAAAGCCTAAAAACACCCAATGAAAATAGAGATTGCTGACTGAGCTGGGGCTGATGCTGGAAATGAGAAATGCCGTCTGAGCAGTCAAACACGTTTCCACAAGCATCCTTGCTTTTCGATCCGTTTGTTTTGCAAGTACTTTATATAGGTAGAAAAATAAAACAAGATACATGACCAGATAACCGCCGCCGATCAGCAAGCCGAACGTCCCGGTAATTTCACCAAGCCAATGATGCACCTCGAAAATTTGATCGGTATTCGTGACCGGTTGCTGTTCAAGATAAACGGAAAGATTGCCGGCGCCGACGCCGAATCCATACGTATCCGTTAAATAGTGCCAGGCGCTATGCAACAGATTCATCCGTACCGTATTTGAACTTGGATTCTCATTAACCGCATAAACGGCAGGTGCACCGATGATCCGGTGCAGCATCTCCAGTAGTTTTCCTGAGAGAAGCAGCACACCTGCAGCTGCGAACAATCCGCCGCACCAAAAGGCCATTTTCCTGTAGGCATTTGGGAGCATGAGGCATGCATAGCAGGCAATGCCGCCCGCAACCCCAAGCAGACAAGCACGCGATTCGGTTTCGATGATCAGCCAAACCGACAGTCCGGCAGCGCATAGACAAAGCAGCCGAGCAAACGGCTGTTTCACGTTTCGAAGCGCCGCTAAATAAAAAAAGATCGAAACGGAAAGCAGCAATGCAAAATCGTTCTGATTTGTGAATACGGCGGTCGGGTAGCCCTGTTTGTAGTTCGGCCCATTAAACAACGTTGAGGACGGCAGCTGAATACGCGCGAAATGATTGACAAGACCGATTAAAATCAGGCAACCGCCCATCACCATCCAGATTGCATGAAAAGCGACCAACTGGCCCGCGCGCGTAAATGTAAACACCGCAAGAAATATGAAAAGCATACCGATGCCAAGCAAGAACAGATATTTAATGCCCTCAGTCACCGACCACGCCCAGGTGAGCGAAGCCAGCGCATAGGCCATCCAAAAACAAAGAAAGAGCAGGACACCTTTGACCGGCGTCCTTACCCATTGCGCCCGCAATCCGCCGCTTTTCACCACGTAGACGAGAAACACGACAGCACTGGCAATTAAAAGGATTCTGTAAATAAAAAGCGTAAAGAAACCGATCGTGACGCGAAACAAGATTTGATTTAAAAAGGTTGAGGCAACGAAGACATACATCATGCTGGTGAGCAGTACGGATGACGATGTATGCTCCTTTAAATAAAGCATGGCGATCAGCACAGCTGAAATCCAGCCGAGTATGGCCACAAGCTGCAGCCATGTGTCTCCAATCCAATAAATACCCGGCAAACCAGCCGCCAGCAACGCAATCAGAACGACATGTTCACGAATCGCGCGATGATCCTCCCGCTGCGCTCGCGGATTGTATTGCTGCGATCGGTTCATGGCTTCGCTAAACTCAAACGGCTTCACGTTTTCTCCGTTTCAAGGCACGCAAGGTCATCCGCAGCCCATCTTTGAGCGACACCTCAGGTTTCCAATGCAGCAGTTCTTTGGCCTTTTCGTTGGAAAGCATGCTGTGGCGAATATCGCCGCTGCGCTTCGGCCCATAGTAAACCTCCAGATCTGATCCGGAAACATCCTTCATCAACTGAAACAGATCGTTAATACTGATCGCCGTTTGCGATGAAACATTGACGCATAGATTTTCTTTAACGGAGAGGCCGGCAACAACGGCACGAGCCACATCTTCCACAAAAATAAAATCACGCGTTTGATCGCCGTCGCCATAGATCATCGGCGGCGTTCCTTTTTGGATCCGATCAGAAAAGATCGAGACCACACCCCCTTCACCATCCGCATCCTGACGCGGTCCGTATACATTACTGAAGCGTAAGATGCTCGAGTGCAAATCATAAAATTTTGCGAACAGATGTAGATAGTTTTCTACAGTGCGTTTCGTTAATCCGTACGGAGATTCCGGACGCGTCGGATGCTCGGTTGTGATCGGAATTTCCAGTGGGTTGCCGTATACGGCCGCGGATGAAGCAAATACAATTTTTTTCACACTGGAAAGACGCGCGCCGTTCATGATATTCAATGATCCGGTTACATTCGTCCGTTCATCAAACAGCGGATCAGCAACCGATTGCGACACGCTGATCTGCGCAGCCAGGTGAATAATATAGTCCGGATGAATCGATTTGACGACATTAATGACCGATGAATCGGCGATATCGCAAATATAAAGATCGACCGGCAGATTAGCGATATTCTCCCGACGCCCGGTAGAAAAATTATCCATAACAGCAACGGCATAGCCTTTTTTTAGCAAAGCCTCGACAACATGTGAGCCAATAAACCCGGCACCGCCGGTTACCAATACTTTCTCCATGGAAATCCCTCCTGATCGTAAAAGTCATGCAGTTTGTTAGCGGGCTCCGTCCCCGGTCAACAGTACTTTGACCGTGCGCAGCAAAATGCTGATCTCAAGCATTGGCGATAGGTTGCGGACATAGTACAAGTCATAAACGAGTTTTTCTTTTGGTGATAAATCATAGCCGCCGCTCACTTGGGCAAGACCGGTTAGACCCGGTTTCACCATTAAGCGGTTTTTAAATCCCGGAATCTCGCGATCAAATTTCTCGGTAAATACCGGTCGCTCCGGACGTGGGCCGATCAGCGACATGTCCCCTTTGAGTACGGAAAGAAACTGAGGAAGCTCGTCAATACGTGTTTTCCGAATAAATCGACCGACTCGGGTGACGCGCGGATCATCTGCTTCCGCCCATTTTGCACCGCCTCGTTCGGCATCTTTTCGCATCGAACGAAGCTTAACCAATTTGAATCGTTTTCCGCCCTTGCCGCAGCGTTCCTGGACATAGAACGGCGAACCCGGCGTCTCCAAAACGATCAATAAAGCGAAAATGAAGATGATCGGTGCGGCAAGCACGAACCCGACCGAGCCAGCGAGCAGATCAAAACCTCGTTTGATTGGCAGATACATTTTGATCCCCTCAGGAAGTGCAATTTGCGGCCGATTGACCATTGAATAACCGCTGCACGCGCGTATTTCTTTTTCCGGCTTCACATGAAACACCTCTCCAGTTCATCACTACTTGCCATTGAACTTGTTTCAATTATAGTGAACCTTTATGTAGGCAATATGATGACTCGTTTAAGGTTGTGTAAAGGAATGCTTGAACTGATCCTCCGCAGAGCCGACTTTAAGAAGGAAAAGCTGAAGAATCATTTTCTCGTTTTGTCGCCCGAAATTTTTGATAGAACAGGACGATTGCCTGCCTTTGCATGAAGATCACTAATAAAAGCATGCCCAAATTTGCCAAAACCATAAATGGCAAATGCATGCTATTGAGAACAGCGGCTGCAAAAAGAACCGCAATCACCGCATAGTGCCGGTAAAGTGGAAAACCTCGCCAATTTTTTGCCGAAAACCAGCTCCTAGCAATGAAAAACAAAACATAGGACACTCCGGTCGCAAGCCCGGCACCAAGCGTACCGAGTTTAGGAACTGCGAGTACGTTAATCAGCAGACAAGGAAGCAAAGACAAGAAGCTGACCCATAGATTCAGGTAGCTTTTTCGTGAAAAGACGATCCCCAACGTTGTCGTTTCGCTAAGCGTATAGAGAACCGGCTGCAGGCAAAGCAGGCCGATCAAACCGGCTGCGGGCACATAATCCGGTGAAAGGAAGCGCATCAGGGGTTCTTTAAAGAGAAGCACGACAAAGTAAAACGCCGACATGAACAAGAGCACGCCGCTGCTGACCATACGAAAAGCAGCGATCGATTTTCCCTCGGCATGCCAACGATACGCGGTGGGTACCCAGAAGCTGGTAAAAGCGGTCTGCACCACAGACAATACGGCGGCAACCTTAAGCGCGGCCGCAAACATACCGACATCATAGAAACTGCTCCATGTACGAAGGGAAAGCTGCCCGGCGGAATTGAGCAAAGCCGATGCTGAGGCGGCCACAACGAGCGGCAAACCAAAGAGAAGCATGCGACGCAAAAGCGCGCGATTTGGACGGAAATGGCCTATGCGAAACATCGTCCTCAAACGAAACAGAAGGAGTAGATCACCGAAAATCTGACCGACGGCAGCTGAATAAACCACGGCAAGAAAGTCGCGGCGGATGAAGAGGACGAGAACAAGCGTAGCCGCAAGAACGATGAGCTTAATGAATACCGTGTAAAGCGAATAAGCAAGCGCTTTTTCCTGCATCCGTAAAGACAGCAGCAGGAAGCGTTCGAAGCATAGGAGGACAAGCGATACGCCGAGCAGCAGCGCTGCTGCGGCGTGATCCGGTTCGCCAAACAGAAGTTGCGCGGTTGTGCTGAGATTCAGTGCAATCATCGTCAAAATAAATAGGGCGAACAAAAGCGGAAGCAGCAGCGCATTCAAGAATAACGCTTCCCGATCGTTCACCTCATGGAATTCTCGTGTATACGCTTGATCGATGCCGAGGTACTGAACCGTTGCCAGCATCGTTAATGCAAGCAGATACATGCTCGCTTTTCCGTATTCCTCAGGTGAAACAAAATGGGTGGTTACCGGAATCGTAATCAGTCCAATAAATGCTGCACCAAACGGTCCGATCGAAAACGCGAGCAGACGCTTAATAAAGCTTTTCATTTTTTTCCTCTTCTCTTACCTCTGGTTTCTCCGTGGTTCATCCGGGCTGTTAAGAAAAACCAAGCTGTGCTTGGTTCTTAATCTCCAACCATGTATGATGGGCTCGTGTCTTCTCGGTACTGAATCGTCGCTTCGGTTGCTCGCTTGCCGCGGGCGTACC
>NZ_BJMS01000124.1 GCF_006539285.1 Sporolactobacillus inulinus
GCTTAACCTGGTCCACCAACCGATAAGTGCGGCGCCTCTTGATCCCAGATGCACATACTTTCTTTACCTGCAAAAAGAAAACGGGTCCAAAGACAGATATTTCGTCTTGGACCCGCTCTATTCATCTTGCTCATTATGAGAATGTTTTGCTGCCGAGCGTTAATTGCGTTGTATGCGTTTTTCCCATTCGATAATACTTGATCGTTACCTTTTGACCGGCGTTCAGCTCGGTGTACATGTAGGTGGAGAATTCAATGTAACTCTTGATTTTATGCCCGTTAATTTCCGTAATCACATCACCGGCCTCAAGACCGCTTCGTGCTGCCGGGCTGGAGCTCTGAACATCGGTCACCACAAGTCCGGTTTTAACACTGGACGGCAGCTGCAGTTGCTTGACTTCCTCATTCGGTACCATCGTCAGATCAACAATGCTGACGCCAAGCATCGGACGCTTAACCTTTCCGCTTGTTTCCAGTTTCGCGATCACCGTTTTGGCGAAGTCGATCGGGATGGCGAAGCCGATGCCCTCAACGTCATCATTGCTTCCGGTACCGGTCGATGCGATCTTCGACGAGTTGATCCCGATGACCTGGCCGGCAATGTTGACTAACGCACCGCCGCTGTTGCCCGGGTTGATGGCCGCATCGGTTTGCAGTACCTGTGTTTCAATCGACGCATTATTGCTCTCAACCGGAATGGTACGATTGGTTGAGCTGATGATTCCTTGTGTCACAGAGCCGGAAAATCCGAGCGGGTTGCCAATAGCAATCGCCGGTTCGCCGCGTTTCAATTTAGAGGAGTTGCCAAATTCAGCAACTGCGTTCACGTTTTTTGACGGGATACGCAGTACCGCTAAATCGTACAGTGAATCCTTTCCCAACACGGTCGCATTTGTTTTGACATTATCATTTAGCCGCACTTCAACTTTTTCCGCGCCGGAAACGACATGATTATTCGTCACAATGTAGGAATATTGATTATCCTTTTTATAGATGATTCCCGATCCTATTCCCGATTCCGTGTACTTGTTGTCAAAGAAATTAGCCTTTTGCAGATTAATGACCGCGATCACGGCAGGTGACACTTTATCAACGGCTTCAGTGACCGACGTGGTAACATTGACATTCATTTGTCGATTGAAGGTTGTATTCCCGACATTATTGGTATTCTGAGCGCCTGTTGAGACTTGATAAGGGAAAACTCCCAGATCTGATAGGATTGGAGCAAAGATCAAAAGGCAGACCATACCGACGATTGCGCCGATAAACCCTGAGAGAAACCAGCCGCCACGTGCATGGGTTTCTCTCGATTGATGGCCATTTTCTTTTGAGTCTTGGTCATTTTCATGGTTTTCATCATAATACCCCATACCTATTCCTCCTCTGTATCATAAAGAAAATGCATCAAAACTTGAGCACACCGGCTCCAAGAGCAGCCAAGGTGCTGATGATTCACGCAACTTCCTTTTACCAATAATTTACCACTGATCATGAACCGATTGAAAATTATGTGACTATTTTTAAAAGGAACGCAAAAATACCATTGTTCTATGTAAAGAATAGCCAACTGTACCTGCAATTAAACCTTAAACCGCGGTCAGTTTCGTCGAATGATCAGGGTCGGTATCATAAAGACCAATCTCACGACCTAATTTTAGTCCCAGCCGCTCTAAATGCTGGCCAACGCTCATACGCGCCAGCTCTTTCATGTTGTTATCCTTGCTTAGGTGTGCAAGATAAATCTGCTTGGTGTGATCACCAAAGACTTCGGTCAGTGCGACTCCCGATTCTTCGTTTGAAATATGCCCGGTATCTCCCAAAATCCGTCGTTTGACGCTCCATGGATATCGCCCCATCATCAGCATCTCCGTGTCATGGTTCGCCTCCATAACATAGGCATCCGAATTATGAATTAACCCTTTGATGTGCGCTGAAACATAACCGAGATCGGTTGCAAGGGTCAGCTGTTTCTCACCCTGATGAACGACGAAGAACATTGGATCAGCCGCATCGTGGGAAACGGAGAATGATTCAACGGACAAATCGCTGAAATCCCGCGTTGTATTGGCTTCGAAATCAAACTTTTGCTCCGTCGGAATCTCTCCAATTCCTGAGGACATCGCATGCCACGTTTTCTGATTGGCATAGACCGGTGTATGAAAACGGCGCGCAAACACACCCAGTCCCTTAATATGATCGCTGTGTTCATGAGTGACTAAAATCGCGTCAATATCTTCCGGGCGACGGTCGATCTGTCCAAGCAGTTCAATCATTTTCTTGCCGCTTAGTCCGCAATCAATAAGCAAACGCCGCTGCTCCGTTTCAATATAAAGAGAATTCCCCGTACTTCCGCTTGCTAAAACACTGAATTTAAATGGCACCGTTACCCCTCCCAAGGGTGATTAATCCGTCACACAATCGATTGCTTATTTAATGGTAAGTACATTCCCTGATACTGCATTAACAAAGTAATCGCTCGTTCCATTTACCGTATGAACCACGAAATGCCATGCCGGAACGAAGATCAACGGTTCCGAACTTTCATCGCCAACGGTATTCAAATAACACAGTTCAATGGCTTTGATATGCAGCCGGTTATAGCCGACCAGATCGGTTCGCTCTGCCAAGCTATTAATTGCCTGTTCCGCATTGATCGGGTCAACTTTATTTTTTTCCGTGAGTGAAAAATAGCTCTGTTTGAATCCCGTAACCTTGTTATCCTTAACGGTAAAATCAAGCATTTGTAATTTATTTCGTGTACTGATATAAACCGGACGACCACGGTATGTTTGCGAAAATTTAATCCCTGTACTGCTCGATACAAACGGCCAATACTTATAGTCCTGACCCTGATAGACGTTGCTTAATAAATCTTGCTGAAGCTCTTCATTGTCACTATGCCCGATTGAAATCGGCCGTTTGAACGTACTGACTAGCTGCAAATTACTTTGCTCAAGCGCAAGTTCCTGATTTTCCTGCGTCTTTCTTTTATCAACGACCTGAGCTAATATGTCTTTGTCTTGGCTCCAATCCATACGTGTACCGCGCAAAAAAGTAATATCCTCGGGCATCGTTGGGATAACCGTTTCCAGTTTATAATTAAAGTGCTGCGACTCATCATGATAATTGACAAAATTCTCATCCTGCTGTCGCATGTACATCTCAAAAACAAGAAAAACGTCAAGAAGCAGAAAACAAATGATGAAAATCGACTTTGTCCGGCTCCAATTCATGATGGGTCCTCCTTCCCATTGTTCATTTGAGAAGGGATCAGTTCTTTCGTTACTGAATTCCAGCGATCCCCAATTTTATAGAACCAGTCTGGCACAGCCATGATCGATTGCCCTGAGCCTGAGGACGGGCTCTTCAGTTCATACCCGATGCATAGATCCTCAATCTGGTTAACTGGTACATTAGCCTGCTTTAATTGATCGAGTACATCACGTGCAGAACTAAGCATAATCGTTCCTTGAGTATCAACGGGATTCAATTCAAGGAGCGTCCCTTTATAACTATTGAGCTCCCCGCTTTTCCAGCTGAGTTCAATCATGCTCAAATACCAATTCGGGTAATCCGTGTTAAAAACCATGTAGTCGCCTAGCGTCATTCGAAAAGAAACGGTTCCGTCGCCGCGATAATTCTTCAATGATGCACCCTGATAGATAAAGTCATTCGTCCATAATTTGATTTGATTCATCCAATCAAAGCTGACCAGAATCGGATCCTTATTCTGCTCTGTCGAACTCACAATCCCTGGATTGACATACTGAACAATATTATTTGTCCGCTCCAGCTGCCGTCCGCTGTCTGTGTACTCGGTTTTCCCGCGCACAGCAAACACATTGTCCGGATCAGGAAAAAGTATTGGAATGAATTCCTCTAAAGAAACCCGCTCAAAGTAGGTCACTTCTGCGTGCATTGTCGTTTTCCCCTGGGGCAGATAAGCAACCTTATCTCTCAAAGACAAGCGGTCATACGGGCGAAGTTCCGCCTTGGCATACAGACCTTGCAACGTTTCAAAATTCAAATGATCAACGGTTGTATAAAATTTATTTTTTTCATCCGGTGAAGAAAAAACAGCAATCACATTGTGCTTGTCTGTTGAGCCAAAAATATCAATGCGATCAACCGGAATATGGTTTGCACTGACAGACTTGCTCGAATCAAATTGAAAAACCCTTCCCAGCGCATCAAAGGTCAGTGGTGCAGGAAACACAAGTGTATAATGCGGCGTATCGGCATCCTCAACACTCGACGCGCTGCCGGTTATTTCGCTGAATACAGATTGCCGCAGCAAGGAATAGACCTTTTGAATGTCCGTATTGCTGTTTTGGCCAAACCGCCCGTTTTGATTTCGTTCCAGCATCAAATTGGGGCGAATGACTTGTGGAAATTTACGGGACTCGGCAATTGCAACCTGACTTGTTGAATTCGGTTTGTACTTTTCAAAATCCGATTTATAGAACAGTATGTTGGATGTCATCACAACACTGGCCAAGACCAGTACACCAAGCAATATCGATTTAAAGATTTCTCGTTGCATCATGAATCCCTTCTATCGAGTGGGAGTATAAAATGAATGGTTGTCCCGCGGTTCCAATCACTCTCCGCCCAGATTTCTCCGCCTTGAGCCTCTACCATTTCTTTGGCAATCGCAAGTCCAAGACCTGTCCCACCTAATTTGCGTGAACGGGCACGATCAACTCTGTAGAAGCGATTAAAAATCTTTGGCAGATTTTCCTTTGGTATGCCGACACCTTGGTCACTGATCATTGAGCGGATCTTATTGCCTCTACGCCGAATTGCAAATGTAATGATGCCGCCTTCCGGCGAATATTTAATCGCGTTCGAAATAATGTTATCGATGACCTGGGTCAGTTTGTCCCGATCAATAAGAACATAAAAAGACCCCTTTGGAAATTGGCGAACGAATTCAATATTCTGTTTTTTCGACATTTCAAATCGATCCATGATACTTTGGCAAAAAGTGATATAATCCGTACGTTCCAAATGAATTTTATAGTCTTTAGAATCAAGACGAGACAATTGCAGCAAATCATTCACAAGCCGAATCATCCGTTCGGTTTCTCGCTGCGTCACACCGAGAAACTTACTTGCCAGGGCGGGATCTTCCACTGCGCCATCCTGAAGCGCTTCGAGGTAGCTTTTCATTGTGGTCAGCGGTGTGCGCAATTCATGCGACACATTGGCAACAAACTCGCGACGTTCCATGTCCACTTGCTCCTGCTCCGTAACGTCATGAATGACGGCAATTAATCCATTAGCCAGTCCGCTGTCTTTTTTTACAACAGAGAAGTTGGCGCGCAGCAGGATCGTCTCATCATCCGTACTGAAGTCGAGCACGATCGAGTTCTCCATATTATAGAGATCCATAATTTTATAGTCTTTGCGAATCTTTAACAAATCCAGAATCGAGTTTCCGGTCACATCATGACGGTACACATTAAGCAGCTGCTCAGAGCGATTATTCATCAGCACGACATTGCCTTTTCGATCCGTTGCAATGACGCCATCGGTCATGAACGTCAAGACGGATTTTAATTTGCGCCGCTCCGATTCGGTTGTTGCATTGGCTTCACGCAGTTTCAATGTCATGTTATTAAACGATGTGGCCAGTTTCCCAATCTCATCCGGTTCGGTCATTTGTACTTTTCGGGTAAAGTTTCCTTGAGAAACCGCCATGACCTGCCGCTGCATTTGAACGAGTGGCCGTGTAATTGTCCTCGCCAAGAAAAAGCCTAAGATAGCCGTAACCAAGAGTGCAAAAATGGTCGCAGTGGCTAAGATCTGGTTGATTTGCTGCAACTGCTCATAGACATTTTCAAAACTCTTTTCTACGTAAAGCATCCCATATCGATGGTTGTCGACCATAATCGGTGTCGTCACAATGTCGATACGTTCACCGCTCGACCGGTCGGCACGCCGAAATTTATTCGTTGAAGTGGATGAAAGGTTTTGAACGACCAATTGATTTGTGGTCCGTTTGCCAACGGCATCGCGATGCTTTTCATCGGCTGCAACAATCACCATATTATCGTCAATCACTTCAATCTCGCGGATGTTGGCATCAATCTCCAAGAGCTGGTTCTGAATCTGATCTGCCACATGATTCGGATCTTCCACATTTGACTCTTGCGCTTGACGAATCGCTTCGCCAACATTCCATGCAATCAGCTGGCTTTGGCTCTCAAGTGAGTTTTCAAAACTATCCAGAGTAATTGTCTTGACGCGATCGGCAAAGTAGACACCGATCAACTGCATGGCAAGCAAAATAAGCAGCGTGTAAATCAAGACCACCTTGAACTGTATTGATTTAAAAAAGCCAACCTTATTCATCACTGAGCTCCTGATTGGGTTCCTTTAGATAATAGCCGACCCCGCGCCGAGTAACGATCCACATCGGTCGGCTCGGATTATCCTCAATTTTTTCACGCAATCGTCTTACCGTGACGTCGACCGTCCGTACATCCCCAAAATAATCATAGCCCCATACCGTTTGCAGCAGCTTTTCACGGGTCATGACTTGGCCGATGTGTTCCGCTAAATAATGAAGCAGTTCAAATTCCCGGTGCGTCAATTCAATCACTTTCCCCCGCTTGGTGACGACATAGGCATCGAGGTGAATGGTTAAATCGCCGATCTCAATATTGTTGACTTGTTTCTTTTCCTCTTCGGTATCCTCTTGTTTGTGCCGCCTCAAGTTCGCCTTGACGCGTGCAATCAACTCTCGATTACTGAACGGTTTGGTTACATAATCATCAGCGCCCATTTCCAACCCGAGTACCTTATCAATCTCCGAATCTTTTGCCGTCAGCATGATAATCGGCATATTATGTGTTTTTCTTACTTCACGGCACACTTCCATACCGTCTTTGACCGGCAGCATCACATCGAGCAAGATCATATCCGGATTTTCTTCTTCAACCTTTTTCAGCGCTTCTTCTCCATCGTACGCGCAAACAACTTCGTATCCTTCCTTCTCCAGATTAAACTGCAATATATCAGCAATTGGCTGTTCATCATCAACAACAAGAATTTTATTTTCCATTATGAGCAGACTCCTTGTACGTTCTTGTGATTTATTTCCCGTGCAATTATTCTTTCGCAATCGTTGTTCGTTTTATTGGCGGCATGTTCTTCATTCATCTGCCGCTTTTCTTAGATAAATTCTTTTATATTTTAACACACTCCTTGAGACAATGTCATAAAACCAGAAATAGGAAACAGGACAAAACCCCTGATTACCTCAAGGATTTTGTCCTGTTTAAGTACGTTTTATAAAGTGCGGTAAACGCTTATGTTTGGAGAACATGGCTCGAGGCGGAATCGAACCACCGACACGAGGATTTTCAGTCCTCTGCTCTACCGACTGAGCTATCGAGCCATAAT
>NZ_BJMS01000125.1 GCF_006539285.1 Sporolactobacillus inulinus
AGTGCAAAAAGAGGTTGAACAAGAATCGAATTCCTGTCCAACCTCTTTCTTATTCGTGATCATTCCGTTGTGTACGGAAGCAGAGCCATTTGACGGGAACGTTTAATCGCACGGGTCAACTGACGCTGGTATTTCGCACTTGTTCCAGTTACACGACGAGGCAAAATCTTTCCTCGTTCAGAGATAAATCGACGGAGCAGATCAACGTCTTTATAATCAATGTAAGTAATGTGGTTAACCGTAAAGAAACATACTTTACGACGTTTGCCACGAGAACGACGTACACCCATATTCGGCACCTCCTCTATTTTCTTTTGCATGCATCATTTAGAACGGCAGATCGTCATCCGATATATCAATCGGTTTACTGTCGCCTGCGAAAGGATCATCAAAAGAAGGAGCGCCCTGGTCTTGGCTGGCACCATTCATAGCATTATTATTCGATGGTGCAAAGCCGCCGCGCTGCTGATTGGCCGATGCTGAAGGACTGCTTGGTGCGTAATTCCCACCATTGGCATTTCTCGATCCTTTCGGTTCAAGAAATTGGACACTGTCGGCAACTACCTCAGTCACATAAACGCGCCGACCTTCATTATTCTCATAATTGCGTGTCTGAATGCGGCCGTCAACGCCGGCAAGACTTCCTTTTTGCAGGAAATTAGCAGCATTTTCGGCTTGTCTTCTCCAAACAACGACAGGAATAAAATCGGCATCTCGTTCCCCTTGCTGGTTCGAAAATGGGCGGTTTACCGCAATGGTAAAGCTCGTTACAGCGACACCGTTCGGCGTATAACGCAATTCAGGATTCTTCGTCAGCCGCCCAACCAAAACAACGCGATTGATCATCAGGACCATTCCCCTTTCTTTTCAGGTCGATTATTTCGCTTCTTCAGGTTTGCGTTCGTCTTTAATCGTCATGAAACGGAGCACGTCATCGTTGATCTTAACAAGACGATCAAATTCGTTGATGGCTTCGCTGCCTGCATTAACATACAGAACAGTGTAGACGCCCGTATTGAAGTCATTGATTTCATAGGCCAAACGTCGTTTTCCCATTTCCTTGACTTCCTTGATTTCGGCGCCGTTGTTCGTCAGAATGGAAGCTAACTTTTCCTTAACGGATTTTTCCTGTTCTTCTTCCAGATCCGGACGAAGGATGTACATAATTTCGTATGCGCGCACAATCATTCACCTCCCCTTGGACTAAGCGGCTCCAATATGGAGCAGAGAGCAAGTTTTCTCACTCATAGGTTAAAATAATACCATAGATTTCTCTTTCAATCAAGTTTATCAGACGTTAAATCGGAAGTTGACGATGTCTCCGTCCTGCATGATATACTCTTTTCCCTCCAGACGAAGTCTTCCCATTTCCTTTGCCGCATTTTCCGATCCTGCCGCGATCAGATCATCATAGGAAACAATTTCAGCACGGATAAATCCGCGTTCAAAATCCGAATGGATGATTCCGGCTGCTTGTGGTGCTTTCGTCCCTTTTCGGAACGTCCAAGCGCGCACTTCTTTTTCCCCTGCTGTAAAGTACGTAGCAAGACCAAGAAGATCATAGGATTTAGCGATCAGCCGGTCCAATCCGGATGCGTCCAGACCTAGTTCTTCAAGGAACACCTTTTTTTCTTCGCCATCAAGCTCAGCAATTTCAGATTCGATGCGCGCTGAGATGACGACCACTTCGGCACCATCTTTTCTTGCATACGCCTTAACCGCTTGTACATGCGGATTCTGATCGGATTCCGCCACATCGTCTTCCGATACATTTGCGACATAAAGCACCGGTTTTTTGGTCAGAAAATTAAATGGTTTCACCGCAGCCTCTTCATCATCGGTCAGTTCAACATGGCGTGCAGGCTTTCCTGCCTCAAAGGCCTCTTTCAACTTTTGAAGGGCGGAGAATTCAATAATCGATGCTTTATCCTTTTGTTTCGCTAATTTTTCTACACGGTCAATTCGCTTGGTTACTTGTTCCATATCCGCCAGCACGAGTTCGAGATTAATCGTCTCAATATCATCGATTGGATCGATTTTTCCCGAAACATGCGTGATGTTTTTATCTTCAAAACAGCGGACAACATGTGATATCGCATCAACCTGACGTATGTTCGCCAAAAATTGGTTGCCAAGTCCTTCCCCTTTGCTGGCGCCTTTAACTAATCCTGCAATATCGGTGAATTCAAACGTTGTCGGGATCGTTTTCTTAGGATGGTACATTTCCGTTAAACGATCCAGTCGTGCATCGGGCACACTGACAATACCGACATTAGGTTCAATGGTACAGAATGGGTAATTGGCCATTTCTGCTCCAGCTTGCGTAATTGCATTAAACAATGTCGATTTCCCGACGTTCGGCAAACCGACAATACCTGTTGTCAAACTCATTTACGTCCAACCCCCTGGGTTTTCTTCCGAATGCTTACCTGTTCTCGTTTCCTTCATCACTTGCGTTCGTCATTTTCTTCTGCTTTAACGCCGTGTTCAAGAATTCTTTTGATTTTGCGTTGAAATTCGCTTCTTGGAAGCATGACACTGTGCCCACAACCGAGACATTTAATGCGTATATCCGCACCCATGCGAATGATCTTCCATTTATTTTCACCGCATGGATGAGGTTTTTTCATTTCAACAACGTCATTTAAGTCAAAATTGATCCGCTGATTCGGCATAGTCCTTCCCCTTTCAAGGCATGGTCACAAGAACATCCTCATTAGAATGCGATTTTTTCTTTAAGAAATGCTGAAAGATCACTGATCGGAAGTCGTACTTGATCCATCGTGTCGCGATTACGTACCGTTACTTTGCCATCTGTTTTCGAGTCAAAATCATAAGTAATGCAGTATGGTGTGCCGATCTCATCTTGACGACGGTAGCGTTTGCCAATCGAGCCGGTTTCGTCATAATCCACCATGAACTCTTTTGCAAGATCTTGATAAATAGCCATGGCTTCTTCACCAAGCTTCTTCGACAGCGGCAGTACGGCAGCTTTATATGGCGCCAATACCGGATGGAAATGCAGCACTGTTCGTGTATCTTTATCGCTGATTTTTTCTTCCTCATACCCTTCGGCAAGGAACGCAAGCGTGACACGGTCGGCCCCGAGTGACGGTTCGATGACATAAGGAATATAACGCTCATTATTGTTTTGATCAATGTACTGGAGATCTTGACCGGATACTTCCATATGACGGCGCAGATCATAGTCGGTACGCGAGGACAGACTGGACAATTCGCCCCAACCGAATGGGAATAAGTATTCAATATCGGTCGTCGCATTGCTGTAATGTGGCAGTTCTTCTTTTTCATGATCGCGCAGACGAATATTTTCCTCTTTTACATTTAACGACTTCAGCCATTCATAGCCGAATGTCCGCCAATATTGGAACCACTTTTTATCTTCACCCGGTTTGCAGAAAAATTCCAATTCAAGCTGTTCAAATTCGCGAGTACGGAATGTGAAGTTACCGGGTGTAATTTCATTGCGGAACGATTTGCCGACTTGACCAATACCAAACGGAATCTTTTTACGCATCGTACGCTGCACGTTTTTGAAGTTGACAAAAATACCTTGCGCTGTTTCCGGGCGAAGGAAAATTTCATCTTTTGCCGTTTCGGTAACGCCTTGATAGGTTTTAAACATTAAGTTGAACTGCCGAATTTCAGTAAATTCATGCGCACCGCAATCCGGGCAAGGAATTTGATGCTCTTCAATCAGCCTTTTCATCGTTTCAAAGGTTAAGCCGTCAACCGGTCCCGGCAATTCCGCCTGGGGGATCGTGTTCTCAATCAGCTTATCTGCTCGGAATCGTGATTTACATTTTTTACAGTCGATCATTGGGTCGTTAAAGTTGGTGATGTGTCCCGATGCCTCCCAAGTCTTCGGGTTCATCAAGATCGCCGCATCAAGGCCGACATTATAGGGGGACTCCTGAACAAATTTCTTCCACCATGCTTTTTTCACATTGTTTTTGAGTTCAACACCGATTGGACCATAGTCCCAAGTGTTCGCTAAACCCCCATAAATTTCTGAACCCGGGAAAATAATCCCGCGCTGTTTTGCGAGATTCACAATTTGTTCCATTGATTTACTCATGTCTCAAAGCTCCCTTAGTAAAAATAAAATAAGCTTTCATCCACTAGGCCCTTGCCTAGGGACGAAAGCTTTTGTTTGCTCACGCGGTTCCACCCTAATTGGTGCATCGTTGCACCCACTTTTGTTCAATTGCAGCTCAAGAGTGCCTTCCCCAGCTGTCGCAATCAGGCTCCCATCCTCCCTGAATCGCTTCATACGGCGTCGCTAGGTACTCTTCTCCTTCATCGCCTAACCTTATTGATCAATAATTTTCTGATACATAGTATATCCTATTTTCCATGAAAAAGACAGATTTTTACCATTCAATTTTATGATGTGATTCACATGCATCATCTTGCTAAGCATCTCTTGCCACGGCCGCCCCCCTTTTCATGTTTCGTAAAAAAAATGACACCAACGTATAAAACTTGAAGATGTTCATATACTGTTGATACTTAGGAGGCGAATCTATGAATCTAAAGTCCGATCAAACGTCTAATGTACGCCATGCTGTACACGTCCATTATGAAAATAAAGCAGACCATCATGTTCTCGTACGGGCAATTCGGCAATTATTGCCTCCTGCAGGTTCATCACCGATTATTATCGTCTGTATTGGCACCGATCGTTCTACAGGGGATGCGCTCGGACCACTGGTCGGTTCTTATCTCGAACGTCACCGTCTGCCTGACAGCAAGGTTTATGGAACATTACAGAAACCCGTTCATGCGGTCAATCTGCATGATACGTTGCAAAAGATTCGCGCCTCCTACAAAGATCCATTTATCATTGGGATTGATGCTTGTCTCGGAAAATATCAAAACATAGGCAAAATAACAATTGCGGAGGGTCCGGTGCTTCCCGGAGCAGGTGTGAATAAGGAATTGCTTCCCGTTGGTGATATGAATATCACGGGGATCGTCAATGTTAGCGGGTTCATGGAATACTCTGTGTTACAAAACACCCGTCTCAACATTGTCATGAATCTCGCCCATACGATTGGCCGTTGCCTCTCTGTTGCGTTGATGTCACGGCGCAGATCGCTTCTGTCCAAACTGCTGTTGATGGATTGAACCAGAAGAAAGCATCGCGAATGACTAAGAAAAGTTGGAAAGCAGCGTCCTTTTCTGTCGCGTTGAAAAAGGTTCTGATCCGGTCACCTTGTGCTTAAGAACGACGCTCTAGCTATTCGCTTGCTTCGTGTGAACCGGAGTTTCCTAGGTTTTAAGCAAAATGTCCGTGGCTCGAAGTCAACCGGGATGCTCCCCAAGCGTCTGTATCCATCTATTCTAGTTACCCGCAAGGCATATTATTAAAGTTTCTTTACCCGCAAAAAAAAAACGACTTTTACAGTCGTCCTTCCATAATTTCAATGAGTCGGTATAAGTCTTCTGAAGAATAATAATCCAGTTCGATTTTGCCTTTTCCTTTTTTTAATCCGGGTTTTATTTTTACGGAAGTACCGTATTTTTCTCTCAGAGAAGAGACATGTTCCTTTAGCTCTGGCGGCATGACCCATTTTTTCTTTTTTATTGTTTCACGTGGAACATGATGGTTTAATTGTTGTACGAGCGTTTCTAACTGACGGACATTGAGCTGCTCTTTTAATACTTTTTGAACAACAGGTTTGATTTGGCTTTTATCCTTAAGTCCAACCAGTGCGCGTCCGTGCCCCATCGATAATTTGCCTTGTTTAATAAGGGCAGCCGCATCTGCGGGCAATTGCAGCAAGCGCAAATAGTTTGCTATGTGCGGTCTGCTTTTTCCAAGCTTCTTAGCCAACTCATCTTGCGTTATCTTTAATCCATTCATTAATTTTTTGTACGCGGCAGCTTCTTCAATCGGATTCAAATTTTCGCGCTGTAGATTTTCAATTAAAGCAATTTGCATCATCGCTTCATCAGATAGTTCTTTGACAACCACAGGTACGCTCTTCATTTGAGCTTGCTTGGCTGCACGAAATCTGCGTTCGCCAACAACAATGTCATACCCTTTAATGCTTTTACGTACGACGAGTGGTTGAATGATCCCGTGCGCTTTGATCGACTGAGTCAGTTCCTCTAGAGCCTGGGAGTCAAAAGTTTTGCGTGGCTGATAAGGATTGGGGCGCATTTCATCCAGTTTTATATGTTCGACTGCGTTATCGAGATCCTCGCGAAATGCCGATGGAAAGAAGGCGTCCAGTCCTTTACCTAATGCCTTCGACGTCTTTGGCGTTTTAGGCATTGGTCATCACTTCTTTCGCAAAGTCAAGGTACCCTTCTGCACCTTTGGACCGTGAATCATACATAATAATCGGTTGTCCATGGCTCGGCGCTTCCCCTAATCGAACATTTCGTGGAATTATTGTATTAAATACCCGATCCTGAAAGTATTTTTTTACTTCTTGAATTACCTGAAGTCCAAGATTGGTTCGCGCATCAAGCATGGTCAAGAGTACCCCTTCAATGGCCAAGTGATGGTTCAAATGCTTTTGAACGAGACGAACTGTATTTAATAACTGGCTGAGTCCTTCAAGAGCGTAATATTCGCATTGTACCGGAATGATCACAGCATCCGCTGCAGTTAACGCATTGATCGTTAAGAGACCAAGAGAAGGCGGACAATCAATGATAATATAATCATAATTATCTTTAATCTTCTCCAGTGCACGCTTCAGTCGCACTTCGCGTGAAATCGTGGATACGAGTTCAATTTCGGCACCTGCAAGCTGAATTGCCGAAGGTACAACATCTAAATTTTCAACGGCCGAACGATGAATCACCTTTGCTATATCAACTTCATCAACTAAGACATCATAGACACATTCATCAACTTCGCCTTTGTCCACTCCTGATCCGCTTGTGGCATTTCCTTGAGGATCACAGTCGATCATTAAGACTTTGCAGCCAAGCGAAGCCATACATGCGCTCAAGTTCACCGCGGTTGTTGTTTTCCCGACACCGCCCTTTTGGTTGGCGACTGCCAATGTCTTACTCACACTTCCACCTACTCTCACTCTTCAATCACTCTTTATTCTATCATGAATTAATTCAATCGGGCAGTATTCGACAGATTAATCCAAGAGAAAACTTGGTTACAACTTATTGATTCACTACTTTGCGGTGATGCTTAGGAGAAACAAATACGTCCAACCATTAAAACATAGTCAGCCTTGTTAAGCTCTGGCCACTCGCATGAACAGGACGAGATCCCATGGGAGTCCCGCATCTGCACATTTGGTTCATGATCTCTTTTATAATGCGAAAAATCCGATGCATTTTTTTGTTAGAAAAACCGGGCAAAAAGCGTCCGATCCTTACT